>NC_013946.1:1858474-2168219 GCF_000024425.1 Meiothermus ruber DSM 1279
CATCGGAGAGCAAACATAGCTGGAGTATAGCACCTCAAGCCGCGGTGCAGCGCTCCTTGAGGCCGCGCAGTAGATCGTCGACGTTTTCTTGCATGAGCTTTTTGACCAGTTTTTGCAGCAAGCCGCCAAAGATGGGGATGTTGAGTTCGTACTCGAGCTTCAGCACCGCCCGGGTGCCCTCCCCCTCGGGCAGGAAGGTCCAGGAGCCCCGGTAGACATCAAAGTCGCCCTCTTTGCTGTCGAACTCGTTGCGCAGCTCGGCGTCGAACCAGCGCTCCTCCTCGATCCAGTGCACCTTTTTGCCCATCGCCACGGCCACGAAGCGGGTGCGCGAGGTGCTGCCGTGGTCTTCCAGCACCTCGAGGGTCTCCACGTCCTTGAGGTAGGGCTTAAGGCCGGCCAGGTCGCGCGCGGCGGCATAGACTTCCTTGGGAGGTTTGGGGATGTAGAGTTCGGAGATCACTTCTGGCATAGCGCTAGTTTAGAAACTGTTGTAAAAGTCCGCAATACTGGAAGGGTGATGCCTACACGTAGATTTTACCCCAGCGACCTCTCGGACGCAGAGTGGGCCTTGCTGGAACCCTTGATCCCCGCCCCCAAGCCCGGCGGCCGACCCGCCAAGGTGCCCAGAAGGGAAATAGTGAACGCCATACTCTACGTCCTGGAAAACGGCATCAAGTGGCGGGCTATGCCCCATGACCTGCCCCACTGGTCTACGGTCTACCACTACTTCCGCAAGTGGCAGAAGGAGGGGGTATGGGAGAGAGCCGTCCAAACCCTGGCCCGCCGGGACCGGGAACGAGAAGGGAGGTATGCTTCCCCCAGCGCCTTGGTCCTAGACAGCCAGTCCGTCAAGACCACGGAAAAAGGGGGCCCCGGGGAAACGACGGGGCAAAGAAAGTAAAAGGGAGGAAACGGCAGATTCTGACGGACACCGGGGGGCGTCTTTTGAAGGCCTTTGTCCATCCGGCTAACGAGCACGACAAGAGGGGTGGGCAGGCCTTGCTTTTGGGGATGGACCTTTCCTTGTGGCCCCGGGTGCGCAAGCTTTTCGTGGACTGGGGGTACCGGGGTCTTGCGGGACTGGCTTCCTCCCTGGGGTTGGAGATGGAGGTGGTGGCTCGTCCCTACGCGGGGGTGCGAGGGGTCTGGGTGCGGGAAGGAGAGGAGACGCCGGAGATTCCGCGGGAGAGTGGGTTCAAGCCTTTGCCCAAGCGGTGGGTGGTGGAGCGGACCTTTGCCTGGCTGGGGCGGAACCGACGGTTGGGGAAGGATTACGAGTACCATCCTGAGGCAACGGAGGCCTGGATGTACTTGGGCATGATACGCTTACTGGTGAAGCGGCTGGCCAGGGCCGCGTAGCCTCTCGTGGAGGGCTTTTACGACAGCCTCTTATATGAAATCCTTTTGATTCATTCCCCTAACATCCCCCCGGCCACCAGTGAAATAGGGTGTAGCTCTGGATAAGCGCGGGCTGGGTTTGTAGGTAAGCGCACCGGGCTTCCACCTTGGCCCACAGCTCCTCTTCATCCTGCACCTGCCCATTGGCCACGACCGCGTCGATGAGCCCCCAGACTCGTTCTACCGGCTGCAACTCGGGCGAGTAGGATGGCAGATAACACAGCCCCAAGCCCCTGGCTGGCTCCACCCGCCCCGAGGTGTGCCAGCCAGCCTGATCCAGCACCACCAGTACCAGCTTGCCCGCCCCCGCCCCCCGTAGCCGGGCAAAGGCCTCCAACACCAACTGGAACCCCTCCACCGAGACCGAGGGCAGCAGCCAGTACTCGCTTTCCCCCGTACCCGGCCTTATGAAGGCGTACACATACAGCCAGCGATAGCGGGGCCGCTCCTGCGCTAGCGGCGTCCTCCCTCGCAAGGCCCATACCCGTCGGCGGATGGGCTTCAGCCCTATTCGGTGCTCATCAAAGCCCCACACCTCCAACTCCAGTTCAGGAAAGAGCAGCCTGAACAGGAAAACCATCAGAAAGAGCTTTTTTTGAAAGCCTCCTGCCGCTTCGCATCCGCCTCCCGGTGGCGCGGCCGGGGGCGCAGCGGGGCCAGGCCCAGGCGACGCATCCAGTACCAGGCCCGCCGCCCATCCACCGGACGTCCCAGCCTTTCAGCCAGCCACTCCGCCGCGTGGCGTATGCTCCAAAGCCCGTCCCTGGGATGGGGCTGGAGGAGGGCCTGGCGGAAGGGTTCCTGGAGTTCGGGCGGTACGAGGGGGGCCCGGCCTTTGTTCTCGTGCCGCAGATTCTTCATAGGCAGGCCCTGATTGTAGCGGTGGATCACCTGACGCACCCAGCGATCGGTATAGCCCAGATTCCTGGCTACCTCGGGGATGCTCTGACCCCTGGCCAGCAGCCAGAGAGCGTGCCAGCGGGCGCGTTCGGTCTGGTCTTGGGACTCCCGGTAGAGGGCGTGGAGGTGATCCGGATGGTGTCGCAGTTGGAGTTCCAACCGGGGGCGGCGCTGATGTTGGGCCAGTTGCATGGCTCCATTTTAGTAGAAAGAGTCTTGGAGATTTCTTATGAGTTCTCATTGATGAGGAACGGGCGGTATGCGGGAGGCTACAATAAAGCTGATGAAACGATTGCTGCTTCTCACCATGGCCGCTTTACTGCTCGGTACCAGCTGCAACAACCGCCCCGCTGCCCCGCCGCCCCCGCCGGTGATCGATCCGCCCACGGACGGGCCGCTGGTCTTCAAGTACGACGCGGCGGAGGGGTATCTGGACTACTGGTATAAGGACAATGCGTTCGGCATTGGGCTCCATACCTACGTGGAGGGCCTGGATGGCAGCTGGCGGGTCATGACCCTGCCCACCCTGCCTTACGATAACAAGGTCGCCCCCGCCTTCTACCGCGTGCAGGGCCTGGTCACCACCGAGGGCTACCTGGTGCACTACGGGCTGGACCAGACGCTCAACAAGATCTACGGCGGGCGCAAGTTCCGCTGGAAGTACCGCTTCAAGCTGCACACCCAGGAGAACCCCTGGCGCTTCGAGGCCCCCATCGGGCCGGTGGAGTTCGAGGTGCTGGAGCGGTTTCCGTGGGAGCCGGGGGTGCAGGCCGCTATCATTGATACCAGAAACCTTTTTCTTCACAACGCGATCGCCACCTCCCCCATCGGCGCGCCCCCCTTCATCGGCTGCTTGCAGGAGGACGTACCCGGCATCTTCAACGCTAAGAAGGGCATCTACATCGCTTCCTGGCACCGGGGGGTGATCCAGTGGCGGGACGAGGATGTGGACGTGACCTGGCCGGGGCCGGGGAATCCGCCGTGGAGCTATACCCGCAACTGGTACTGGATTGACGGGGAGTACGAGGCCTACGTGGCCACCAGCAACTCCAATCCGATATACATCACCAACGGCATCCAGTACAACCCCCGCTTCCCCTCCCTCTCCAACCGCACCCACGAGGTGATCCTGCTCTCCTACGCCGACGGGGTGGGGCCCTACCCCAAGTCCTGGGAGAAGCGCTACTTCCGCCTGGCCGGGCGGGGGGCGGGGGCCTTCCTGAACCCCGACGGGAGCGTGCGCTGCGAGTTCGGGGAGTGGCGGCTGGACGAGATCACCGACCCGGCGGCCATCGCCTGGTTTGATGCCTTCCGCACCAGCAGGCGCGAGCAGCCCCCCGACGGCCCCATGACCCCGCAGCAACGGGCCTGGCTCTGGCCGGCGGGGTGGTAGGAGGGGGGTTCTGAGCCCGGGCGCGGCCCGGGCTTTTGCCGGGGCGGTTCTTGCCCCCCTGTGTTCTAGGCGCCCCCTCCTTTCGCTGCGCGCCAGGGGGCTTCTTAGAGACTGTCTTAATACTTTCTAGGAGGCCAATCTTCTGACCATAAGCCGGATCATTGCCGTGTAGATGAAGGTCTCTGAGCTCTCGGGTAGAAGCTCATAGTCCCGGTTCAGCCGGCGGCTGAAACTGAGCCAGGCAGGGCCAAGCAGACGTGCCTCCGTGTGCGGAGGCACGCTTGTCTGCGTAAGGTGCGCTCCACCACCCATCTGCGGGGAATCACCACAAACCCCCGATGCCCCCGCGTCCACTTCCGAGGCTGGTCTTGAAGTTGGCATCCGGCCTGCGCACCACCTCCACCGTCCAGCCCAAGGTGCGCCGAACCCATTCCTCGAACCTGCGCTTGTAGCCCCCATCCACAAACAGACGCGATAACCGCTTCGACAGCCCCTGGGTATCCACCAGCAGATGCCGTTTGCGCCCCTTTACCTTCTTGCCCGCGTCATACCCCTGACCCCCCTTTTCCCAAGGTCTTCACGCGCTGGCTGTCCAGAATCCCCGCACTGGGTTCAGGCAGGCGTCCTGCTTTACGGCGGGTTTTCTCGCGCAGGGTGGTGTGTATCTGTTGCAGGAAACCAGATTTGCGCCACCAACGGAAGGGGCAGGTCGCAGGGCATCATGCGCCAGGCGCAACCGGCGCGGGTGATGTAGAAGAGGCCGTTCAGGATTTCCCGCCAGGGATGCCCCCGGGGGCGATGGGGGGCGGCATCAGGGGTGCCAGGATGGCCATTCCTGGTCGGTCAGATCGCTGGGGTAGCGGCTTTGTCTGAGTTCCATGCGCGACTATAGCATGAGGGAGGGTATTAAGACAGTCTCTTACTTATCGTGGTTCTCTCTATTTTGTGCCGCCAGGACTGTAACAACAAACCAACCCGTTGCGCTTTTTTGATTTTTGCGAAGCGCCCTAGGCTTCTTCCGAGGTGACCGACTCGCTGGGGGTCTCGTCGTCGAGGGGCTCTGGGATTTTGTTCTGGGCCCGCACCCGCTCGATGCCCCGGGGGTCGGCGGTTTCGACGATAAACTCATAACCACCGTACTCGAGCTTTTCCCCTACCTCGGGGATGTGCCCAAACTCGTTCATCAGAAAGCCCGAGAGGGTATCGTACTCGCCTTCGGGCAGCTCGATGCCCAGCTTTTTAGAGGCCTCCTCGAGCGGAACCGAGGCATCCAGCAGATACACCCCCTCGGCGATTTGCTGCACCGGGGCCACCTCTTCTTCGTCCGACTCGTCGTAGATTTCGCCGATGATCTCCTCGATGATGTCCTCGAGGGTGACCAGACCCGCAGTGCCCTTGAACTCGTCCACCACGATGGCCATATGGGTTTTGCGCCGGCGCATCTCGCGCAGCAGCTCCCGGGCCCCCATGGTTTCGGGGACAAAATAAGCCGGGTGGCAGATGCTACCCACCTTGATGCTATCTAACTCCGGGCCGCTGTACTCCAGCAGGTCTTTGATATAGGCCACCCCGATGATGTTGTCGATGGTCTCCTGGTACACCGGCACCCGGGAGTAGCGGTGCTCGCGGGCCATCGCCCAAAAATCGCGCAGGCTGGCCTCGGCGGATATGGTAACCATTTCTACCCTTGGCACCATAATCGAGCGCACCAGGGTTTCCTCGAGGTCGAGGATCTGGCTGATGATCTCCCCCTCGCTCTCGTCCAAGACCCCTTCTTTGGATGAAGCCTCCACGATCAACTTGAGCTCCTCGGCGCTGCCGACCATGGAGTGCGAGGGCGCTTCTTTGAGGCCCATCAGCCGGAGGAAAAAATTACCGCTTCGGTTGAACAGCCAGACCAGCGGTGTGGTGAGCCGCTGGAAAATGTTGAGCGGCAGAATGGTGAAGACCGCGACCTGCTCGGTGCGCTGGAGGGCGATGCCTTTGGGAATAAGCTCGCCAAAGAGCACCGTAACGAAGGTGATGAAAACCACCGAAAGCACAAAGCCCGCGCTGGAAAGCAGGCTGCTTTCAGTAGCAGCGGCGGCCTCGGGCTGGCCGAACAACACCCCGATGCCCGTCACAATCAGCCGGGTGACGTACGGTTCTCCAAAAGCCCCCAGAACCAGGTTGGTGGCGGTGATGCCAAGCTGGGTGGTGGCAATGTAGGCGTCAAGCCGGGCCATGGCATCTTTGAGCAGCCGGCCCTGCCAGGCCCCGCTTTCCGCCAGGTGCTCGACCCGGCTGCGCCGGATGGCTACCAGAGAAAATTCAGCGGTAACAAAAAAAGCGTTGATCAGGATGAGCAAAGCGATGATACCAAGACTACCAGGGATGCTTTCCATAAGGTTCGCGTCAGGCCCAACCAAAAGCTAACTCGCCCCGGAGCGTCCCAGGGCAAGGCCAGGGCCAGGTTTTGGGTGGGGAGTCCATACGCTACTAGCCGAGAGTTTACCACAGCCCCAGCCGGCTCACAAGCGGCGGAAAAAACAGCAAAAAGCCGATCAGGGCTGCAATTGTGCTCACTATCAGTACGCTGGCCGCGGCGATGTCTTTGGCGGCTTTGGCCAGCGGGTGGTAGTTGGGGGAGACCAGATCCACCACGGCCTCGAGGGCGGTGTTGATGAGCTCGAGGCCCAGCACCAGGGCTACCAACAGGAGCACCGGTACCGGGTTGACCTTCAGCCACCAGGCCAGGCCCAGGGCCAGGGCGGCCACATAGACCTCGAGGCGGAAATTGCGCTGGCTTTTCCAGGCATAACGAACCCCGGCCCAGGCATAGCCAAACGAAGCCCGCAGGCCTCGCAGGGGCAGGGGATCGGTTCCGGGTTTGGGTGGTGGGGGACGGGTTGGCATGGTTCAGAGCTCGAGGATGCGGGCCTGCACGCGCCTAAACCCTTCCCATTCGGTCTCGGAGCGGTGGTCGTGTCCCAGCAGGTGCCAAAGCGAATGGGCGGCCAGTACCTTAACCTCGTGCTGAAGACTGTGCCCAAGCTGCTCGGCCTGGCGGCGGGCGGTATCCAGGCTGATCACGATATCGCCCAGGTGCGGCGGGATAAAGGGGTCGCCCGGTTCGTAGGTGGGAAACGATAAAACATCGGTAGGGGCATCCTCGCCCCAGTGCTGCTGCTTGAGGGCCCGTATCTCGTTATCGTTGGTAAGGATCAGGGTTAGAGACTTGTCCCCGTGCCCAAGCTCCGCCAGTAGAAGCCCAAGCGCCCTGCGCACCGCAGGGCCCAGACCTCGAGGTACTCGAGTGTGCGCAACCAGATCTACCCCCATGGCTAGCTCTCGTGCTCATGGGCCTCGTAGGCCTTGATGATGCGCGCTACCAGCGGGTGGCGTACCACATCGGACTCCAAAAAGCGCTGCTGGGCAATGCCCTGGATGCCCTTTAGAATGCGCAGGGCCTCTACCAGGCCGCTTTTTTGGGCCTTGGGTAGGTCGATCTGGGTAATGTCGCCGGTGATCACCACCCGGCTATTGAAGCCCATGCGGGTCAGGAACATCTTCATCTGCTCGGGGGTGGTGTTCTGGGCTTCATCCAAGATGATAAAGGCGTCGTTCAGGGTACGGCCCCGCATGAAGGCCAGCGGGGCCACCTCGATCACCCCCGACTGGATGTACTGTTCGAAGCGCTCGGCATCGATCATGTCGAACAGGGCATCGTAGAGCGGGCGCAGATAGGGGTCGATTTTGGCCTGGAGGTCACCCGGCAAAAAGCCCAGGCGCTCCCCAGCCTCCACCGCCGGGCGGGTCAGGATGATGCGCTTAATTTTCTTGGCCTTGAGAAAAGCCACCGCCATGGCGACGGCCAGGTAGGTTTTGCCAGTGCCGGCCGGGCCGATGCCAAAGGTGATGTCGTGGGTGCTGATGGCCTCCACATACTTTCGCTGGCCGGGGGTTTTGGGCTTCAAGCGGCCGGGCAGGGTAATCTCGCCGCCGAGGGCGGGTGTGGTGGTTTCGACCGGCAGCGACTGACCATTTTCCGCCACCAGGATGACCTGCTCGAGGGTGCCCGAGTCAATTTCCGCGCCCTGGCGTACCAGGGTGACCAGGTCGCGGATGACCCGTTCGGCCAACCACACCGCGTCCGGGTCGCCCGAGATTTGAACCTCCTGCCCCCGCACCACAAGCTGGGCCGGCAAAAGCTTGCGAAGGGTTTTTAGATGTTTATCCCCGTGGCCCAGCAAGGACAGGGCTTCCTGGGGCGAACGCAGGGGAACTACCGCTTTGCTTTGCGTACTCTTCTCCAATATTGGCTCCTGGGTTCGGCCAGTATCTGGTGCCAAACCACACCGTTCAGAATAGCACGGGTTGAGGTTGAAAACGCCCACTGATCGGTGGTTTTCTTGCTTTTGGGTTGCGGCTTGCTGGAGGCTTTTTGAGGGGGTTCTGAGGAGGGGCGCGGGCTGGGGCGGCTTTGACGCTCACGCTCGACCTCCTCGAGGCTCCGGGGTCGTCTGGGCGGTGTTTTGGGTTTTGGGGATGGGGCCGGCTGGCTTACCACAGGCCGGGCGGGGGGGCTTGGGGGAGGGCTGCTGGGGGTTGGGGTGCTCGAGCGGGTGGGCGGGGCGCTCGAGGCCGGGCGACGCTCCTCACCGGGTAAGAGGATCTCGTCGGGTTCGAAGTCGGGGGGAACTTGCTGGCCCCGCCGCAGCAGCCCTTGCAGGGCCGGCAGCACGATAAAGAAGAACAGGAACAGCAGACCTAAAAGATCGTCTAAGCCCATGGGGCCCTCCAGATGGGGGCGAGCGCCGCGCCCCCAGAGCGCTTAGCGTTGCGAACCATCATCGGAAGTGCTGCCGCCGCTGGCTTTGCTGATGGAATCGCGCATCTCGGTGTCGGCCTCAATGTTTTTAAGCTGATAGTAGTCCATAACGCCTATGCGACCGTTGCGCAGGGCCTCGGCCAGGGCCAAAGGTACGGCCGCTTGGGCCTCCACCAGCTTGGCCCGCATGGCCTCTACCAGGGCCGCGTTTTCTTGCTCCAGGGCCACCGCCATCGCGCGGCGCTCCTCGGCCTTGGCCTGGGCAATTTTCTTGTCGGCCTCGGCTTGGTCGGTGCGAAGCTGGGCCCCGATGTTTTTACCCACGTCCACCTCGGCGATATCCACCGATAGGATTTCAAAAGCCGTGCCGGCGTCCAGGCCTTTGGCTAGCACGGTTTTGGAGATACGGTCAGGCTGCTCGAGCACCTGCTTGTGATCCTCCGACTGGCCGATGGAGGCCACGATGCCCTCGCCCACCCGGGCCACGATGGTTTCTTCGCCGGCCCCACCCACCAGGCGGTCAATGTTGGCCCGCACGGTGATGCGGGCGGTTGCCAGCAGCTGGATGCCGTCCTTGGCCATACCCGCTACCATCGGGCTGGTAATTACCTTGGGATTCACCGAGAGCCGCACGGCCTCGAGCACATCCCGCCCCGCCAGGTCAATGGCGGCGGCGCGGTCGAAGTTCAGCTTGATGCCGGCCTTGTCGGCGGCAATCAGGGCATCCACCACCCGGTCTACGTTGCCCCCGGCCAGGTACTGGGCCTCGAGCTTGGCGGTCTCGACCGGAATGCCTGCTTTAAAGGCCTTAATCATGGGATTCACAATTTTGGCCGGGGGGATTCGTCGGAAACGCATGCCGACCAGGGAGGTTAGCGGTACGTTAACCCCCGAAAACAACGCGGTAATCCATAGGGGCACCGGTACCAGGTAAAAGAATAAGAAAACGGCCAGTAAAACGATGCCAGCGATGATTAACACTCCAAACTCCATGCGATCCTCCTCAAAGATCAAACCGCCTTGTTTTTTACAGGCGCCAACTGCTTTCTAGCGTAGATGCAGATGCCGGGCTGGGCCGGGTGCTCCCTAAGGGTACACCATGGGCCAAAAGGTGTGGGCTTTCCCAGCTTTCTTTGTAGGCAAAAGCGCATAGCCAGACTAACTGTCCACCTTCCGAACCACCACCCGAGGGCCTTCCACCTGGATCACCCGGACGGTCTGCCCCCGGTCGATGAACTCGCCCAGGGTGACCACATCCACCCGTCGGTCGCCGAACTGGGCCGTGCCCGCGGGGCGCAGGTCGGTGATGGCTTTGCCGATGGCTCCCAGCAGCGATTCCAGCTCGTTTTTGGGCGGTGCCACCTCTTCAACTGCGCTGCTCAGTACGAAAGGACGGGCCACCCGCCCCTTTGGTAGGTAGCGGAATATAAAGAACAGCCCCAAGGCCAGCCCGATAATGGCGAAGGAGCCGACCTGCAGGGCCTCGTCCCCAAAGGTGAAGTAGATTGAAGCCCCGATCAGACCCAGGCCAACCAGACCGGGGATGCCAAAACCGGGGGTCACAAACAGCTCGAACACCACCAGCAACAAGCCCCCGAAGAGCAGGATGATAGACAGGGCGCTGGAAAGGCCCGCCAGGTAGCCCCCCAGGAAGAACAGGCCCAGCGAGGTCAGGCCGATGATGGCGGGGATAAAGGTGCCTGGGGTGAAAAATTCCAAGATGAGCCCCAGCACCCCCACCGCCAGCAGAATGGCCGCGATGGTGGGGTCGGTCAGAAAACGGGCCACCCGCACCTGGGGGCCCGGCTGCAGTTCCTGGGTGTCGGTGTTAAAGCCGGCTTTCTCGAGGGCGGCGCGCAGGCTGGCGACCTCGGCATCGGCCACCTTGAGCTCCACGGCCCGCCTGGCCGAGAGGGTCAGGGGTTCCCCTCGGGTGGTGATGCCGCGCACCTCGACCTCGGGATCCACCATGGCTTCTGCGATGTTGGCAGGGCGGTTGCGGGCCTCGGCGACCGCCCGGAACTTGCCTTTCAGGGCCGATATGACCTTGCGGTCGGCGGCATTGGTGTTGCCCACGATGGGGGTGATGGTAACCGGCAGGGCCGCTCCGATGTTGGAGCCGGGCAGCATCATGATCTGCTGAGCCGCCAGTGAGATGAGGGCCCCGGCCGAGAAGGCGTTTTCCACCACGGCCAGCGTGGGTACGGTGGAGGACAGGATGCGGTCGGTGATGCGGATGGCCGCATCCACCCGGCCCCCGGGGGTGTTGACCCGGAACACCACCCCGCTGGCCCCCTCGCGTTCGGCCTGGTCGAGGGACTGTTCAACGAAGGTGGCTAGAGGCCCATCGATGGTTCCTTCAATGGGGATGATGTAGGTTCGGGCCTGCGCAAAAGAGGCAACCAGCAGTAAAATAACCAGTAGCTTTCTCACCAAGATTATCTTAGCAAGCCAGGCTAGCGGGAGTGTAATGCCGAGGGCTCGAGCTGTTTGTGGGTTGGGTTTTCGCTTCGACCATCGCAAACCGCCGCGCAAAAGCGTAAAATCCAGGCGTGCAACTGGGTCTGATAGGATTTCCGGTCGGACACTCGCTTTCCCCGGCCATGCACCAGGCGGCGCTGAGGGCGGCGGGGCTCGAGGGCTCATATCGGGCCCTGGAGACCCCGCCTTCGTTTTTACGGGCCCGGCTGCAAGAAGTCCGGCGGGCGTTCACAGGGGTTAACGTGACCATCCCTCACAAAGAAAGCGTGCTGGCATACCTGGACGAACTAAGTCCCGAAGCGGCGGCCATCGGCGCGGTTAACACCATTGTGTGCGAGCAGGGTCGGCTGATTGGCTACAACACCGACGCCATGGGTTTTATCGCGGGGCTGGATGAGGCCGGCATCGCTTACCGCAACAAGAAAGCCCTGCTGCTGGGGGCAGGGGGGGCTGCCCGGGCCGTTGCGTACGCCCTGAAGGAAGAGGGCGCGCATGTGGCGGTGTATAACCGCACCACCGAGCGGGCCAGGGCCCTGTGCGCGGCCATGGGGCTGCACCTGGTGACGGAGCCGCTGCTGGAGGCGGCGGTGCGAAGCTGTGACCTGCTGGTCAACACCACCAGTGTGGGGCTCAACGACCCTACCCGCTCACCCCTGCCGCCGGGGTTGCTGCCTCGAGCGGGGGTGGTGGTGGATATCATCTATCATCCCCAGACCACCCGTCTGCTGCTCGAGGCCCAGCAGGCTGGGCTGGTCACCCTGGGCGGGCTTCCCATGCTGGTCTGGCAAGGAGCGCTGGCTTTCGAGCTCTGGACGGGTGTAAAGCCGGATGTGCGGGTGATGTATGCAGCGGCCCAGGCTGGGCTTGGTCACACTCCTTCTGCATGAACTCTTTTACCCTGCAAGCATCCCATCGCTACGAGCTCGAGGTCAAACGCTCGCGCTTTGTTGCCCATGCGGTGCCGCTGCCCAGCCCCGAGGCCGCACCCGTCCTTTTGCAGACCCTTCAGGACTTGCAGGCCGCCCACAACTGCTGGGCCTATAAGGTGGGCGCGCAGTACCGTTTTTCTGACGACGGCGAGCCTGCTGGCACGGCGGGCCGCCCCATCTTAAGTGCCATTGAAGCGCAGCACCTGGATAGGGTGATGGTGGTGGTAACCCGCTACTTTGGCGGGATAAAGCTGGGCGTGGGAGGTCTGGTGCGGGCCTACGGGGGGGTGGCTGCGGAATGCCTGCGGCAAGCCCCCAGGCGAGCAATTGCGCCCCGGGTGCGTTGCGAACTCCAGGCCCCGTTCGAGTTTGGCAACGCTTTATATCGCTTGCTGGAAGGCCTCGAGCGCGAAAGCGAAACCTACCACGCAGCCGGGGTGTGCTGGGTGCTCAGCCTGGAGGAAGCGCGGCTGCCCCAGTTTCAAGAACGGGTGCGCGACCTGACTCGAGGTCGCGCCAGCTTGCAAGTTCTAGAACGCTTCGAGGCCTAGGGTTCCAGGCCTGAACACGCTTGCGCGCGTCAACCTTCGATTACGATGGGCAGGATGACCGGATTGCGCCCCGTGTTCTTAGCGATGAACTTCTTGACAGGGTAGTAGATGTCGTCACGGATCTCTTCGAGGCGCTTCTTCTCGCGCACACCCCTATACAGCGCGTCCATGGCCATTTTACGCACCTCGCCCAACAGGCGCTCGCCGGCCTTGACAAAGCCTTTGGAGATCACCTCCACCAGCGGGTCGCGGCTGACCAGGGCGGTGATGATCACCACCCCCTCGGCGGCCATGTGGTGGCGGTCTTCCAGAATCTCATCGGTGATGTCGCCCACCCCCAAACCATCCACATAAAGCTGGCCGTGGGGTACGGTTCCGTTGAACTCAATGTTGTTGGCGGTAAGCCGGATCAGGCGCCCGTTCTCGGGAATCAGGATTTTTTCCGGCGGGTGCGGGATGCTCTGGGCCAGCCACTTAAAGTTGACCTGATGGCGAATCTCGCCGTGCCAGGGCATCAGGAATTTGGGGCGGGCCAGGTTGAGCACGGTTTTGAGCTCCTCGTGGCTGGCGTGGCCGGAGGCGTGCACGCGGTAGCGGGGCGGATAGAACACATAGGCCCCCAGGGCGTATAGCTGGTTGATGACGGTGTTGACGGCCTCTTCGTTGCCGGGAATGGGGCTGCTGCTCAGGATGACGGTATCGCCCTCCTTGATGGCCATTTTGCTGTGAGCGCCAGCAGCCAGGCGCGCCAGAACCGCCTCAGGCTGGCCCTGCGAACCGGTGGTAATTACCAGCACCTGCTCATCGGGCAGGTCTTTGATCTCGTCCAGGGTGTAGAAGCGGTCTTTTTGCTTGAAGTAGCCGAGCTCGAGGGCGATACGGGCATACTTGAGCATGGAGCGCCCTTCCACAGCGATTTTTCGCCCGTACTTTTCGCCCGCCGTGACCACCGACTGGATGCGGTGAATGTGCGAGGCGAAGGTGGTTACAAAGATGCGCCCCTTGGCCGCACCGATGACTTTGTCGAGCTCTTCGGCCACCTCGCTTTCGCTGGGCGTGACCCCGGGGCGCTCGCCGTTGGTGGAATCGGCGATCAGGCAAAGCACCCCCTCGGCCCCGGCCTGGGCGATTTTTTCCAGGTGGGAGGTCTGGCCGTCAATGGGTCGCTCGTCGAGCTTGAAGTCGCCGGTGTGCACGATCCTGCCGATGGGCGTGTGAATAATCATTCCGAAGTTGTCGGGAATGGAATGGGTCATGCGGAAGAGGTCGAGCTGGAAGTAGCGCCCGATGGAGATGCGGTCATCGGGGGAGACCTCTTTGAAGTTGTAATCCCCCACGGGAAGCCCGAACTCCTCGAGCTTGCCCTTGACCAGCCCCAGGGTCAGCTTGGCCCCGTACACCGGAACCCGCGGTAGTTGTGGGAAAAGGTAGGGCAGGGCCCCGATGTGATCCTCGTGGCCGTGGGTCAGCACCCAGCCCCGGATGAGGTCTTTGTTCTGAACCAGATAATCGATGCGTGGAATCACGATGTCCACGCCGAGCATCCTGGCGTCCGGGAAAGCCAGGCCACCGTCGATGATGAACATCTCGTCTTCATAGCGGACGGCGGTGATGTTCTTGCCAATTTCGCCGGTTCCGCCCAGAAACACAATTTCGACGGCGCCGTCGGGCTTGCCCAGCAGGATGGGCCCCCTGGGTTTGGGACGTTCCTGCCGTCGCCGGGGGGCCCTGGGACGGCTAAATGGTGGGTTGTTGTTCATGTTCACTCCAAAAGCAGCACCCTAGGATGGGGAAAAGGGCCTGGCTTTACCCCTGAGCCCATGTCCTACACAGCCGCGATTTATCGTCGAACAGGGGGTTTGCGTGGGGCGATCAGGCCCTCGAGCTCCGGACGAATCAGATCCACCCGCCCCTGCTCGTCGATGCTGTTGACCTTGACCTTAATCTTCTGGCCCAGCGAAAGCACATCCTCGACCTTTTGCACCCGCCCTTGAGCCAGTTGGCTGATGTGCAGCAGACCGTCCTTACCCGGCAAAATTTCAATGAAAGCCCCGAAATTGGTAATCCGGGTGACGGTGCCCTCGTAGATCTCACCCACCTTGGCCTCGGCGGTCTGGCCCAGGATGCGGGCTTTGGCCTCTTCGGCTGCGGCTGCGCTGGCACTGTAGAGCCGGATGGTGCCGTCCTGCTCGATGTCGATTTCCACCCCCAGCTCCTCGAGCTGGCGAATGTTTTTGCCACCAGGCCCGATAATCCCCCCAATTTTATCGGGGTTGACCTTGAGGGTGAGGATGCGGGGCACATGGGGCTTCATCTCGGCGCGGTGGGTGGGCACGGCGCGTTCCATCAGGCTCAGGATGTGCAAACGGGCCTCGCGGGCCTGGTACAGCGCTGCCCGCATGATCTCGGGGGTCAGGCCCTTGATCTTGATGTCCATCTGGAGCGCGGTCACGCCGTCGCGGGTGCCCGTGACCTTGAAGTCCATGTCGCCCAGGGCGTCCTCCAGGCCCAGGATATCGGTGAGCACCACCGCCTGCTCACCTTCCTTGACCAGGCCCATGGCCACCCCCGCCACGTGCTTCTTGAGGGGAACCCCAGCATCCAGCAAGGCCAGACAACCGGCGCACACCGTGGCCATACTGGAAGAGCCGTTGGACTCCAGCACGTCGCCCACCACCCGGATGGTGTAAGGAAACTCCTCCCTGGAGGGCAGCACGGCCCGCAAGCCGCGCTTGGCCAGGTTGCCGTGACCCACCTCGCGGCGGCTCACCCCGCGCAGGCGCCTGACCTCGCCGGTGGAGTAGGGCGGGAAGTTGTAGTGCACCAGGAAGGGGTCTTCGGTCTCGATGCCGAGGTCGTCCACAAGCTGGGCATCGCGCCCGGTGCCCAGCGTGACCACGCCCAGCACCTGGGTCTCGCCCCGGCTGAAGATGGCCGAGCCGTGCGTTTTAGGCAGCACGTTGCTTTCAATCCAGATGGGGCGCACCTGCGTTGGGGTGCGACCATCGGCCCGCTTGTTTTCTTGTAGGATCAGCCGGCGCAGCTCCTGTTTGACCACCTCATCAAAACCCTCGGCCACCAGTTTGCGCCGCTCCTGGTCTACCGAGCCATCCTCGGCGGGGGGAACCAGCTCTTCCAGCAAGGTCTGCCGGAAGGCCTCGAGGGCCGCCGAACGCTCACCCTTGGAGGCGGTTTGCAGCACGCTGGAAAGCCCTTTTTCCACGGCCCTTTGGTACAGGGTGGCCTGGGTATCGGCGTCCAGTTTGGCCGGGGGCTCGTAAGCAAACTTGGGCTTGCCCAGCTCGGCCCGCATCTGCTCTTGCAGCTCCAGGATGGGCTGCATAGCCCGGTGGGCGAACTCGAGGGCCTCCACCAGGCGGTCTTCCGAGACCTCTTGCGCGCCAGCCTCCACCATGATGATGGCCTCTTTGGAGCCGGCCACCACCAAATCGAGCTGGCTATCCTCCTGGGCCACCGGGTTCAAAACCAGACGCCCATTCTGCAGGCCTACCCGCACCGAGGCGATGGGGCCCTCCCAGGGGATGTCCGATAGCATCAGGGCCGCGCTGGCTGCGATGGGCCCCAGGATGTCCGGGGTGTTTTCCTGGTCGGCGGAAAGCACCGTCAGCAGCACCTGCACCTCGTGCCGGAAGCCCTTGGGGAAGAGGGGCCGGATGGGTCGGTCGGTCAGGCGGGCTGAGAGAATGGCTTTTTCACCTGGCCGCCCCTCCCGCCGCATAAAGCTACCCGGAATGCGCCCGACGGCGTAGTGCCGCTCTTCAAACTCCACCGTCAGAGGTAAAAAATCGGCCTGAATGGGCGCGTCGGAGGCCTGGGCGGTCGCCATCACCACGGTTTCGCCATAGGTTACCCAGACCGAGCCGGACACGTGCTTGGCGTATTTGCCGGTCTCGATGGTGAGTGTGCGCCCCCCGACGTCCACGCTGTAGCGTCGTGCCTGGGGTATTGGATTTTCCTCGTTCATATCTACTCCTAAGAACCCAGTTATAGCGCTGGGTGCGCTCAAAGACAGTTTCAACTCGCGCCGCTAGGGCCTGCTAAAAATGCCAGGGGCCGCTGGCGGCTGCGTGCGGGTTTGCACTCAATGCACCCTGCAAAGGCCGTTACCACATTGAAAACCGCTCCCATGACCGGAGCACACTGCCGCAAGAAAGGGGTGGGGCACCGCATGGTTTGGGGATGGCGTCGGCAGGGTGCGGGTTGGGACATATACGAAACACTGGGCTGGTAATTACGCCTGAACACAAAACAAAGCGTGTTTTAAGGTTTTGGCGGAGCCAAACCCCCGGCCCCGCCTACCGAGTCACACCTATTGTACACGATAGAGAACGTCCGGGGTTGCCCCCGGAAGTTTTTTACTTGCGCAGCCCAAGCTTTTCGATCAGTGCTTTGTAGCGGGCCTTGTCTTTACTTTCCAGATAGCTCAAGAGCCGCTTGCGCTGACCTACCAAGCCCAGCAGACCCCGCTTGGCCGCCATGTCCTTCTTATTGACTGTGAGATGGGCCGACAGGCGGTTGATACGTTCGGTGAGCAGGGCTACCTGCACCTCGGTCGAACCGGTATCGCCAGGCTTGTGGGCGTGTTTTTCGATAACGCTAGCTTTTTCTTCTCTGGTAAATGGCATCTGTATCTCCTCGTCGGGTGAGCCGCAGTCTGCTGACCGGGGCTTCCTCATGGCCCATGAGAGGGGCCAGCTAAGAAGTATAGCGGCGCCTGGACGTAGGGTCAAGCCAAAATAGCACCAGGGCGGCGGCGGAGAGGGTGGCCGCGGTAAAAAAAGCCACACTGGAACCGAAATGCTGCCACAGCGCACCAAACAGGGCGCTGGCCGGCAGCAGGAGCAGGCCTACCAGGGTATGGTAAAGCCCAATGGCGCTGGCTTTTTCGGCTGCGGGGATGATCTGGGCCAGATAGGCCCGGCTGCTCCCTTCGAAAGCCGCGCTGTACAGCGCGTACAGCAGGAACAGGAGGACGCCCTGCCAGGTGGTGTTGCTGAGTCCAAATCCCAGGTAGACCAGGGCATAGGTCATAAAGCCCAGCATTACCAGGGCTTTAGCCCCCACCCGGTCGGCCAGCGAACCCAAGGGATAGGCCATAAGGGCATAGAGCAGGTTATAGGCGGTGTAGACCAGGGTGGTCTGGCTTGCGCTTAACCCCAGGTCATTCAGGCGTAGAATCAGAAACGCATTGGAAGAAAGCCCCAGTGTGGCCACCCCAGTAACCAGCAAAAACCAGCGATATTGAAGGGAGAAAGCCGATAGCTGAAGGGGTGGCAGGGGCCTGGCCTGGCTTCTCTTCTCTCGTAAAAAAAGCACAATGACCAGGGTGGCTAAAAGAGCCGGTATGGCCGAAACCCAGAACACCCCCCGAAAGCCCAACAGGGGTAGCAGTAAAAAAGCCAGCAGCGGCCCGATGGTTGCGCCCAGGCTGTCCATGGCGCGGTGAAACCCGTAGGCCCGCCCGTAGCTATCCTGGCTGGCTGCCTCGGCAATCAGGGCGTCCCTGGGTGCGGTGCGCAACCCTTTTCCTACCCGATCCAAAAAGCGGTAGGCCAGCACCTGCCAGGGGGCCATTGCCAGGGCCAGCAGGGGCCGCAGCAGGGCTGGGAAGCCGTAGCCCAGCAGAATAAGCGGCTTCCTGGCGGCCATGCGATCGGAGATGCGCCCCCCAACCACCTTGAACAGGCTGGCGGTGGCCTCAGCAACGCCCTCTACCAGCCCCACCACCGTAGTAGAAGCCCCCAGCACCCCGGTTAGAAACAGCGGGAGCAGCGGATAGACCATCTCGGAGGCGATGTCCGTAAAAAAACTGACAGCACCCAGAACATATACTGCGGGGGGTAGTTTATTCACCAGCTCCACTCTATGCCCAACTTGTGGATAACTGAAGAATGCCCCTGGGTTTATCCAGGGACATTCTTCTGAGAGGGGGAAGCTACCAGAGCCGCTGACCCGGAACGGGGTTCATGTTGGTGAACATCTGGAAGAGCACCGGGCCATAGGCCAGCACCACCAGCACCACCGCAAGGCCAAACCAGAACCAGACCCGTTCGGTGAGCTGCACCAGCCCGCTGCCCTCGGGCTTGGACATTACCTCGGTGAAGGGCACCTCGGGGAGTACCCGGCTGGGTTCCCGGCGGTTTTGCAGGGCTGTGGCGAAAATCACGTAGAAGAACAGCAGGGCCGCGATGAACAGGATAACCCCTGAGACGATGTTCAGCGCCATCCAGGCCGCGCTTTCTTTGTAGGCCTCCATGGCGATGGGGCTGCCGGAAATGTGCGCGCGGCGGGGAATGGCATAGAGGAAGCCCATCCAGTGCAGGGCGAAGGTCATAATGAACATGCCCAGGAACCACAGCCACTGTGAGGCCACCGCCATTCCGCGGGCGACGAGGGGTTTGCCGGTGAGGTGGGGAATCAGCCAGAAGGCCGTGCCCATGGCGGCCATGGTCACCAGGGTGCCCACTTGCAGGTGGAAGTGGCCTGGAATCCAGACGGTGTTGTGCACGTTCTGGTTGAGGTTGAAGCTGGCATTGACCATACCACCGGCCCCGCCCGGAATGAAGGCCAGGAAGCCCAGCAAGAAGGCCAGCACGGTGGGGTTGTTCCAGGGTAGGGCTCCAATCCAGCCCAGCAGGCCCTTACCGCCGTTGGCCCGGCCTGCGACCTCGAGCGAAGCCGCGATGGTAAAGGCGGTAATCAGGCTGGGCACCGCCACCAGCATGGTCAAGACGGTGTGGATCATCTTCCAGTAGGGGGCGATGCCGGGGTCGGCGAACTGGTGGTGGAAGCCCACCGGCACCGAGAACAGCAGGAAGAGGATAAAAACCAATCTCGCTAAAGGGTCGGAGACCAGCTTGCCCCCGGCCAGCCTGGGCAGGGTTACGTAGGCCAGGGTGTAGGCCGGCAGCAGCCAGAAATAGACGATGGGGTGGCCGGTGTACCAGAACAGGGTGCGCATCAAGAGCGGGTCTACCCCCGCTACCAGCCCAAACGACCAGGCAATCAGAAACAGCGCCTCCACTACCAGCCCCAGGCTGGCCAGGAACCACATCAGCCAGAAGGTAACCGCCATGAAGGTGGCCAGGGGGGTGATTTTGCCCGGGTTGGCCTTGCGCCAGCGAGCCCACATATCCAGCACCAGGTAGATGCTCAGGTAGCTCGAGAGCACAAAGATGGCCGCGCCCAGGTAGAAGGCCCAGTGCGCCTGGAGGGGCGCATAAAAGGTATAAAGCACCGAGGCTTCGTTGAGCAGCAAGGGCACAGCGGCCAGGAGCAGCCCGCCCAGCGCCATCCAGAACGAGACCCAGGCCAGGGTCATGTTGGGCCGCAGGCCCAGTTCCCGCGCTGGCAGATAGACCATGATGGTCTGGGCGAAAAGCTGGGTGAACACGATGGCATTGAGCACCCCGTGGAGGGTCAGCCCCTGGTAGTAGCTCTGAAACACCGGTTTGAGCAGCGGATACAGATCGAGGCCACCGTAGTTCATGGCCTGGAGGGGGCCAAAAAACGTGCCCAAGGCCAGGGCCGCAAAGCCCAGCATCATCATGTACAGGGCGTACTTCTTTTCGGGTGCAGATGCGTAGGCATCGTAGTTGAACAGGGTTTTGACCGCCATTGAGCACTCCTTTTACGGTTCCACAATGAGTTTGCTGATCATGTTGGCGTGGCCGATGCCGCAGTATTCGTTGCAGATGATGGGATACTCACCGGGTTTGCTGAAGGTGTAGCTGACCTTGGCAATTTCCCCCGGTATCACCTGTACGTTGATGTTGGTGTTGTGTACGTGGAAGCTGTGCTGCACATCGGGTGAGGTGATATAGAAGGTTACCTTCCTGCCCACCTTGAACCGCATCTCCGCTGGCAGGTAGCCAAAGGCAAAGGCCTGCACATAGGCCACGTACTCGTTGCCGACCTGCTCAACCCGTGGGTTGGCAAAGTCTCCCTCGGTGCGCACCTTGGTGGCGTCGATGCGGCCTGCCCCCACCGGGTTGGTGTTGCCCATGGTGAGCATCAGATAGCCCACCAGGATGATGAAAACTGCAATCATGGCCAGGCCGAAGAAGATCCAGGCCCGTTCGTAGCGCTCGATGATGTGCTCCTGGTGTTCCATGCCCTACCCCCTTGCAAGATGCATAAAGAAGTGGAAAAACCAAAAGGCCAGGATAAAAACCGTGACCACGCCAACTACCAGCAAGGCGCCAATGGGTCGTTGTTCTTTTTCTTCCATGGCATGCTTCCCCCTTGGGGGGGAGTCTAAGAACTTGGTTAGAGGACATGTGTCCCAGGGAAAAATGTCCCCCTGACCGGATTCAAAAAGACCAAGAGGTTGTCCTTTTTGAAACGTCTTTCGACGGGTTGTTTCGCTCGAATCAACGTGTGGCAGCAAACGTCCCGCGCATACTTCGGTAAAAAGACCTCAAAACGGTATGATTGCGGGGTATGACCCAGATACCCCCCATTGCAAAAGCTTCCATTGATGCCATCCGCATGCTGGCCCTGGACGCGGTTGAGCAGGCCAAGTCCGGCCACCCTGGGATGCCGATGGGCATGGCCCCAGCGGCGTATGTGCTGTGGACGGAGTTTCTGAAGCACAACCCCAAAGACCCCCACTGGCCGGCTCGAGACCGCTTTGTGCTCTCGGCGGGGCATGGTTCGATGCTGCTCTATGCCCTGCTGCACCTGACCGGCTACGACCTGTCCTTAGAGGAGCTCAAGCGCTTCCGCCAATGGGGTTCCAAGACCCCCGGGCATCCCGAGTACGGCCACACCCCCGGCGTCGAGGTGACCACCGGGCCCCTGGGGCAGGGTATTTCGACTGCCGTCGGGATGGCCATTGCCGAGCGCAAGCTGGTGGCTGAGTTTGGCGAAATTGCCGAACACTACACCTACGTCATCGCCTCGGACGGCGACCTGATGGAGGGGGTGAGCGCCGAGGCCTCCTCGCTGGCCGGGCACCTGCGGCTGGGCAAGCTGATTGTGCTCTACGACGACAACGAGATCTCCATTGACGGCAGCACCGCGCTGGCTTTCACCGAAGACCGCCTGAAGCGCTACGAGGCCTACGGCTGGCACGTGGTGCCGGGGGTGCACGGGGAAGACCTCGAGGCCATCCGGGCCGCCCTGCGCGAAGCCCAGGCCGACCCCCGCCCCAGCCTGATCTCGGTGCGCTCGATCATCGGCTTTGGCTCGCCCCTGGCCGGCCACCACAAAGCCCACTCCGACGCCATGGGGCCCGAGAAGGTGGCGGCCACCCGGCAGGCCCTGGGCTGGCCGTATGCGCCTTTTGAAATCCCGGAGGAGGTGTACGCCCACTACCGGCAGGCCATCGCGCGGGGCCAGCAAGCCCAGGCCGAGTGGCAGAGGAAATTTGAGGCTTTTGCCAAGTCCCACCCCGAAAAAGCCGCCGAGTTCCAGCGCCGCCTGGGCCGTGCGCTCCCCCTGGGCTGGGAAAGCCACCTCCCCCGCTTTAGCGCCGGGGAGAAGCTAGCCACCCGCGCGGCCTCGGGTAAGGTGCTGGAAAAGCTGGTTCCGGTGCTGCCCGAGTTGATGGGCGGTTCCGCCGACCTCACCCCCTCCAACAACACCCGCACCCCCGATATGACCGATTTTGGCCCCGAAAACCCCGGCGGGCGGTACATCCGCTACGGGGTGCGGGAGCATGCCATGGGCGCGGCCATGAACGGCATCGCCCTGAGCGGCGCGCTGCGCCCGTATGGGGGTACTTTTCTGGTCTTTTCGGACTACATGCGCCCGGCCATCCGTATGGCGGCCCTGATGGGCACCCCCACGGTTTTTGTCTTCACCCACGACTCGATAGCGGTTGGGGAGGACGGCCCCACCCACCAGCCCATCGAGCACCTCATGAGCCTGCGGGCCATCCCCAACCTGTGGGTGGTACGCCCCGCCGACGCCAACGAGACCGCGGCGGCCTGGAAGCTGGCCCTGGCGCGCACCGACGGCCCCACCGCCCTGATCCTGACCCGCCAGGCGTTGCCGGTGCTGGCGGGGGTGCGCCTCGAGGGGGTGGAGCGCGGGGGTTACATCCTCTCCGAGGTGCCAAACCCCCAGGCGGCCATTGTGGCGACCGGCTCGGAAGTGGCCCTGGCGCTGGAAGCCCAGCAACTGCTGGCCGAAGAGGGGGTTGCGGTGCGGGTGGTCTCGCTGCCCTGCTGGGAGGCCTTCGAGGCCCAGCCCGAGGACTACCGCCAGGCCATCCTGCCCAAAAGCCTGCCCACCCTGGCCCTCGAGGCCGGTACGACGCTGGGCTGGGAACGCTACGCCCACAAAGCGGTGGGGCTCGATCGCTTTGGCGCCAGCGCTCCTTATGCTGATGTGTACAGCAAGCTGGGCTTCACCAAAGAGCGGGTGGCCGCCGAGGTGAAGTCCCTGTTGGGGGTTTGAATGGTTCAGACGGTTCTTTCGAACCTGCCCGCGCTGCTTTTTACCCTGGCCCTGGGGGCCGCGCTGCTGGGTTTGCTGGTCTGGGCGCTGGCCGCCCAGGGCGCGGCCAGCAAGCGTACAGCGCAGGTTTTATGGGCCCTGGCGGCGGGCTTGGGGCTGGTAGGCCTGATTCGGCTGGTGGTTGCACCATGAACAGCGGATGCGTTTTGAACTGTAATAGTAGGGTGTGAGCCATGCCCAAGCACGTGGTCAGTGTTTCGATAGGTTCCTCCAGGCGCAACTCCAAAGCCGAGGTGTATGTGGAGAGCCTGGGGGAGACCTTTGTACTCGAGCGCATCGGCACCGATGGGAGCTGGGAGAAGGCCATCGAGCTGGTAAAGGAACTGGATGGAAAGGTAGACGCCTTTGGGCTGGGCGGGGCCGACCTCTACGTGTACGCGGGTAACCGCCGCTATACCTTCCGCGACGCCGCGCGCATGGCCCGGGCCGCCCGGAAGACCCCCATGCTGGACGGCTCGGGGCTGAAGCACACCCTCGAGCGCAACGCCATCCGGCTGCTCGAGCCGCAGATTGGCTGGAAAGACAAAAAGGTGCTGGTGCCCAGCGCGGTAGACCGCTTTGGGCTGGCCGAAGCACTGGATGCCGCGGGGGCCCGGACGCTCTTTGGCGACCTGATTTTTGGCCTGGGGGTGCCCATCCCGCTTTACCGCCTCTCGCTGCTGCAAAAAATCGCCTACATTTTGCTGCCCATCATCACCCAGCTTCCCTTCCAGTGGCTCTATCCCACCGGTGAAAAACAGGAAAAAGAGGTGCAAGACTGGCGCCAGCGCTACTTCGAATGGGCCGATGTGGTGGCCGGGGACTGGCACTTTATGCGCCGCTTCATGCCGCCCAACATGCAGGGCAAGGTCATCCTGACCAACACCACCACCCCGGAGGACTTGGAGTTCATGCGCGCGCGGGGCATTGCCCGGCTGATCACCACCACCCCCCGCCTGGCGGGTCGCAGCTTCGGCACCAACGTGATGGAGGCGTTCATTGTGGCGGTGGCCGGCAAATATCCCCTGAGTGAAGCCGATTACCTCGAGTACATCGAAAAGCTCAACCTGCGGCCCGAGGTCACCGAATTACAGCCCACGCTTGGATGACCGTTGGCGCCGCAGGTAGTTGGCCAGACCCTGCTCATCACCCTTGGCCAGGTAGGATGCCTGTTTGGCCCAGGTGCCCAGGCTGGGGGCCAGCCTTATGCCGGCCTGGGCCAGCACCGCGCGAAGGGTGCTTTCTCTGGCTTTGGCAAGCTGGGCGTAGGTGGAGATGCCTGCAGCCTGTAGTGCTGCTGCGATTTTGGGGCCGATGCCCTTGATGCGCTCGAGGTCGTCCTGGGGGCTTGAGGTTCTGGGCGCCTCGACCGTTTTGGGTGAGCTTTTTGTGGGTTGGGTCTCCGCGGTCGAGGAACCCCGACTGGAGGCCTTGCGGGGGGATCGGGTTTTTGGAGGCGTGGGTTTTTGCGCAATGGCTCGCAGATACCCGTCCACCGTAAAACCCGAGTCCAGGGCGGCCTGCTCGAGCTTGTACTGAAGGGTTTGCCAGGTCGTGCGCAGCTTCTCGTGCTGGGCCGCAGGTTTTCTCTGTGCTAGGTACAGGGCCTGCCCCAGCTTCCCCAGGCCCTCGAGCCAGGCCTGATGGGCCTCGCGGTTGAAGTAGACCCGTCCCTCGAAGCGGTTGACCCCTAAAAAACTTTGCACGGCGGGGTCTTGCAGTAGCCTGGGCATCTGCTGGGGTAGGCGGCCTGGCTTCAGCGCCAGCTCACTCTGGGCCAGCAGCAGCCGGGTGAGGCCCACCGCACGCCGGGCGGCGGCCTCCTCCAGGCCCAGCTCAGCCAGGGTCTGCTCCAGCACCCGCCCCAGGCGCCACTCCTCCAGGCGGGCCGGGCTCCCCAGGCCGCGGGTGAAGGCCCAGCCCAAAAGCGCGCCGCCGGTCACTAGATCGTCGTGCAGGCCGGCCTCGAGCACCCCCGCCAGGCCATCCAGCACCTGCTGTACCGGCAGCAAGGCCAGGTTGCCCTCGACGTGCGCCTCGATGCCCCTGTACAGCGCCAGAAGTTTCTCCTGTACCTCTTCCCGCAAAGCCCCGTCCAGCCCGCCCCGAGCGGCCAGCAGCCTGCGGAAGAGGGCCGGGCTCACCAGCGCGCGGAAAGGTTGCAGGATGGGCCCCAGCCAGAGCTCCTGCCGGGCCTCGTCCACGCTGGGAACGCCGCGCCCGGAGAGCATCTGGGCCAGGCGGGCGTAGGTGCCGTCGGCGTCGTAGACCTCGCGCCAGTCCAGGAACACCTTGCGCTGGTAGGGGCCCAGCTCCAGGTAGAGCCCCTGCTCGTGCAGGGCCTGATTGCTGTGCAGGTGCTCGAGGCCCGTCACCAGGTCGCGGAAGATGCTAAAGGTGCGGGCGTCGTAGCTGAGCTGCAGACCCTGCCCCAGCCCCACCCGCCGGGTCTCGCGGCCCTGTGCGGTTTTGAAGGGCTGGGCCACCGACTGCCGCACCCAGACCTGGGTCTCGGCGTTTTTGTTGTGGTACACCACCAAAGCCCGCTCGCTGCCCGCGCGGTTTGAATAAACAAACACATCCTCGTTGACTGCGTCGCCGGTCTGGGCGTCGTAGAACACGAAATTCTCTACTTCAGCAAACAGGTGGCGCTTTTTGAGCAAGGGAAAGATCTGCTGCTGGTGGTAGGCGATCAGGCCCTCGTCGGGGGCCTCGTCGTAGTAGGCCCGGCGGTACTCCATGCCGTAGCGTTCGGTGAGCCCCTCCACCTGCCCGTGGCCCAGCATGGGCAGGCCCGGCAGGGTGGCGCACAGGGTCATCACCCCGAAGTACTTGTCGCCCTTGCCAAACTGCTCGATGGCGGTTTTTTCGTCGGGGTTGTTGAGGAAGTTGACGAAGCGCTTGAGGATTTCCGGCTCGAACTCGAGCGTATTTTTCACAATCTGCCGGTACTCGGCGTTTTTCTCGTCGCGCAGCATGTTCATGAAGGCCGAGTTGTAGACCCGGTGCATACCCAGGGTGCGCACGAAATAGCCCTCCATCATCCAGAAAGCCTCGGCCAGCAGCAGGGTGTTGGGGGCCTCCACCGCGACCCGATCCACCACCTCGCGCCAGAACTCCCTGGGCATGGCCCGGTCGAAGTCTTCTTTGCTCATGGCGAAGGCGGCCCGGCTGGGCACCGAGGCCCCCCAGGGCGAGCCCCCCGGCTCGGGCCACCATAGCCGCTGGACGTGGCGCTTGGCCAGGGTCATGGCCGCGTCGAAGCGGATGATGGGAAACTGCCGGGCCACGTGCAGGATGGCCTGGATCACCGCCTCGCGCACCTCGGGCAGCAGGTAGTTGAGCTGGGCGGTGTCGTTCCAGGGCATGGCGGTGCCGTCGTTGCCGTGGTAGATGTAGCGCACCTCGCCGGTCTGCCGATTAACCCATTTGAACACCACCGCCGCGTCGGTCTTGTCGTAGTAGTGGTCTTCCAGGAAGATGCCCACCCGCTCGTCGGACGACAGATCCGGCCCGTTGAAGGTGTAGCTGGGGTAGGGCGGGTAGGGAAGCTGGATAAACCAGTCGGGGTGCTCCATCACCCAGCGCCCGTCGATGCCCACATGGTTGGGCACCATGTCCGAGGCCAGGCGGAGGCCGTGACGGGCGGCTTTTTGCCGGAGCACCTCGAGGGCCTCCTCACCCCCCAGCTCTCTGGCAATCACATAGTCGTACAGCGCGTAGGCCGAGGCGATGGCCTCGGGGTTGCCCATTCGCTGCTTGATGCGCGCTGAGGCTTTGCTGCGCTCCCAAAGCCCAATGAGCCACAGGCCCGTCACCCCCCAGCTTTGCAGTTGGGCCAGCTCCTCCTCGGGAATCTGGTCGAGGGTTCTGATCTCGCGGCGGTATTTTTTGGAGAGCTGATCCAGCCAGACATAGGTGTTCTTGGCGATCAGGACGCAGCGCGGCATCCAGTCCAGGTCGGGGCTGAAGGCCTCGGGTTCGGGCTCGGAGAGGAGCCGCCGGATGTCCAGCATCTCACTTTCGCCCCCACCCCCACCGCCCGGCCCGTCAAAGTGAACCGGCGCGGCAAACGAGCGCCCTTCCTCGCGGATCACGTCGAGGCCAACCAGCATCCGGTAGTAGAAGCGCCCCAGGCTGCCGCCAAAGCGCTGTAGCAGAAACTCGAGCTGGGCTTCCAGCGAATGGGGGTGCTGCAGGGCCGGCAGCCGCAGGGTTTTGAAAAGGGAAAGCCCGCTCTGGCCGAAGGCCGGCTGGCCCTCGAAGAAGGTCTCCAGGTTCTGGATGATGGGCAGGTAGGCGGTGGTGCGCTCGAGGGTTTCATCATCGAACAGCTCGGCGAATGGGGCGAAGGCCGGGTTGGCGTTGGCCATCCACAACAGGAGCATCTCCTCCAACTGAATCTCCCGGTTGGAGCGGCCCTCGGTGGTATCCGCCAGGTATTCGTCCAGGCTGATCTCGCCCCGGTAAACCCGGATGGGGGGGAAGAGGGCGGCAAAGGCGCGCAGGGCCTGTTCTACCGCATCGGGGCCCAGGTTGCGCTTCAGGGCCGCCAGGGCCTCCTGCATGGCGTGGGGGTGCGCTTCCAGGTACTGCCGCACGATGAGGTGCAGCAGCTCGTCAATCAGGCCCATGGCGTTGATCTGGCTGGGGTGCACGGCCTGCTCGGGGTGCCGCAGCAGGTCGCGCTTGGCATTCATGGCCTCGGCGAAGCGTCGGGCCGCCTCAAAGTCGGCCAGGATGACGTTGCCGCTCAGCGAGAACAGCGACAGATCAAACTGATAGAAATCCCGCGCCTCTTTGGAAACGTGGAATTCGCGGGCCCCCGGCCAGGTCTGACGGTAGCTCACACAACCCCTCCCTTCTGCCCCAAGTCTATCGCATGAGCTCAGGTACTCAGTCCACCCATTCCCCCCGGCGCATCAAGGGTTCGACCCCGCCGCTTGGGGTGATGCCGTCCACGTCCACCTGCTCGGAGCCAATCATCCAGTCGATGTGAATCAGGCTGTGGTTGGCACCGGCGGCCCGTTTTTGTTCGGGGGTGAGGTGGTGGCCGTTCTGCAGGCACTCGTCGTAGCTGGCGCCTAGGGCCAGGTGGCTGGCGGCGTTTTCGTCGTAGAGGGCTTCGTAAAAAAGCAACCCCGACTGCGCGATGGGCGAGCTATGGGGCACCAGCGCCACCTCCCCCAGCCGCCGGGCTCCCTCGTCGGTCTGGAGCAGGTGGTGCAGGATCTCCTGGCCCCGCTCGGCGTGGGCCTCGACCACCTGGCCCTGCTCGAAGCGCATCCGGAGGCCCTCGAGCAGGTGGCCGTGCAGGCTCAGGGGCTTGGTGCTCTGCACCCAGCCCTCCACCCGTTCGCGGTGGGGGGTAGTGAACACCTCCTCGGTGGGCAGGTTGGGTACGCAGCGGGCCCCGTTCTGGGCCCGGCCCGCCCCGCCCGCCCAGAGGTGGCCGTCGGCCAGCCCTACCCGCAGGTCGGTGCCGGGCCCCCGGAAGTGCAGGGCGGCGTAGCGCTTGGCGTTGAGCTGCTGCACGCGGCGCTCGAGGCCGTCCAGATGGGCCTGCCAGGCCGCCAGGGGGTCGGTCTGGTCTACCCGATTCACCTTAAAGATGGCCTCCCACAGCAACTCCATCTGCCGTTGAGGCGGCTCGTCCGGGAAGACCATCTGGGCCCAGCGCGGGGAGGCGGCCCCAATGATGCACCAGTTGGTGGCAAACCCGCTAATCCGATCCGAGAAGGGCTTGCTGTACCGGGCCGCCGTTTGCGAAGCCTGACGGATTAGCTCGGGGTCCTGTCCCTGCAGTATTTCGGGGTCGTCGGCCAGGATACTGAGCCAGGCGTAGCCCTCATCCAGTGCCTTGAGCCGGGCCTCCACCATAAAAGTAGCGTACTCTTCGAAAGAATCCCGTGGGGCATAGCGGTAGCGCGCCAGGCTGAGCTGTTCGTCGTAGAACTGGGTGACCACCAGCCTCGAGCCTGCCTTATAGGCTTCCTCCACCACCCGCCGGGTGAGCGGTCGGGCCTCGAGGTTGGCGTTGATGAAGAGCTTCTGACCCGGTTGCAGGCCCACCCCCACCCTGACCGTTACCTCGGCCAGGCGCCGCAGTTGTTCTTCAAAGCTCTGGGACATGGCCCACAGCCTACCCTATGGCCCCCTATGGCCGGGTGGTTTGCCTGGTTTGCAAGCCTAAACGCCACTGCGGGAATGCACGCCCACCCCTTTGGTCGGCTTGAACTTCTCACCTTTGATTACGCCCAAAGATGAAGGATTCAAGCGGAACCGGTATAAGAAACTGTTGTAAAAGTCTCCCATCAGGCCTCAGACGGCCCTAGCCAGCCGCTTCACCAACAAGCGTATCATGCCTAAATACATCCAGGCCTCCGTTACCTCGGGATAGTACTCGTAATCCTTCCCCAACCGCCGGCTCCGCCCCATCCAGGCAAACGTCCTTTCCACCACCCACCGCTTGGGCAACGGTTTGAACCCCTCCACCCGCACAATCTCCGGGGGAGGGGAAGCCTCCTTCACCCACACCCCACGCACCCCCGCATAGGGATGGGCTACCACCTCCAGCTCCAACCCTAGGGAGGCAGCTAGCCCCTTGAGACCCCGGTACCCCCAGTCCACGAAGACCTTCCGTGCCCTCGACCAATAGACGAGGTCCATCCCCTCCAGAAGGACCTTCCCACCCCACTTGTCGTGTTCGTTGGCCGGGTGCACGTAGACCTTGAGCAAACGACCTCCCGTGTCCGTCAGGATCTGCCGCTTTCTCCCTTTGACCTTTTTCGCCCCGTCGTTCCCCCGGGGCCCCCCTTTTCACTCGTCTTCACCGACTGGCTGTCCATGACCAGGGCACTCGGGGAGGCATACCGTCCTTCCCGCTCCCGGTCACGACGGGCCAGAACCTGAGCTACCTTCTCCCAAACCCCTTCCTTCTGCCACTTGCGGAAGTAGTGGTAGACCGTGGACCAGTGGGGTAAGTCATGGGGCATGGCCCGCCACTTGATGCCGTTTTCCAGGACGTAGAGTATGGCGTTTACGATCTCCCTTCTAGGCACTTTTGCAGGGCGGCCTCCCGGCTTGGGGGCGGGGATCAAGGGCTCCAGGATGGCCCACTCCTCGTCCGTCAAATCGCTGGGGTAAAATCTACGTGTAGAAGCCACCCTTCAAGCATAGCAGACTTTTACGACAGTCTCTAAGGTATGCTAGGGCCGTGTCCAAAACGCCTCAAGAGATAGTCGAACTGCTCTACCAGCTCCTGGAACGCTCCTACTCACCCTACTCAGGCTTCGCTGTGGCAGCGGTGATTAAGTCGGGGTCGGGCCGGCTGTACGGTGGGGTTAATGTCGAAAACGCCGCCTACCCCCTCTCGCGCTGCGCTGAGCAGTCGGCCACCTTACAGATGGTTTCGGCCGGAGAACGCGAGATCGCCGAGGTCTGGGTGCTCAGCCGGGGGGCACAGCCGGCCACCCCTTGCGGCGGCTGCCGGCAGGTGCTAAGCGAGTTCGCCCATCCCGGTGTGCCCGTGCACTGCCTGAGCGCCGACGGCCCCGAGCTACACACCACCGTGGGCGCCCTGCTACCCCACGCCTTTGGCAAGCAGTACCTCCAGCCAGACCAGGATTAATCTATAGCCGGGTTAGGTCGCGGTTGCTAACAAAGGTCGGCAACCCGTAGTACATCGCCCGGGCTCGAGCAAAACCCTCGAGCCAGAAACGATCGGTGTAGTCCAGCGCATAGAGCTCGAGGCCCAACCCCTGCAAACGAAATAGGCAGCTCAGGTTGTACTCGAGTTCGTAGGCGGGCAGCACCCGGTAGCCCCTGGGCGTCCAGGTGGTGGAAAACGACTCCAGAACCACCCCGTCAACCAGGCTCGAAAGCTCGGGCAGAAGATAAAACCCACGGTTGGCGTACAGCCGCCTGGAGCCCACCAGGGCGCGCAACTGGGCTATGAGCTGGAGCATGGCGCCCCGATCCTGGGGGTTGAGGGTTACGGTATCTAGGGTATCTAAAAACAAACCCTCAAATCCCATATCAATGGCCTTCTGGGCCTCATCCAGTCGGCTTCTAATCCAGTCGGGGTGGGCCGGGTCTACATAAACCGTGTTCCAGTCCGGGTTGCGGGTCTTGCGGTGCCATGGCGCCGGGGTGGGCTGATCCTCGCCCAGGCTCAAGTAGGCCAGTGGCCGGGTGCCCTGGCGGCGCAGCCACTGAAGCTCTATAGGGGTATAGGCCCAGGTTTGCAAGACCACCTGGGCATAGCGGCGCAGTTGTTGTAGGCGTCCTTTGCCGTAGTAAAAAGCCAAGGCTTCCTTGCGGTACATCCTTCGCCTCACTGGTAGTTGCGCAATTCACGTAAAACTGGCAAAGCCACCAGCAGCAGGTAACTGGTAAAAACCCCACACCCGATCAGATAGCTCACCGACTCATCCAGGGGGAGCAGGCCCTGGATGGACAGGGCAAACGCCACGGCATAAACCAGCAACGCCAGCAGCATGCCCAGCAAAACCCTCAAGGTACGGTTCATGGAGGTGAGGGTAAAAGCCACGAAAAACCCAATGCCCAGTAAAAAGTTTGCGAGCAAAAAGACCTCCGACGCCGGGCTGTTGAGGCCGAAAAATACCTTGGTCAGCAGGCTTAGGACTAGCAACAGCGCGGCATACGAAGCCAGCGCAGATAGAAAAATGCGATTGATGTTACGGGCAAACACCCTCAGGTCGCTGGTGCTGGCCAGCAGCAAGCTCACCCGCTCCAAAAAAACCCGCAACTGCCATTCCAGCCCGCCCATGCTCAGCACCAGCGGCACCACCGCCAGGCCCAGCACAATGGAGGTGCCGGTAACCCAGTGCCAGAAGGGGTTGATGAAAACAAAGATCGCACTAAAGAGCCCATACAGCACCAGCGGGATCGCATCCAGCCAGTCGGCTTTTTGCAGCACCTTCCAGGGCGAGTGGCCGGCCCTGGTTCGAAGCTCCAGCAGCGCGGCCGCCACGCTCAGCAGGACGGAGCCCATCATGACCGTAACCGTGCCGGTGGCGCCCAGCAGCTCGGGAAACCACAAAAACAGCACCCCAGCCAGCACCGCCGGTAGAGCGGCCAGCAGCAGCCACAGCTCGCGTTTATACAAAAGCAGGATGCTCGAGGCCATATGATAAGCCGTCTGTAAAACCACCAAGACCGCGAGGGCCAGGTCGGCCTGTAGAAGCAATGAAACTAGTAAAGCCGGCCCCAGGCCCAGAAAAAACATGGTTTGCAAGAGCTTACGGGCCTCAGCAGCAAACCCACGGCCCATCAACACATAGGCCAGGCGAATCATGCCCTGGCTCCAAGCCCAGCCCAGAATCGCCGATAAAATCAGGCCGAGGGTGGCTTCCCGGGCACCCACCCAGGCAAAAATCGCCGGAAAAAACAGGCCGGGCATCCCGTAAAAAAGCCCATGCGAAAGCTCTCGTAAAGTTTCGGGCAGGCGATTGGCTTTACGTCTGGAAGCAGCCGCTCGACGCGGCGCTATCCGATAGAGCGCTTCCGCCAGCTCAAACACATTGGGGTATCCGTAGCGTTCCAGCACCATTCGGTCGTTGTAGCCGTGAGCCTCGAGCACCGCAGCCACCTGCTGGGCATCCACTGCGGTTTCAATCAACGGCCCGAGGTGTTGCAACAGCGGCGTTAGGCGATCCGTGGCACCCACCGGGTAACCAGTGCGGGTGTAGCTGGCTAAGACCGCCACCCCCCGCTCGCTATAAAACTCTGTACGCTGGCTCATGCCGACTGCCACTCCTCGAGGTGTCCCACCGGCCTTCCGCCAACGGTTCAAATTTGCATGCGCTCCTGCGAAGTTGTGACAGGAGGGTGCATCCTACCATCCATTGCCTTGCCCACCTTCTCAATGAGGCTCCACGATACCCCACCACACAGATATATGCATCGTAACAGACCCTGTCGGGGGTAAGGAATCTCATGTAACAGCCTCACCACTACCTACCAGCATCAGATCAGCCCTATCTTTCGCTTCTTCTTGGACAGGAACTCGCCCGGCTTGAGCCGCGAAAACCACGTCCTGGTACATTTTCCGGTAGTCGTTCAGAAAACGCTCGAGGGTAAAGTATTTGAGCACCCGGGCCCGCGCCGCTTTACCCAAAGCAATTCGACGTTCATCATCGAGCAAGAGCTCAACGCATGCCTTGCCCATAGCCACAGGGTCGCGGGCCGGCACCAGAATGCCTGCATCCCCTACCGCCTCCGCCACCCCCCCCACATCGGTGGAAACTGTAGCCCGCTCACACGACATAGCCTCAATCACCGCGTAAGGGAAACTCTCCGAGATGCTGCTCAGCACCACCACATGGCCGGCCTGATAGCCCTTTGCGACTGGTGAAACACGGCCTTCGAAGCTCGCTGCCCCCTGCAGTCCCAACCTAACGATAAGCTCTTCGCAGCTCGCTCGATAAGGCTCGTTGCCCTTTGGAGTAGGACCAAAAATGCGCAAGCGAGCATTGGGAACCTGCTCTTTGGTGTATGCAAATGCTTCAATCAAGGTATGCAGGTCTTTAAGGGGGTCGATACGGCCTACAAAAACGAGTGTTGGCAGATCGGGTTCTACTGCGGGTGGCGGAAACTGCGTTGGGTCGATGCCGTTGTGTATCGGTCGAATAGAGGAAGGAAAAGCCCCGTTGCGTTCCTCCCAGCGGCGGTTGTACTCCGAGACCGGCACGATCAGATCGGCCATGCGGTAGGCCGCGCTCGAGAGCAAGCGGAAAAAGTTCAGAATTAGGATTCGTACCGAAGAGCTATAGGGCGCCTGAAGGTAGCTTAGATAGCGCTCCCGAAGGTACACCCCATGCTCGGTAAGCACAAAAGGAGCCTGGTGATACCATTTGCCCACCATTCCAACCAAGGCTGCAGGCCCGTTAGAAACAGCGTGATAGACCGCGGCTCTGGGCGGAATAAACTGCAAAGGACGGAGCAGGTGCTCGAGCAGGTCTGTAGCCAGCAAGGCGTCCTGTAGGGTTAATTCTGGTAGTCCTGCGCTGGAGGTATCCTGGGACTGGCACTCCTTCCAGGCTTTAATCAGGCGCCCAATCGAGGCTTCGCTCAGCAAAGCCTCTCCAAGGTCGGCCTGCCGGGCGTAGCCAGCCATCGCCTTTAAGGCCCAAAGAAAATAGGTGGTGCCCCAGTTGGGCCTTACCAGGGCGTTTACAAAGCTGTGGTGTACCTGGTTAAACCAGTGGGAAGCCCGGTTCCTGGAGCGACCCCGGCGCACCGAGCTCCACAAGGGAAAATTCACCACGCCTTTTAGATTGGCAGGTGCAGGATAAACGGCTTTTTCCAGGCCGTTGCTGGTAAGGGCGATTACTTCGAACTCGAGCTCCTGGAGCCCGCGGATAAGCTGATCGCACCATACACTCACCCCTCCTTCCACAAAGGGGTAGGTTCCTTCGGTAACCAGGGCAATCCTCATAGAATCTGTCCCGCCCCTCTCCTACTCCCCAGGGTAGTAGGAAAAACGCAGTTCCTGCCCGGCCGACAGGCTCACTTTTGAAACGGTATCCCCACCGTACACCCAGCTCACCCCCTGCGCAGCCCCTGTAAAAAACAGCACCCCGGAAGTTCCGGCAGGCGCAGAGATTGTGACCCGACCCTGGCCGCGATCCCAAAAAGCGGTGATGCCTGCCCGGAGCAGAGCTGTGTGTTGAGTACGCTCAGCCACATACGCGCCAATCTCGTCCCAGGAAGGATTGAGCACCGGGATGCTGTAATAGCTGGTGTATTTCTGCATTAAGCGCTCGAGGTAATCGAAAACCAGGCTGCGCCCCGGCGCATACTCCCGCAGGTTGGCCTGGTGGAAGTAGTGGGAGCTGGCGCTAGTTTGCAGGTGGTGGAGGGCCAGGTTGGTCTCCTGCTCGAGGATTTCCTCGTAAGTAAGCGCCCTGGGCCAGTATGGGAAGCGCCCACCGGGCGCATAGATGTAGTTGTAAAAGGAGGCGGCCTCAGCCGGGGTGGTCACGGTGTAGGCAATGTTGGTGGGCCAGACCGGAATCATCAGCAGGTTTGGGCGCAGCGCCACGCCGCAGATGGGACAGGGGGGTTTGTGGCTACCCACCGAGTAGTTGCCGTGGATGTAGCGAATGCCCAGCTCAACCGCGCGATCCAGCATGGCCTGGTTGGCGCAAATCAAACCAAAGTCCTTGCGCGGCTCATCCGCACCGGGGCCGGTGGGCCCCGAAACCGCCGGGCAGTCCGAAGGCAAGGCCGGGGGAACCACCGGCGCTGGGGCAGGGCTCCGGTACCAGCCCAGGCCCGAAAGTTCGCCGGTTTTGAGGGTTTTGGGGCTGTACCAAAGGCCCATCTGGTTGGCTAAGCGGGTGTTCTCGGCAATTTGGAAGCGCAGCGCCGCTGGGTCGGTGATGTTGTCCATGGAGGGGTGATCGCGGGTATGGTTGACCCAGCGCATCCGGCTGGCCAGGCACTTGGTCAGGCTGGACAGAGGGTCGCCGCTGGACACCCCTGGGTTGCAACTGGCCGCCACGCCGAGGTTCACCCCGCGACCGTTGAAGACCAGATTGAGCATGAAGCCATTGCTGAGCGGGTAGCTGGCATTGAGCCGGCGCTGTTGCTGGTACACCGACCACGCATCCTGCGCCGATATCCGGAAAGGCTCGCTTCGGTAGCGCAGGGGGTCGCCGGGCTGGAGGGCCTCATCCCACCAGTCGGACTCGAGGCCCCAGTCGTCCACGTCGACCGCCAGAATATGCCGCCGCTCCCCGATGAACAGCCCCCGCGTGGCCCAGCGAACGAGGCCATAGCCCAGCAGTTGGGTGTGCAGCAGGTAGGGGTTGCTGGCAAAGGTCAGGGCGATGCGCTCCCGTCCATCAGAAGACCTGCTCAACACCCCCAGCACATTGCCGCTCGAGTCCTGCAAAAGCGGCTGTGCCGAACAGCCGGGTGACTCCTCGGGCGTCGCCAGACGAGCCGGGTAAAGATAGGCGTTTTGAATGGGGATTTCTGCACTTGGATTGAGGTAGCTAAACACGCCCCGTCCTTCGGGAGTAAGGGTCATCCGCACCGGCGGGTAAAGGGGTGGATCGCCCGGCGGATTGGTGGCCGGGTTATCGGTGCGCACACCCTCATCACCAGCGGGCCGCACAGCGCGCATGCAGTAGTCCTCGGGTTCGGCGTAATTGAAAACCGGATCGCCTGTTCCAAGGAAGGTGTAAAGCGAAACCAAACGAACCGCATAACGGCGCTGGTAGTCCCAGAGCCGATTCCACTCATCCGCATCAAAAGCGCTGGCAAAAACCCCCGGTGATACTTCGTAAGCCAGGTTGTTGCTGGCCAGCAAGACGGCCTGGAAGCGCCCACCAGCGCTATCTTCCAGCACGCTTGGGGTCAGGGCCTGTGTAGAGGCGATCAGAACCTCATAGTTGGCCCCTAGTTGGTCAAGCAAAGCCCGCCAGGCCTGCAGACCGGGGTCTTCGGGGGTTGGGCCAATCACCAGGATGCGCAGGGCCACACGGTTTGCCGGCAGCCCCTGCGCCTGCACGCTCCCTGGACGAGACCGGCTCGAGCTGGGAATCTGCACCCTGGGAAGGGGACGGTTGGCGTCTGGCTGCTGCAGCGGCAGGGCCACCGGGGCCCCCTCAAAACGGGGCATGGAGGGTGTCTGGGCCGAACCATCCGATACCTGGCCCGAATTGTTTTTCTGCAGGCTGCATCCGGATAGCAACAGTACAAGCAGAGCTAAAAGAGGCGCAATCTGTGTCCTATTCATCCGCTAGTGAACCCTTAATCTAAAATGAGATGGACTTAAACCCCTGAGGCCGCCTTACCAAGTCTAAGGGTAGAAGAAGATGGTCAAACGCAGTAGTAGATTCCTTGAGTTACCGCACGTTACATTAATGCACCTTTTCACTTAGAACTCAATAACATTTCATGGGCCTAAAAAACCCCACATACTTTTCAAAGATAGGCTTTTGGCCCTGTCAAAGCCGTGCCCAATAGTTCAGACCCGCCCTTACGCTCCCGCTCATGGCATGTGCAAAACGCACTCGAGCCCCCAGGGCTCGGTGAGATTTTTGCGTCTAGGGCTTTTTATCCTGACTTAACGGGGGAGTTACCTGCACTCCTCTACCCAGCCATCCAGTTCACGCCGCTTCAAGATGGAGAAAATGCCCAGGCTAACGCTGCTAGCACAAAACTGAGAGGCGCTCTTGATGCGGGTGTCGGTGTATTCGATGTTCAGCACCGGCTTGCCAGCCTGCACCATGGGCCGGGTCTGGTTGCACCAACCCTGGGCAAAACATTCCTCGGTGACCAGAAAATCGAAGTCGTTGATGAGCTGTGGGAGCAGCTCGGTGGTGTTTTTGAGTCCGATAGCCAGGCCGCGCTGGTGGGCTTCGCCAGCTAACCAACGGTTGAAGCGAAGCTGATCCTGGGCCGTAAGGGGAAAACCGGTGTTGTTCTGGTAGCCGTTCACGTTGTCAGGGTCTACACCCACAAAGCCCTTTTGCTTACAGAGATCGAGCCGGGCCCGCAGAATGGGGGCCAGCTTGTCAATCTGTCGGATATCCAGCCAGCGCTCCCCAGGCCAGCCGTCGTAGTTGCGGCCCAGCACCTCAGGTGGAAACAGGTTCCTGTCAGGCCGCCAGTTTTCCCAGGAACCCGCACTCAGGTAGCAGACAGCCTTTACCCCACGCGCCGCCAGCTCCTGTACCACACTGGCCGGGGTATCGAACAGATCGAGGTTGTAGGCCGTTACTTGACGGTTTTTATCGAGCGTACCGGTGTATTGGATGTGCCAGGTGGTATCCACCCCAGGCTTCCACCATCCACCCGGGGCGGGGCTGGATGGTGGGGTGGGATTTGGAGCGGTGAACTCAAGAGTGCCGCCACAGGCCGTCATCGCAACGGCCAGCACCCATAGATAGCGGAGCATATGCAGTAGCATTACAAACCCACCGCATCAGATGCTCATGGGGAGTGGATTGAACCCCCTTGAGCAACTTCTCATATCCTACCCCACCACGTAACGCCCCGTTGCTTGACAGCTTTTTCAGGAATGCTAGCCTCAAAAGCATAAAGGTGGATTATGCGCTTATTGCTGGGGTTGTTTAGATTTTGGCTTCACCTGTCCACTCTACTTTTACTGGCACTGGCAGGCTGCACCCGCCCTGCGCTGGAACCCGCCCTACAGATCAACTTTTCCCCAGACCGCCTGCGCCTTGTGCCGGGCGGGGCCGGAGAGGTCAACATTACCCTTGTGCGCCAGAATCTGCCTGGAGTGGTAGCACTGGATCTGCCTGACCCTTTACCAGAAGGCGTAACCGCCTCTTTTACCCCTTCCAGCACAACCGGCGACACCGCCACCCTACGGGTTCAGACCTCGAGCAGTGCAGCCGTGGGCAGCTTTAACTTGCGGGTAAGGGCTGCCCAGGGATCCATAAGCGCCACCAACGACCTACCCTTGCAGATAGAACCCAGCCAGCAACCCGACTTGCAGTTATTCCTGGACAACCCCACCCCCTCCATCCGCCAGGGGCAGCATGCAGATCTTTTAGTTGACGTGCGGCGCATCAACCTCGAGGGCGTGGTGGTACTGACCCTCGAGCAGCAGGACGGCCGCCCCCTGCCGCCCGGCCTGAGCGCGACCTTCAGCCCCGGCCAGCCCAGCACCACCGTCTCGATTCTGCGGCTTGCAGCGGCCCCCACCGCTACCACAGGCCCCTACCCCCTGCGCATCAAGGCCACCTGGGGCAGCCTCGAGCGCACCCTGGACTTCACCCTCACAGTCCTGGAAGCCCTGCCAGAGCCCGACTTCCAGCTCAACCTGACCCAGAATCTCAGCCTTCAGCGGGGCGGAACCAGCAGCGAGACCATCACAATTACTCGTGTCAATTTGTCCGGCCCCATCGCCCTGAGCCTCGAGCGCTTCGACGGCACCCCGCTACCCCCTGGCATCAGCGCAACCTTTGCACCAGCAGAACCAGAGGGCCCCCATTCCACCCTTACCATCTCCGCTGCCCCCGACCTGCCCCTGGGAGACTATGTGCTACGGGTGCGGGGCGTGCAAGGCACGCTCGAGCGCACCGCTCTGGTACTGCTAAATGTGTTTGATCAGGCCGGGCTTACCGCTACCGGAGCCGTCTGGGTTGCCGCCCAGGACGATAGTGGAGCCTGGCAGGTAGTACAACCCACCGCCGGCAGCTACCGCCTGCGCGTCAGCAACGCCGCAGAACGCTATGGCTGGGCGGTGGTGTGCAGCAAAACCGAGGCCGGCCTCACCACCCATCAGGTGAGCGTCTATCAGCTCACCCTAAGCGAGGTGCGCACGCTGAGCCTGTCCTGCCCCCCGGCTGCCAGCAGCGGCGCCTTCTCAGACCTCAGTGGACAGCTCACCAACCTGGATGGCCGTCATGCCCAGGTGGCCTTTGGCACGGCCAGCGACTTTGTGGATCCGGCCCGAACAGCCGACTTCCCCCCCACCCCAGCCTACCCCGGTTACCTGCTGCAAGGCGTGCGGCAGGGCACCGCCGATCTGATGGCCGTGCGCTACCTACCACCCACCCCACCAGGAACCTACTTCCAGGCCGACCGGGCCCTGTTCCAGCGCAGCTACACCCTGAGCGGTCGGCAGAGCCTCGACCTGGATATGCAAGGTTCTGCCTCCTTCGCGCTCGAGGGCACCTACACCGCCACCCTGACCAACCCCAACCCCGCCGCCCAGGGCCTGAGCTACCTGGCCTACCTGACCCCCACCACCCAGACCCTTTACCTGGCGGACAGCCAGCAACAGGCCGCCGATCTATCCTACGGCGCCATCCCCACCAGCCGGCGGCTGGCCAACGAGTTCTATGTTTTCTATGCCCGCGAGACCACCTTCAGCAACCTGAGCCTGCGTTCCCGGCAGGCGCTGCGGGGCTTTGCCAACCCCCAGAACCTGAGCGCCAGCTTCCTGAGCCTGCCGGAAGCCCATCTGAACCTGCAAAACAACCGCTTCCAGACCACCTGGAGCCCGTATTCGTGGTCGGGCAGCGGCAGCCAACTGTTCAGCCTGAAGCTCGAGCAGTTGGCGGTGGCCCCCAGCACCAACCTGGTGTGGCACCTCCACCTTTCGCGCCGCTGGGTGGGTGGTACCACCAGCTACCCCATTCCCAACCTCGCCCAGAGCTGTGCGGCCGCCCAATCCCCTTGTGTTCCGGCTCCTTCCAACACCGCCACCAACGGCTGGCAGAGTGACTGGAGTTTGCGCGATAACCTCGAGCTTGACTGGTCGTTTAGCGCGGTGCAGGTGAGCCTTCCCCTAACCGACTGGCTGCCCCTGGCCCCGAGCCCCTTCCCACCCACCAGCCTCAACCTGGAGGGCTTCAGCTTTGATGCTGCCAGCGCTGGGGGCCTTTACAACGCCAGCAGGCTCTCGGCGCAGCACCAGGTAAAAGCCAGGGAGCCGCGCTTACTGCCCTTCTGGCTTGCACCCCGCTGAGGTCAGAAGGGCAGCTCGGCCCGCACGGTGGTGCCCTGGTTTTCTACCGATACCACCTCAAAACGCCCCCCCCGGGCCTCCACCCGTTCGCGCATCTGGGTCAGGCCAAACCCACCCAGGCCGTTCGCTGAGGTGCCAGCTTTGAACCCCCGCCCGTTGTCGCTGATCTCCAGCACGCCGCCCCGTTCGCCCAGCGGGGTGAGCTTGACCTGCACCAAACCGGGCCGGGCGTGCTTGGCCGCGTTGGTGAGGGCTTCCTGCAGCACCCGGAAAAAAACCAGCTCGGAAGCCTGGGAGAGTTCGATTTTTTCGGGCAGGCTGAGGCGCACCCGGAAACCTGCCTGCTCGGCAAAGGCGGTGGCGTAGCGCCGCACCGATTCCAGAAAGCCGTAGCGCTCGAGGTCGATGGGCCGCAGGGCAAAAATGCTGCGGCGCACCTCGCGAATCTGGGCGCGCAAGGTCTCTTTGACCTGGTGCAACTCCTCCAGAGCCCGTTCAGGGTCGGTTTGTAGCAGGCGCTCGGAGAGGTCGAGCTTGAGGGCCATGAAGGCCAGGGCCTGGGCGATGCCATCGTGGATTTCGCGGGCGATGCGGTTGCGCTCCTCGGTGAGGGCCAGCTCCTCGGCCCGCAGATAAGCCTGGGCATTGCGCACCGCCAGGGTAACCTGCGCGGCCAGGAAGCGTAAGAAGGGCAGGCGCTGGCGCAGGTTTTCGGCCTCGCCCTGCACCAGCAACAGCCCGATGGCCGACTGCTCGCGCAGGGGTACGGCCAGCAGGTTCTCGCGCACAAACACCGGCGATTCCAGGGCCTCCTTCCAGCGGTGATCGGGCATGAAGGCGTGGGGGGGTAGCTCGAGGTTGCGCAACACCTGGGGTTGCAAAAAGTTTTCCTCGTCCAGCAAAAGCACCCCGCCCCCGGTGGCCCCCGCCCAGGCCAGGATGCGATCCATTAGGCGCTCGAGCAACCGGCCCAGGTTGGCCTCGGCCCGCAGAGCCTGGTCTACCTCGTAAAGGGTGAGCAGATCGCGGCTGCGGGCTCGCGCCGACTCCAGCGCCCCAGCCACCTCAGCCGCCAACACCTCCAGAAAGGCCCGCTCCTCGTTTGAGAGGGGGCGGGGCGGGGCCACCTCGAGCTTCCCTTCCAGGCCCGGTAACGGCAAGGTGTAGAGCGCGTCCGAGCCCGGCTCAAAACCGGGTGAGGTGGCCCGCACCCCCTCGAGGGTCAGGGCGGCCCCCATACCCAGCGCTTTGGCTACCTCCTGCACCACCGCGGCCAGGGCCTGCTCGAGGTTGTCGGCAGCCGAGGCCCGCTTAAGCATCTTGCCCACGGCCTCCAACCGCTGGTTGGCTACTTCCAGCGCGCGCTGGGCCCGCTCGCGGTCTTGCACCTGCTGGGCGATCCACTCCAGGGTCATCCAGGTGACCAGGGGCCCCACCAGGCCGTAAAAGCCCAGGCGCAGCCAGAAGGCCACCGGCTGCCCCTGGTAGGGCTCGAGGGAAATCTCAAACAGCACCACCACCAGCACAATCGCCAGCGGCAGAACCAGCCGGTACAGCCGGATCAGGCGGTATAGGCTGGGAACAGGCTCCACGCCAAACGATTATAGAGCGGCTTCAAGGGGCGGATGGCCCTATTCGCCCTATTCCTGTGGGTCGGTCTTGCGCCTGCCGTGCTGGGCATACCAGCGGCTTTGGTGCAGGAAACCCCGCAAAAGCTGCACCTCGCCGGGGGTCAGACGGGCCTTGTGCAAGAGCCGCCTAAAGCGCCGAACGGCATAAGGCAACCGTTTTTCGTCGGTGAAGCCGATGCGTAGGATGTACTCCTTCAGATCGTCAAAAAGTTGCTGCAAGGCCGCCTGGCTGGCAAGCTGAAGCGGTTCGGGTGGAGGGGGGGCCTGGGCGACCCCGAAAATTTCGTAGCACAGGAGCAGCACCGCCTGGGCCAGGTTCAGGCTGGGCTGCCTAGGCGAGGTGGGGATGCGCACAATAAGCTGGGACAGGTCAATTTCATCGGTGGTCAGGCCCGAGGTCTCGCGCCCAAACACCACCGCCACCCGGCCCCGTGGGGCCACCTGGGCAACCCGCAGGGCCATCGGCCGGGGCCCCACCACCGGCCCGGTGTAAATCTCCCGCTCGCGCACCGTGGTGCCCACCACCAGCCGGGCATCGGCCACGGCCTCGGGCAGGGTGTCCACCACCCTCATCCTGTCCAGCACGTCCTCAGCGTGCACCGCCAGGCGGTAGGCCAGCGAACCCCCAGGGTGCCGGGCCAAGTCCTCGCGCACCCGCGGCTCGGGCGCCACCAGCCACAGATCTGAAATGCCAAAGTTCTGCATGGCGCGGGCTGCAGCCCCGATGTTCATAGGTTCCTGGCTGCCTACCAGCACGATGCGGATGTTCTCGAGCCAATCCATCGGCTATAGCCTAAGGGCTTGGGCCGGATGCGTCGAGGCATGAATAGACTGGGTGCCCATCCCAATTACTCGGGCTTCAATAAGACCGCCCCCTCCCGTGCACTGCTCACCAGCGCTGCGTAGCGCGCAAACAGCCCGCTTTTGTAGTGGGGCTTGGGGGGCTTCCAGGCTTTGGCCCGCCGGGCCAGCTCCTTTTCCGAGACCTCCAGGTTCAGGATACCCCGGTCGCAGTCAATCGAGATGATGTCGCCCTCCTCGACCAGCGCGATGGGCCCGCCCACCTGGGCCTCAGGGGCCACATGCCCGATCATCAGGCCCTTGGTGCCACCGCTGAAACGCCCATCGGTCACCAGGGCCACATACGGCCCCAGTCCCTCGCCCACCAGGGCCGAGGTCACCGAGAGCATCTCGGGCATCCCGGGGGCCCCCTTGGGGCCTTCGTAGCGGATCACCACCACATCACCGGGCTTGATCTGTTTTTTGAGGACGGCCTTCATGGCGCTCTGTTCGCCGTCGAAAACCCGGGCCGGCCCCCGGTGTACCTTGGTCTCGGTGCCGGCCAGCTTGAGCACCGCGCCGTCCGGGGCCAGCGAACCCTTGAGCACCCGCAGGCCCCCTTCGGGTTTGAAGGGTTTTTTGACGCTGGTAACCACCTGCTGGCCCTTGGTCTCTCTGGCGTTTTTAACCTCCTGCCAGAGGGTTTTCCCGCTCACGGTCATCTGGTCGCCGTCAATCAGGCCGCCTTCAATCAGGCGGCGAATCACCAGCGGGATGCCCCCAGCCTCCCAGAGCTCCCAGGCGGTGTACTGACCCCAGGGGCGCATATCGGCAATCACCGGGGTTTTACGCGAGATTTTATCGAACTCCTCGAGCGTCAGTTTAATCCCGGCCTCCCTGGCGATGGCCAGCAGGTGCAGCACCGCATTGGTCGAGCCGCCGGTGGCCGCCACCGCGGTAATCGCATTGGTGAAGCTCTTTTTGGTCAGGAAGCTCTTGGGGGTGCGGCCCGCCTGGATGGCCTCGGCCAGGATGCGCATGGCCCGCCGCCCGGCCTCTTTTTTCTCGGGGGCGACGGCCGGGATGGCGTTGTAGCCGATGGGCGAGAAGCCCATCACCTCGAGGATCATGGCCATGGTGTTGGCGGTGTACTGCCCGCCGCAAGCACCGGGGCCGGGAATGGCGGTGCGCTCGATCTCGGCCAGCTCTTCCTCGGTAATCTGGCCGGCCGCGTACTGCCCCACCGCCTCAAAGACCGAGACCACGGTCTGCTTTTTGCCGCGCAGGAGGCCGGGGGCAATGGAGCCGCCGTACAGCACCAGGCTGGGCACGTTGGCCCGGATCACCCCCATCATGGCCCCAGGGTTGGTCTTGTCGCAGGCCACCAGGGCCACCATGCCGTCGTAGAGGTAGCCCTGGGCAATCAGTTCAATCGAGTCGGCGATCACCTCGCGGCTCACCAGCGAGGCCCGCATACCCACCGTGCCCATGCTGATGCCGTCGGAGATGGCCGGGGCCCCAAACTCAAAGGTCTGGAAGCCAGCCTCCCTGGCCCCAATCTTCAGGTCGGCGGCCAGGTCGCGCAGGTGAAAGTTGCAGGGCATCCCCTCGGTCCAGGTGTTCACGATGCCCACCCAGGGAATCTTGAACTCTTCGTCGCCGATGCCCACCGCGCGCAGCATAGCCCGGGCGGGGGCTTGTTGAGGGCCTTTTTTGATGATGTCCGAACGCATAGAAAAACCTCGCCAGCAGCCGGTGATGAAAGGGTTTATTTGTTATGAGCCGTCTGCAACCGTTGCTATCTTACCGTGGAAACGCCGGGGATCGCCCTCGAGGAGGCGCACCAGGGCCCTGGCCGACTGCTCGGGGGTGAGCACCCGACCCTGGCTCTGGTAGCCCCGGAACAGGGGCCGCAGGGTCTCACTGGCGCTCCCCTGGGCCTCCCGTAGCTGGCGCTGCATCTCAGTCTCCACGATGCCCGGTCGGAAGGTGAAGCAGGTAACCTCGGGGGCCTCCACCGCAAGCTGCCGCACCAGGTGCTCTTCTGCCGCCTTGGCGATGGCATAGATGCCCATGCCAGGGATGTTGTGCTCGGCCACCCCCGAGCCCAGAAACACCGCCACGCTGCCCGGCTGGCGGATCAGATGGGGGTAGGCAAAGCGGGCTAGCTGGTAGCCGCCCTTAACGTTGGAGTCCATGATCTCGTCGTACTGGGCCTCGATCAGTTCGTAGGCCAGCGGGCCAGCGTTGAGCACACCGGCGTTGTGGATAAAGCCCACAAAGTTTCCGATCTCGAGCGCGGCCTTGACCATCGCCTCGGCCACCGCGGCGCTGGCTACGCTACCGGCCACCACCAAGCAGCGCACGCCCAGGCCCTGCACCTCGTCGCGCACGAACTCGAGGGCCTTCTGGTTGCGGGCCCCGATCACCAGGTGGGCCCCGGCGCGGGCCAGTTCCAGGGCCAGGGCCTCGCCAATGCCCCGACTGGCCCCGGTGACGATGAAGGTCTGTCCTTTCAGTTTCATGCTCTTTGTATACGACCTATTGTTGCAAAAGGCCAGGGGGTATCCGACCGGTTCACCCGGCCACGGTAGAGGGGTTGCCCAGGTTGGCAGTCAGGCGGCCACTCTGTGCAAGGCCGCAATCACCTGCTGGGTAAAGGACTGGGTGCTGGCCTGGCCGCCCAGATCGGGGGTGGGGTTGGTGGTCAGGGCCGCGGCCACCGCCCCCTCGATCTGCCGGGCCACCTCGGGCCGGTTCAGCGCATGGGTGAGCAGCATGGCCGCCGAAAGGATGGCCGCGGTGGGGTTGGCGATGCCCTTGCCGGCAATATCGGGCGCGGAACCATGCACGGGCTCGAACAGGGGGGTTTTTTCGCCCAGGCTGGCCGAGGGCAGGAGGCCCAGGGAGCCGGGCAGCACGCTGGCCAGGTCGGACAAAATGTCGCCAAAAATGTTGCCGGTCACCACCACGTCAAACCGGCTGGGCCGGGTGACCAGGTGCATGGCCATGGCGTCCACGTACTGGTGCTCGAGGGCCACCTCGGGGTAGTGCTGGTGCACCTCGTCCACGGTCTTACGCCAGAACTCGCCAACCTCGAGCACGTTGGCTTTGTCCACGCTGCACACCTGGTTGCGCCGCTTGCGGGCCGCCTCGAAGGCCACCCGGGCGATGCGCTCCACCTCGGGCTTGCTGTAGCGCTCGGTGTTCCAGCCCTCGGCCTCGCTCATGCCGCGCGGCTCGCCGAAGTAGATGCCGCCGGTCAGCTCACGGATGACCAGCACATCCACCCCTCGAGCGATCTCGGGCTTGAGGGGCGAGAGGCCTTCCAGCCCCGGCAGCACCTTGGCCGGGCGCAGGTTGGCATACAGACCGTGGGCCTTGCGCAAAGCCAGCAGGCCAGTCTCGGCCCGCAGGTGGCGGGGCACGCCATCCCACTTGGGCCCGCCGATGGCCCCCAGCAGGATGGCGTCGGCCTCCAGACAGCCCTTCTGGGTGATCTCGGGGAAGGGCTCGCCGTGGGCGTCTATGGCGTTGCCGCCAAAGGGAAAAGCCTCGAACTCGAGGTTCAGACCATACACCTGATCGGCGGCTTTGAGCACCTCCACCGCCGCATAGGTTACTTCGGGGCCAATGCCGTCACCGGGAAGCAGTGCGATTTTGGGCATGGGGTTCCTTTCTCTACTGGCGGGTGGCCTTGGGCAGCCGGGCCGCGGCCTGCTCGATCAGCTCGCCCGCTTCCAGTAAGTCGGCAATGGGATCCCAGCGGCCTTCCACCAGGGCTTTTTGCGCGGTGGCGGGCAGGTTTACCTTAAAAGCGGTGTCTGCGTAGCGTACCTCGAGCCTTTCCACATCCACCGTCACCAGCAGGCTGGGGTCTTGCTCAATGGCCTGGGCCAGCCGCTCGATATCGGCCTTGGAAGCGGTCACGCAGGGCATGGAGAGGGCGGTGGCGTTGCCAAAGAAAATCTCGGCAAAACTCTCCCCCACCAGCGCCCGGAAACCGGCGCGGTAGATGGCCTGGGGCGAGTGCTCGCGGCTGCTGCCACAGCCGAAATTGGCCCCTACCAGCATAATGCTGGCCCCTTTGAAGCGGGGATCGTTCAGGGGGTGCGGCTTTTCAGAGCCGTCGGGGTTGAAGCGCTCGTCGTAGAAAAGGGCCTCGCCCAGCCCGTCAAAGGTGACCACCTTCAGGTAGCGCGCCGGCGTGATGCGGTCGGTATCAATGTCGTTGCCGGGAACGTGCACAGCCCGGCCCTGCACCTGCTTGATTGGTTCTAAAGCCATTTACTTACCCTCCTTGTCTCTAAAAAAGCCCATAATGCTCCAAATCCCGACGATGGCCGCCGCAGCGCAAAGGGCAAAGCCCACCCCAAACACTATCCAACTGAAAAGCGGGTTGGTCTCCAGGTTGCCCAGCCACAGCCCCAGGGTGGCCAGCGAGAGCAGCACCGAGGCCGCTACCAGCGTCACCCCGCGGATCAGATTCTTGGTCGCCAAAGCTCAACCTCACCATCAAAACCAGGTCTTTCCCAGAATTTCATCCACCTCGAGTTCGACACCCTCGAGCCCCACGAGCCGGATAACATCCCCGCGCCCGTAGGCTTGTATGTGCGTATAAACCCCTCCCTGGGGGTGGCGGTACACCCAGACGCGGTCGCCGCCAAGATCCACCACCCAAACCTCCGGTACGCCGTGCTGGGCATACTTGGGCACTTTGACTTCCTGATCGGTCTTGAGGGTAGACTCGGCCACCTCGATTAGCAACAACACATCGCCTACGTTGAAATGGCGGCCCTCGTAGAAGTCCGGCGATGGTCGCAGCAGGAAAACGTCCGGCACCGGCTCATCGCCCCCCACCACCAACGGCTGCTGGCTCTCGAGCTGGGCCACCCCAGCCGTACGTGGGCCCAGAACCCGCATCAGCCTGCTTACGCAGTCCTTGTGGCGAATGCCCACCAGGCTCATCTCAACGATCTCCCCATTCAAAAGCTCGTAACGCCCGTCTTGCAACAGCCCCGCCTCACCCAGCCGGTGGTATTCCTGCAGGCTCCACTTTTTGGTACTGCGGTCGGTGGTCATACACAACAGCCTAGCACCGAACAAACAGCGGCGCGCCAAGCCCGCTCGAGCTAGGCCCCTACCAGGGCCTCAACCCCAAACACTTCCCGCGCGTCGCTGATCCGGCCGGTCACCGCCGCCGCCACCACCATCACCGGCGACATCAACACGGTGCGGCCCGTGGCGCTGCCCTGGCGGCCCTTGAAGTTGCGGTTGGAGCTGCTGGCGCACAGCTCGTCCCCCACCAGCTTGTCGGGGTTCATAGCCAGGCACATCGAGCAGCCCGCCCCGCGCCACTCGAATCCGGCCTGGCGGAAGATCTCGGCGATGCCCTCCTCCTCGCACTGCTTAGCCACCTGCTGCGAGCCCGGTACTGCAATGGCCCGCACCCCCGGGGCCACCTTGCGGCCTTTGAGGTACTTAGCAGCCTCGCGGAAGTCGGAGATGCGCCCGTTGGTGCAGCTTCCCAAAAAGGCCACATCTACCTTAACGCCCTTGATGGGCTGGCCGGGCTTCAGCTTCATGTGCTTGAGGGCCTCTTCCAGCGCGGGCCGCTCGGCCTCGGGGTAGAGGGCCGGGTCGGGCACCCGGTCGGTGATGGCGCAGCCCTGGCCGGGGTTGATACCCCAGGTCACGGTGGGGGCGATGTCCTCGGCCCGGATGTTCACCACGTCGTCGTAGTGGGCGTCGGGGTCGGAGGCCAGGGCCTTCCAGCGGGCCACGGCTTTTTCCCACTCCTCGCCCTTGGGGGCGTAGGGGCGGCCCTTGAGGTAGTCGAAGGTGGTCTGGTCGGGGTTGACGTAGCCGATGCGGGCCCCGCCCTCGATGCTCATGTTGCAGACGGTCATGCGCTCTTCCATGCTGAAGTTGTCGAAGACGCTGCCGCCGTACTCGTAGGCGTAGCCGATGCCGCCGTTGACCCCCAGCACCTTGATAATGTGCAGGATGACGTCTTTGGCATAGACCCCCGGCTGCAACCTACCCTCTACGTTGATGCGGCGCACCTTGAGCTTGCTGACGGCCATGGTCTGGGTGGCCAGCACATCGCGCACCTGGGTGGTGCCAATCCCGAAGGCGATGGCCCCGAACGCCCCGTGGGTCGAGGTGTGGGAGTCGCCGCAGGCGATGGTCATGCCGGGCTGGGTGATGCCATTCTCGGGGCCAATCACGTGCACGATGCCCTGAAGCCCCGAGGTCACGTCGAAAAAGGTAATCCCGAAGTCCTGCACGTTCTTGCGCAGTTGCCGGATCATCTCGTCGGCCTGGGGGTCTTCGAAGGGCTCGAGCAGGGAGTGGGTGGGGACGATGTGATCCACGGTGGCGAAGGTGCGATCAGGAAAGCGCACCTTGAGGCCCAGGTCGCGCAGCATGCCGAAGGCCTGGGGGCTGGTGACCTCGTGGATCAGGTGGGTATCGATGAACAACTGGGTCTGCCCGTTGGGCAGGGTTCGGATGGCGTGGCTCTCCCAGACTTTCTCGTACAAACTTTTGCCCATGGAAGTTCACTCCTTTGACAACCTCAAAAGCCCCAGCGGCTACAGGCCCTGGGGTCACGTGCAAAGCAGCTAGACCCCTCGAGCGGGGCTTAGTAGGGGCTGCTTCACCCATGTCGGCATCAGGTAGAGTATAAAGTTTGGTATACCAAAGCGTCAAGCCATCTGGTTTTTTTGAGTACGCCATCGCCAGCCGGTATGCTGTGAATGTATGTCGCTCGCACGGCTGGGACAGGGGCGCGAGGCCGAGGTGTTTGCCTGGGCCGACGGCTATGTGCTTAAGCTGTTCTGGCCGGAGTTCTCCCGGGCCGACGCTGAGCTCGAGGCCCAGCTCACCCAGCAGGTCTGGCTGCTGGGGGTGCCTTCACCCAGGGTGGAGGACGTGCTCGAGGTCGAGGGGCGCTGGGGGCTGGTGCTCGAATGGATCCAGGGTGTGTCGCTTACCGACTACATCCAGTCCAACCCCGAGCGTTTGCGTTTCGCCGCCCAGACACTGGGGGCCCTGCACCGCCAGCTCCATCAGAAAGCCGCCGGACACCTACCCTCCCAGCGAGAACACCTTATCCAGCGCATCCAGGCCTGCCGGCTTCCGGAAAACCTGCGGGCTGTTTTGTTGCAACACATGGAGCGCCTACCCGATGGAACCGCCCTGTGTCACGGCGATTTTCACCCCGAGAATGTGCTGGTAAGCGCAAAGGGCCCGTTTGTGGTGGACTGGCCCAATGCCACGCGGGGCAACCCCCTGGCCGACATTGCCCGTACCACCCTGCTGATCTTGCACAGCGAGTTTCCGCAAGACCTGCCCGCGCGCGAGGAAATTTTGCGCCAGCGCCAGATGTTTTACCAAACCTACCTCGAGCACTACCAGACCTTCTCGGGCCTGGATATGGCCCAGCTCCAGGCCTGGATGCCCATCGTGGCTGCGGCCCGCCTGCGGGAGAATATCCCCGGTGAGGAACCCAGGTTGATGCAGCTCATCCAGGAAGGTTTGCAGGCATACGGCACCTCGGCCTGAACCCGACCACAACTGCCAACCGGCTATCTCGTAGACACCCCCCCATTTTGCTACACTTAGTATCCGCGCGGCCCCGGAATCCCTCCGGTAGGCCCAGGGGTTTACATGAAAACAAACATCATCACCTATGGCTGCCAGATGAACGAGTACGACACCCACCTCGTGCGAAGCGAGCTGGTGTCGCTCGGTGCAGAGTTCGTGGATCACTGGCGGGAAGCCGACTTCGTGCTGGTCAACACCTGCGCGGTGCGGGGCAAGCCCGTGGAGAAGGTGCGCTCGCTTTTGGGCGAGCTGCGCAAGGAAAAGGAAAAGCGCCCCCTCCTGGTGGGCATGATGGGCTGCCTGGCCCAGCTCGAGGAGGGCCAGCAGATGGCCCGTAAGTTCGAGGTGGATGTGCTCCTGGGGCCGGGGGCGCTCACCGAGATTGGCAAGGCCCTCGAGGCCAAAAGCCGCTTCTGGGATCTGAGCTTCCGCGAAGAGCTCACCCACCACCTGCCCCCCGCCCCCCAGGGGGCCCTATCGGCCTTTGTGAGCATCATCCGGGGCTGCAACCACCACTGCACCTACTGCATCGTGCCCACCACCCGTGGCCCCGAGGTAAGCCGCCACCCCGACCTGATCCTGCGCGAGGTGGAGCAGCTCAAGGCCGCGGGGGTGCTCGAGGTCACCCTGCTGGGCCAGAACGTCAACTCCTACGGCAAAGACCAGCCGGGCTTCCCCAGCTTCGCCGAGCTGCTGCGCCTGGTCGCCCAGGTGGGGATTCCCCGCATCAAGTTCACCACCAGCCACCCGGTCAACTTCACCGACGACGTGATCGCCGCCATGGCCGAGACCCCCCAGATCTGCCGCTACATCCACCTGCCGGTGCAGTCCGGCTCCAACCGGGTGCTGCGCCGCATGGGGCGGGAGTACCGGCGGGAATGGTACCTGGATCGCATCCGGGCCATCCGCGAGGCCATGCCGGACGTGGTGCTCTCCACCGACATCATCGTGGGCTTCCCCGGCGAGACCGAGGAAGATTTCCAGGCCACCCTCTCGCTCTACGACGAGGTGCGCTACGACAGCGCCTACATGTTCATCTACTCCCCGCGCCCCGGCACCCCCAGCTACAAGCACTTCCAGGATCTGCCGCGCGAAGTTAAGGTCGAACGGCTCCAGCGCCTGATTGAGAAGCAAAAAGAGTGGAGCTACCGGCAAAACCAGCGCTGGGTAGGCCAGACCGTCGAGGTGCTGGTGCGCGGTGCCGCCAAGGACGACAGCTTCGTGGAGGGCCACACCCGCGGCAACCACCCCACCCTGCTGCCCGCGGCCCAGGCCCCCCGCCCCGGCCTGTACCAGGCGGTCATCCAGCAGGCCACCCCCCACATGCTTCTGGGCGAGGTGGTGGGGGCGCAGGAGCCGGCCACGATTCCGCTGATGATGGCGTGAAAACCCAGGCTGAAATCGTGGTACTCGGGGCCGGCATCGCCGGGTTGTGTGCGGCCCGGGTGCTGCACGAGGCTGGCAAGGAGGTGCTGGTGTTGGCCCGCGAACTCGGCGAGGCCAGCCGGGTGCCGGACGCCCTGCTGAATCCGGTGCGGGGCAAGCGCGGGACGGTGGCACCCGAGGCCGAGGAGGCCCTGGAAGCCCTGTGGGATTTCTATCCCCGGTTTGGGGCAGTGCGACAGGGCATCCTGCGGCCCGTGCCCCAAAGCGATAAGCCGGTCTGGCAGCAAAAGCTACAGGGCCGCCGGATTCCACACCTGTGGCTCGAGGAAGGTTTGTACCTGGAAAACGCGGGGTGGCTGGAGACCACCCCCCTGCTGCACCGCCTGGCCGAGGGGCTGAATATCCAGTACGCCAGCGTGGAACGACTTGAATCGGGTGTAGCGTGGCTCGAGGGCGGACGCAGGATATCGGGCAAGGTGCTGGTCTACGCCGGCGGGGCCAGTGGCGCACACCTGGTGGGACTGGGCGGGCGCTTCACCCCCGGCTCGGTGCTGCGAACCCAGCAACACTTCCAGCAGGCCCGCTCGTACGGGGTGTATGTGGCCGGGCATAGCCTGGGGGGGAGCTACCTGCCCCACCAGGACAGGTATGCCCCCCACCAGACCCAGCCGCACGAGGTGGAGTGGCTGCTGGCCGAAGCGCAAAAGCTGCTGGGCTACCGGCCCGCGTTCAGTGCGTCCTGGGCCGGGGTGCGCTACCGGCTGGACAGCCACTACCTCAAGGAGATTCCGGGCGGCTTCGCCCTCACCGGCTTTGGCTCGGCGGCGTATTTTTATGCACCTCTGTATGCCTGGCGCCTTCTCAAACGTCTCACCGGCCAATCCTGATAGACTATGCGCCATGCAGCAGTACCACGACCTGATGCGCCATGTGCTCGAGCACGGGGTAGATAAGTCCGACCGCACCGGCGTGGGCACCCGCTCGGTTTTTGGCTATCAGATGCGCTTCGACCTGCGCCAGGGTTTTCCGCTGGTAACCACCAAAAAAGTCCACTGGAAAAGCGTGGTCTACGAGCTTTTGTGGTTCTTGCGGGGCGAGACCAACATCGGCTTTTTACGGGAAAACGGGGTCACCATCTGGGATGAGTGGGCCGACGAGGCGGGCGAGCTGGGGCCGGTGTACGGCAAGCAGTGGCGGAGCTGGGCCGGCCCGGACGGCCAGACCATCGACCAACTGGCCTGGGTGTTGGAAGAGATTCGGCGCAACCCCGACTCCCGCCGCTTGGTGGTGAGCGCCTGGAACGTGGCCGACCTGCCCCAGATGGCCCTGGCCCCCTGCCACATCCTGTTCCAGTTCTATGTGGCCCAGGGGCGGCTTTCCTGCCAGCTTTATCAGCGCAGCGCCGACATCTTTCTGGGGGTGCCCTTCAACATCGCCTCCTACGCCCTGCTGACGCACATGGTAGCCCAGGTCACAGGCCTGGAGCCGGGCGAGTTGATCCACACCCTGGGCGATGCGCATCTGTATCGGAACCACTTCGAGCAGGCCCGCTTGCAGCTTTCCCGCGAGCCCCGGCCCCTGCCCACGCTGCGCCTCAACCCCGCTGTGAAGGATTTGTTTGCCTTCACCTACGACGACATCGAGCTGCTAAACTATAATCCCCATCCCCGCATCCCCGCCCCGGTGGCGGTCTAGTATGGCCCGGAAGATTGCTTTTGTGGTGGCGATGGATCAGAACCGCGCCATTGGCCGGGCTGGGACGCTACCCTGGCACCTGCCCGACGACCTCAAGCGGTTCCGCGCGCTGACCCTGGGCAAGACCGTGCTGATGGGCCGCAAGACTTTTGAGAGCATCGGGCGGCCCCTCCCCAAACGCCGCAACGTGGTGCTCACCCGCGACCCGGCCTTTGCCGCCGAGGGCGTGGAGGTGGTGCACACCCTCGAGGACGCCCTGAAGCTGGACGACGAGCTGATGGTGATTGGGGGGGGTGAGATTTATACCCTGTTCCTGCCCCTGGTCACCCACCTGCACCTGACCCTGGTCGAGACGGTCGTCCCCGATGCCGACGCCTTTTTCCCCCCGTGGAACCCGACCGGGTGGCGCGAGACCTACCGGGAGCACCACCCCGCCGACGAACGCCACCCCTGGGCCTTCACCTACCTCGACCTGGAGCGCACCCGCCCGCAAGAGGCATCCCAGGGTGAAGGGTAATCTGGTAATGGGATATTGGGTTACTCACCGCCCCCGCCGTCGCCCCCCCATCCCCAGCATCGAGGGCCACACCGACCTGCTGAAAGGCGCGCTCGAGGTCGTGGTGATCGGACTCATCCACCACAAAAATGGGTACATACCCATCCGAGCTGTTGCCGCCCATGAGGGTTCTGAGCTGCTGTAGCTGCGACTCGATCCCCGGAAGCAGCAAAAGGCCGGCCCCCAGGCCCCCCAGCAAGGCGACCGCCTCGGCTTTGCCGTCGGCGAGCGACGGAACCAGCCGGCGGGCTTCAAGCAAGCCTTGCTTCAAGCGGCTCTTCAAGTCCGCCCCATCTGGGGTGAGTCGGTGGTTGGTATAGGGAAACAGGCCTAGAAATTTGCCAGATTCCTTATGAAGAAGCCCCCGCTCTACCAGGCTGGGTAGGACGGTTTTAGCCTTAAAGCCGCCATAGCCCAGACCATACTCTCTTTGCAGGTGCTGCAAGACCCGGTTGATCTCGAGCCCTTGCCGGCTGGCGCTGCGAAGATGGGCCCACAAACTTTGCAAGACCGGGTTTTGCGGCTGGTTGTCCAAGTCGAGGACAAAATGCGATTCACCGCCAGGAGTAGCGTTGTCCACCCGCAGCAGCCCCCTGGCAATCAGCTCCTTGAGCGCGACCTTCAGCACTTCGTCGGCTGCTACCTCGGGCTCGAGCAGCACCAGAATTTCAGGCGCACTCAGGTCTTGGGCTTGCACTTGCACGCCTTTATGGTAAGCCTCGAATGTCAGCGCAAACCCAGAAAAACCCCCCCGCGGGCGGGGAGGTGTGGGGCCTGGGCTTTGCTAAGCCAAGCCCAGGCTCAGCGCCTCTTCTTCGATGGCAACCGCGCCGTCCTTGAGGGTCACAAAGAGGGTGCGGCCCGGACGGGAGAGGAGCTCGAGGGAGAGCGGGTCTTCGATCTTCTCCCGGATCAGGTTGCGCAGGATGCGGGTGCTGCCCTGCTTGGGGGCCTGGCTGACCAGCCAGGAGGCCAGCGAGGGGTCGAAACGCACCACCTTCTCGCGGGACTCGAGCTCTTTGGCGATGTCCTCGAGCATAATCTGCGCGACCTGCACCAGCTCGGGCTCGCTCAGGTTGCGGAAGCGGATGACCTCGTCCAGGCGGTCGAGGAACTCCGGGGTAAAGATGGCCTTGAGGGGGCTCTCGGTGTCCACCTCGCGGTTGGTGAAGCCGATGGCCGGCCCCACGTTGAAGCCGGTGTTGGAGGTCATAATCAGGATCACCCGGCGGAAGTCCACCGTGCGGCCCAGGCCGTCGGTCAGGCGGCCTTCGTCCAGCACCTGCAAGAAGGTGTTGTAGATGTCGGGGTGGGCTTTCTCGATCTCGTCCAGCAGCACCACGCTGAAGGGCTGGCGACGCACCGCCTCGGTCAGGCGCCCCCCCTGCTCATAGCCCACGTAGCCCGGCGGGGCCCCAATCAGCTTGGAGATGGAGTGGGGCTCCTGGAACTCGCTCATGTCGAAGCGGATGAGCGCCCGCTCCGAGCCGAAGAGCACCTCGGCCAGGGCTTTAGCCAGGTGGGTCTTGCCCACACCCGAGGAACCCACAAACAGGAAGCTGGCCGAGACCCGCGTCCGCCCGCCCAGCCCCACCCGGCTGCGGCGCAGCGCGGCGGCCAGGGCCTCGACAGCCTCTTTCTGACCAATTACCCGCTTGTTGAGTTCTTCCTCGAGGCCAAAGAGCTTGCTGTCGTCCTTGTCGTCTACGTAGATACCGCCCCAGGAGTCCACCACGCTCTCGATGTCCTCGCGGGCTACCAGTGGGGTGCCGTCTTCGTCCACCGCCACCGGCAGGCCCAGCGAGTCGTTAAGGCGCACCCGGCTGGCGGCTTCGTCGATCAGGTCAATGGCCTTGTCGGGGAAGTTGCGCCCCGGCAGGCTGCGGATGCCAATCTTGACCGAGAGGCCCAGAATCTCGTCGGGGATGACCACCCCGTGGTGGGCCTCGTAGCGGGGGCGCAGCCCTTTGAGGATTTCCAGGGTCTCCTCGGGGGTGGGCTCCAGCACGATTACCGGCTGGAAGCGGCGCTCCAGGGCCGCGTCTTTCTCGATATAGCGATGGTACTCGCCGGTGGTGGTGGCCCCGATCACCTGAATCTCACCCCGGCTCAGGGGGGGCTTGAGGATGTTGGCGGCGTCCAGGGTGCCCTCGGCCCCGCCCGCCCCAATCAGGGTGTGCAGCTCATCAATAAAGGCCACCACCTTGGCATTCTTGAGCTCCTCGATAATCTGGCGCAGGCGCTCTTCGAACTCGCCCCGGTACTTGGTACCAGCCACCACCCCGGCCAGATCCACCGAGACGATGCGGGCCCCGCGCAGCACCGGCGGCACCCGGCCTTCCACGATGGCCTGGGCCAGCCCCTCCACAATGGCAGTCTTGCCCACACCGGGGTCGCCCACCAGCACGGGGTTGTTCTTGGTGCGGCGGGCCAGAATCTGAATGACCCGGTTGATCTCCTCGGTGCGGCCAATCACCGGATCGAGCTTGCCTTCGCGGGCCTCGCGGGTCAGGTCGCGGCCATACTCGTCCAGGAATGGCGTGGCAACGGCCTTCTCTTTGGTCTGCTCACCAGCCTGCGAGAGCACCCGCCAGCGGATGGTATCCACATCCTTGGCGTAATGGGTCATGATGCGGTAGGCGATGCCGTCGCCCTCCCGGATGATGCCCAGCAGGATGTGCTCGGTGCCAATCACCTGGCTGGACATGTTGCGGGCCTCGGCCCCGGCCAGCTCCATTACCCGACGGGCGCGCGGGGTGATGGCCGGCGGCTCACCGGTGCGGCTGCCCTCGCCCCGCCCGACCAACTCCTCGACCATCCGGCGCATGGCCTCCAAGCTGGCCCCGTACTCCATCAGGATGCGCGCGGCCGTACCCCCCTCGCGCATCAGGCCCAGTAGCAGGTGCTCGGGCCCGATCATGCTATGGCCCAGTCGGCTCCCTTCCTCCCTGGCGTAATGAAAAACCAACCTGGCGCGATCGTCGTACCTGTTCAAGCGCGAACCTCCTGGTGTGTCGTACAAGTATTCATAGCGCCGCTTTCTACCTACCTCAATATTACAGTATGACCGGCCCTTGCTTGGTGTTTGCGCCACACGTTACGAAGCGTTTAATAATGCCATGTGCGCTGTAACAGACAGCCCCAAGAAGCCTTTGTGGGGATCTAGCACCGACCATCGGGTTGTGCGCCCGGGCTAAACTCAGGACAGTCCACCCGCAGTTGGGGCGCGAGCAAAGGTTTTTGCAATAGGGTGCAGTGATATTTACCGCTTTGGCTGTGCAAATGCCGGCATAGCAAGCACATACGCACCACGGTGATGACGGAATCCTCTACCAGCCGAGCTAGCAGCGCCAGCAGCAGATCGTACAGGGCTTCTTTCTGTGTGGTCTGAAGAGCTCTTAGGGCATGCTGTATGGGGTAATCCCAGTCTTTTAGCTTGTCCACGTACTCGAGACCAGCGGGGGTAAGCTCTAGGGTATGGGTTCGGCGATCGCGCCCAGGATGGCGTATCAGCAACCCTTTGGTCACCAAAGCGCTGACCGCATCGCTAATGGTAGCAGGGGTCAGGTCAAAGTACTGCGCCAGCACCCCCACCCTGCGCGTGCTCGGCTCGCGGAGATGGAGGTGTAGCAGAATTAGAGCCTGGATAGGACTGAGGCCCAGGGGCTCCGCTGTTTGCCATAGCAAAACCCGCTGGGCCTGAGCCAGGCGTTCGAGGGCCGAGGTGAGTTTTTTTTCCAGAGGTGCTTCCATGGCGCGGTGCAGATAGCCGCACCGCCAATTTTACTCTAGGGGCGGAAGCTGCTAAAAACAAAATCGGTGTTGGCAGCGCCCCTGTGGCACTCGTAGCAGCTATTGGCGTTTATTTCGACGGGCCTGCGGCTATCGCCTTCAAATACTGCGTATCCCCAGTTGCCCGTAGCAGCAAAGCGGCGCGTGTCTTTTTCCATCACGATCACGGCTTTTCGTTTACCTTCAACAACCGCGTTTTCCGCCTTTACGGGCTCGAGCAGATCAAACACTATTACAGCCCCTTCAGGAAAAACCCGTGGGTTGGCCTGGTAGCCTTGCATGGCTTTGCTATTGGCATAGATGTGGTGCAGGCCCCCCACCAGCTCGAACAGAGGATGGCCTTTTTCCACAATCATGCTCTTGACGTGAGTCCAGGTGCGGTAACCCTCGGGAAAGGCCACGCCTTCTACAGTTTGTCCAGATACACCGACCACCAAGCCAAAAGACCCTATCAACAAAAGGAGACCAAGCCAGGGCTTTTTCATAGCAGAACCCCCATTTATTTAGGACTCCTAAATATATCATCCAACAGCGCCCCCGTCAAGCCATCCACCTGATACCGTTTTTTGAGTGGACAACCGCTATACGAGAAAGAATGCTAAAAGCGGAGGCCTCGGAAAACCAGCCCAGAGACTACCCCAGCCGGGCATAGATGTCCTCGAGGGCAATCTCCAGGTTTACGCAGGGCAGCTTGAGCGAGCCGCTCTCAATGCGTTCGTAGAACCAGCCCCCCTCCATCCGCCGGAACACCTCGGCCCGCATGGTGTCTTGCTCGAGCAAGACGTACATTTGCAGACTGGGTAGGGTCTGGTAGTTGAGCCACTTTTCGCCCCGATCGATGTCGAGTGTGCTATCTGACAAAACTTCCACAATCAGACAGGGTGAGCGCTTGATGTATGGATGGTCGTCGGAGGCATCGCATACCACCATGACGTCGGGGTAGTAGATAGCGCCCGTGGGCGTCTGGACTTTGACATCGCTCATCAAAACCCGACAGCCAGTGTCTCTGCTGTTTTGAGCGATAGCCATGGCTAGCTCAAAGGCCAGGCGGTTGTGGCGTTCGCTGCTACCGGCCATGGCAAAAACCTGTCCATGGGCATACTCGTGCCGCTCAGAGGAGGTGGCCTCAAAGGCGAGAAACTCCTCTACCGACACCTCGGTTTTGACAGGGGGTTTCGACCTGGGCATCCCCTACAGGATAGCAAAATCCTTGATGGGAAAGGGCCGCTGTGTTACCTTGTAGCTTGCGTTGAACCGCAGGAGTAACCCGGCGTTCCGCTACAGCGAGCCTGGGAGGGTGTGAGCCGGGCAGCCAAGAACCGGGTGAAGGGCGGCGGGGCAAACCTCAACGCAGCTCAAAGGGCCTCGAGCGACCTCGAGGAACTGGGGTGGAACCGCGGATGTCCGCGCCTTTCCCGGCGCGTATTCGTCCCCAGGCATGCGTGCCGGGGGTTTCTTTTTTCCCGGCATAAGCTGGTGAGGGGCCCCAATCCTGCCCAGCCAAAAGGAGCAAGCTATGCCTGCTGAAACGATGGAAGAACTGGTAAGCCTGTGCAAGCGCCGGGGGTTTATCTTCCCTGGGTCGGATATCTATGGGGGTTTGCAGGGAACCTACGACTACGGCCCCCTGGGGGTTGAACTCAAAAACAACCTCAAGGCCGCCTGGTGGCGGGCCAACGTCTACGAGCGCGACGATATAGAAGGCCTGGATGCCAGCATCCTGACCCACCGGCTGGTGCTTTTTTACTCGGGCCACGAGGCCACCTTCTCGGATCCCCTGGTGGATAACCGCATCTCCAAAAAGCGCTACCGCCTGGATCACCTCCTCAAGGAGCAAAAACCCAGCGTGCTACAGGCTTTATCACAAGCCATGGGGCTACAGCAGGACGAGAGCCTGGCGGCCCTGGTCTCGCGCCTGCTGGCTGAACCCGAGAAGGCCGCCCTGGCCATGAACACCGCCCGGGTCATAGACCCTGCCGACGGCGCGCCCGGCGACTGGACACCCCCGCGGCCTTTCAACATGATGTTCAAAACCCAGATTGGCCCCGTGGCCGACGAAGACTCCTACGGCTACCTGCGTCCCGAGACGGCCCAGGGCATCTTTATCAACTTCAAAAACGTGCTCGATGCCACCAGCCGCCGCCTACCCTTTGGGGTGGCCCAGATTGGCAAGGCTTTCCGCAACGAGATTACCCCGCGCAACTTCATCTTCCGGGTGCGCGAGTTCGAGCAGATGGAGATCGAGTACTTTGTGAAGCCCGGCACCGACGAAGAATGGCACCAGCGCTGGCTCGAGGCGCGCCTGGCTTGGTGGGAGGCGCAGGGCATCCCCCGCGAGCAAATCCGGGTGCTGGACGTGCCCAAGGAAGACCTCTCGCACTACTCCAAGCGCACCTTCGACCTGATGTACAACTTCCCCACCCTGGGCTTCGAGGAGATTGAGGGCATCGCCAACCGCAGCGACTACGACCTGGGCAGCCACACCAAGGGCCAGGCCGAGCTGAAGATTCAGGCCCGGGTGCTGGAAAACCACGACTCCACCGCCAAGCTGGCAGTGCAAGACCCCGAGACCAAAGAGTGGTTCGTACCTTTTGTGATCGAGCCCTCGGCGGGGGTTGATCGGGGGGTGCTGGCGGTTTTGTCCCAGGCCTACACTCGGGAAAAGCTGGAAAACGGCGAGGAGCGCATCGTGCTTAAACTCAAGCCGCACCTGGCCCCCATCAAGGTGGCGGTCATCCCGCTGGCTAAAAACAAAGAGGAGATCACCAGCTACGCCCGCCGCCTCAAGGCCGATTTGCAGGCCCTGGGCTTTGGCCGGGTGCTCTACGAGGACACCGGCAACATCGGCAAAGCCTATCGCCGCCACGACGAGGTGGGCACGCCCTTTTGCGTTACGGTGGACTACGACACCATCGGCAAAAGCCAGGACGGCAGCACCGCCCTGCAAGACACCGTGACGGTGCGCGACCGCGACACCATGCAGCAGGAGCGGGTAGCGGTAAAGGAACTGCCCCAGTACCTGCTCGAGCGCCTTAAAAGCTGATGCGCCTGGCTATCTGTACCGGCTGTCACGCCCGGGAGGACGAAAAGCACTTTGCGGGCTGGATCGAGCTTCTTCAGTCCCGCCTGGGGGTGGGCTACTTTGGCGGGGAGGGCCAGGGGATTGAGGTAGATTTTGTATCGTGTCTATCGCATTGCGAACAAGGCTTCGCGCTGACGGTAGAGGACGAGGTGCTGGTGCTGGAAAATGCAGAAGATTTTGCGGCTTTTTTAGAGCGGCTGAAGCGGGTGGCTTCAACCAGGTAACTGAAACTTAGTAAACCCAGTGCCACATTTGTCACCGACTTCGAATTGCTCAAGCTCTATGATGAAATCGAATTTAGCAAGGAGGTACTGTGAAGAAGTTATTCTTACCTCTCGCAGTGGCTGGTCTGATGTTGACTGGTTGTAGCACGCAATCGCAGTCTCAGCCCAACTTCACACTATCCCTCAACCCCAGCAGCGCTTTGGTCAGCCCTGGTGATTCGGCCTCGAGTACCCTCACCATCACCCCTCAGAACGGCTTTAGCGGCACTGTGAACCTGAGCCTGCAAAACCCCCCGGCGGGCATCACGGTCTCACCCAGCACCATCGAGGTAAGCGGGCCAAACCCACAGGACTTCACCATCACCTTCAACACCACTTCCAGCACCCCCACCGGCCCCAGCACCCTCGCGCTGGTGGCTGCCCAGGGCAGCCTGAGCAAAACCGTCAGCTTTGAACTAACCGTAACCTCGTTCAACATTGCCCTGACCCGCTCGAGCACCCTGCGGGCCCAGGGTCAGAGCTTCTCAGACTTCAGCCTCACCCTCACCCCCGAGGCCGGGTTTAGCGGTTCGGTGAGCCTGAGCCTGCAATCACCCCTCAGCGGTATCAGCCTCAGCCCGGCCAGCCTGAGCGCCTCCGGGCCAGTAACCCTTTCAGTAGACCGCACGGTTCCAGAAGGTGTTTACAACCTCATCGTACAGGCCAGCAGCGGCAACCTGACCCGCACCGCCCCCCTTACCCTGCGGGTGCTGCGGGCCAACACCCTGGCCGCCGGGGGCTACTTTAGCGCGGCCATCAAACCCAACGGCCAGGTCTGGTCGTGGGGCGACAACACCTACGGGCAGCTAGGCCGGGCAACCACCAGCCCCAGCGATAGCACCCCCACCCAGGCTTCTCTCATCAACGATGCAGTCTCGATTTCCCTGGGCGAGTACCACGCCATTGCCCTCACCAACGATGGCCGGGTGGTTACGCTGGGACGAGACGACTACGGGCAGTTGGGGGATGGGCCGGGGGACTCGAGCGGCACCCACACCGCCCCCAACCTGCGCGACAACATCCTGCCGGCTGGGATCAAGGCTGTGGCTGTTCAGGCAGGCCGCTACCACTCCCTGGCTTTGACCTCCGAAGGCACCGTCTACGCCTGGGGGCGCAACGATGTGGGCCAGCTCGGCCTTGGCACAATCACTGCCCCACAGGAATCGCCCGCGCTTATTCCTGGCTTGAGCGACGTAATTGCCCTGGCCGCCGGCGACGACCACACCCTAGCCCTCAAAGCCGATGGCAGCGTCTGGGCCTGGGGCGACAACCCCAACGGCGAGCTGGGAACCGGAGACATCACGCCCTACAGCGTACCGACCGCTGTATCAAACCTACCAGGTGTAAAGGCCATCGCTGCCGGGGGCAACCACTCGGTCGCGCTGCTGGCTGACGGAACGGTGCGTACCTGGGGCTATAACAACCACGGTCAGCTTGGCAATGGCAGCAACACAAACAGCAACGTACCGGTTCCGGTCACGGGCCTAACGGACGTGGTGGGCATTGCGGCGGGCTACGAGTTCACCCTGGCCGTTCTGAGCAATGGTTCGGTCAAGGCCTGGGGGCACGACGACAGCTTCCAGCTTGGCAACGGTGCCACCACGGGCGACCAGACCACCCCGGTGGATGTTCAGGGCATACCCACAGGTCGAAGCGTGCGGGGCTTAACGGCGGGCATCTTCCACGCCCTGGCCCTGCTGGACGATGGCTCGATGGTGGCCTGGGGCAGCAACGTTCAGGGTCAGCTAGGTGATGGGACTCCTAACTCCTCTGATACCGCCAAGCCGGTGTCCATTACCGGCGTACAGGTGCCCCCCACCGCTGCGCCCTAGCCCGGATGGCACGAGCGCCCTAGGCTGGGCGCTTTTTATTTGGTGGGCTCTGGTATCCGCCGATGGCAGCTTATAAAGCCAACCATTGCAGGTCTTCTGCGGGGTGGGCCAATCGGCCCCTCGAGGGTTAAACAGCCTGGGGGCCCACCTGCGCGAGCCCCCAGACCAAAAAAAGCCTACTGGACATTGAGCGAGATGGTGGCGAGGGGCGGCTCGCTCTCGGGCGCCCCGGTGGGGCGCACCTCGTAGGTGATCTGGCCGGGGCCGGGGTCGGAGAAGTAGCTCCAGCCGCAGGCGGCGCTCAAGGGTAGGTCGCGCCGCCCGATCACGCGGTCGCCGCGCTTGACCAGCACGGTATAGCTTCTGGCCGAGCCCACCCCACCGAAGCGGAATGGACGGGAGACCGTACCCCCGGCCTGAAGGTTCGAGAGGGCAAACTGCAGGTTGCAGGCAGCCCCGGCCTGGGCCTCGGCCACCACCAGGGCAATCTTGCTTCCCGAGGTTGCGCCTTCGGCGCGCACCTCATAGGTGCGGGTGCCGCTCGAGGGCGGTGGAACGTTCAAGCTCCACAACCCGTTGGCATCGGCGCTGACCCGCCCCAGGCTGGCCCCGTCCTCAAAAACCTCCACGGTCTGGCCCGGCTGGGCCGTACCCTGGAGGGTAAAACCGGTGGCCGAAACCGTGGCCCCATCCACAGGCGCGATAAAGGTGGGTTCGACCGGGGGCGTGGCGGTCACGCGGACGCTGGCCCCGGTCATCTGCCCGGGGCGGCGGGCCTCGTAGGTGTGTGCACCGGCGGTCAGGGCCGAGACCGGGAGCGCAAAGCTCCAGCGCCCATCGGAGCCTACCGTTACAGCGCCAAGGGCCGCGCCGTTGTCGAAGAGCTCGAGGGTCTCCCCTGGCTGGCCAGCCCCCTGCAGGGTATAGCTGCCCACTGCCAGGGTCGAACCGTCCGCCGGTGCGGTGATGGTTACAGCCGCTGCCGCCGGGGGCAGGCCCGCGCTGAAGGCCCGCAGGCCCAGTCCAGGCAGAACCGAGAGCAGGCCCAGCAGGGCCATCGCCCCCACCAGCATCCCCGCCGCAGGCAGGCCCGTTCGCGTCGCGGGGGCCATCAGGGCCTGGGTGAGGCCCATCGGGGCCGCCGCTACCGGAACCCCCGGCGCTTCCGAGCTGCCATACTGGGCCAGGGCCGCCTCGGCCTCGCGGTCTTCGGCTTCCTGGGCCGGCGTGGGCTGGCTGAAAATCAGGAAGAAGACCCGGAGGTAGTAGTAAGCGCCAATGGCCGAGGTGACCAGGGCCAGCACCACCAGTCCGTAGAACCCGGCCCGGGCCGCCTCCTGGAAGACCAGGTACTTGGCCCAGAACCCGGCCAGCGGGGGCAGCCCCAGCACCGAAAGAATGCCCAGCCCCAGGGCCCCGCCCAGCAGGGGCTTGCGGTACCACAGGCCCCGCAGGCGCTCGAGCGGTACATCCTGGTTGGAGAGCATCGAGAGCACCGCAAAGATCAGGCCCGTAGCCAGGCCGTAGGTCAGCAGATAGAACGGGATGGTGGCCTGCCCGGTGGGGCCAAACAGCCCCAGGCCGATGTAGCCCGCATTGGCGATGGAGGAGTAAGCAAAAAGCCGCTTGGCTTCAGTCTGAGACAGAGCTCCCAGATTCCCAAACAGGGTGCTGAGGGCAATCAGGGCAGCCATCCCGACCCCCCAGGCTTCCAGGCCTTCAGGGGTAAAGATGCGCAGCATGGCCGCAAAAGCCGCCGCCTTGACCGCCGTGGCCATAAAGAGGGTGACCACCGTAGGGCTCCCCTGGTAAACGTCCGGCGACCACCACTGGAAGGGCACCATGGCGGTCTTGAAGGCAAACGCCGCCATAATCAGCAACAACCCAGCCACGTAGAGCGGCCCCGAGCCGGTCGCACCCACCATAAAGCTGCCGGTTGCCCCAAAGTACAGGGCGATGCCATAGAGAAAGATGGCCGCCCCCAGCGCCCCCAGCAGGAAGTATTTCAGGCCCGCTTCAAAACCTTTCTCATCGCGCTGCCAGGTGGCCAGTACGTACAGCGGCAGCGAGAAAACCTCCAAGGCAATCACCAGCACCACCAGGTTGGGGCTGCTGGCCATGACGTGCATACCGGTCACCGCAAACAGCACCAGCAAGGGGTATTCAAATTTCTTAGCAGGCCCCAGCAAAAGCGCCCACAACCCACCCAGAATGGCTACCAGGGTCAGGCCCCGGGCCAGGGTATCGAAGCGGTAGAGGCCCCCAAAGGCCTCCACGGTCTGGCCCCAGCCCACCAGAGAGAACAAACCCGCCAACAGCAGCGCCGCCACGGTCACGATGCGGTTGGCCTCGCGGGAGATGAGGAAGGCCAGCAGCGACAGCACGGTGGCGAAGCCTGCCAGCAAGTACAAAGTCAGCATCGCGCACCTCCCATCCGCGCAAAAGAGCTAAAAACCTGGCGCTTGCGGTCGGTCATGAAGCACCTCCAAAGAGCGCCGCAAGGGCCTTACCGAGAGGCTCGAGGTAGACCGTAAAAAGCTTTGGATAAAGGCCCATCAGAAGCAGCACCCCCACCGTAACAGCCGCAAAACCCCACTCACGGGTGTCCATATCGGGCACAGCCTGGGCCTGGGGGGTTTCCTGGAAAAGCTTCTGAAAGGCCGTGAGCGCATAGGCCGCCGCCGCAATCACCGCCAGGAACGCCAGGAAGGTCAGCCAGGGCGAGACCTTGTAGGCCCCCAGCAACACCATCAGCTCGCCGGGGAAGCCCGAGAGCCCCGGTAGCCCGATCATGGCCATCAGCAAGAACATGCCCAGCACATAGAGCGCCGGGGTGTGCCTGGCCAGACCACGCACCGGAAGGATGTCCAGGCTGCCGGTGCGCTTGTACACCAGACCCACAAACAGGAACATAGCGGAACCATAAATCATTGAAGCGCCCAGCAGGTACAGCGCCCCTACAGTGCCCTCCATGTTGCCGCTAAAGAGCCCCAGGGCTGCAACGCCCATGTGGGAAACCCCGGCATAGGCCAGCAAGGTTTTCCAGTCGGGCGCGCTGAAGGCCAGCCAGGCGGCGTACAACGCCCCAAAAGCGGCCAGGAAGAGCAGCAAGCCCTGCCACTCCTTGAAGCCCTCGGGCATCAGGGGAATGGCCCACTTGAACAGGGCAAAGACACCCACCTTGTACAGGGTGCCCATAGCATCGGCCAGGCCGGAGGGGTGGTTTTGTTGGTGGAAGCTAGGCAGCCAGGCATGCAGCGGGAAGAGCGGCGTTTTGACAGCCAGGGCAACTAAAAAGCCCAGAAAGGCCAGGACCGCGGCCTGCCCGGTCAGGGGATGGGCCACCAGGTCGGTATAGAGGAAGCTTTCGGCCCCGCCCAGGTAGCGCACCGCGAAGATGGCAGCCAGCATGGGCAGCGAGCCCACCAGGGTAAACAGCGCAAAGATGTAGATGGCTTTTAGGCGCTCCGCCCCCCCGTAAAACCACAGCATCAAGAGCGCCGGGATCAGCGTGGCCTCGAAGAAGGCATAGAAAAAGATCAGATCCTGGGCTGCAAAAATGCCCAACAAACCGGTCTGCATCATCAGAGCCAGGGCCAGGAAGCGCACCGGTACCTCGGCAATCCATACACCCAAAAGCACCACCAGGCCCACTGCAATCCACAACAGCAAACCGGCCCCATCCAGCCCCACCGCATAGTAGACCCCCACCTCGGGCAGGAAGGGGGTCTGGCTGGCATAGGCCACCCCCTGGCCCCCGTAGCCGGCAAACAGCGCCACCGCGATCGCCAGGCTCACCGCCGCCGAGACGATAGCGAAGGTGCGGCCCAGGCTCGGCAACATAAAGAGCGACAAACCTGCCAGGAGGGGTAACCACAGTCCCACATGAATCATCGCAACACCCCCCAGCCCACCAACAGCACCAGGGCTACCAGAAGCCCGGCCAGATAAAAGCGTAAAGACCCGGTCTCGAGCCTCGCCAGCAGGCTCCCCAGCCCGCCTACCAGGTTACCCAGGCCAGCAAAACCCGCCAGCAGACCCTTATCACCCCCGAATAAAAGCTCCGCTAGCCCTTTGGCCGGATTCACCAAGAGGGTGTTGTACAGGGCATCGGCATAGAAGCCTTGCAAAGCCGCCGCCTGGAAGCGCTCGTACCAGGCCGGCATCTTCTGCTGGAAAAAGCGGAAGCCCCACCACAAAGCGGCAATCGCCACCACCGCCGAGGTGAGGATGAGTACCCACTCGGTGAGCACCGGCAGCTTCTCGTGGGGAAACTCTCCGATGGCTTTGGTCAGGAAAGGTTCGATAAAGTTCTTGTAATCAATCACATACGGCAACCCCATAAAGCCCACACCAATGGCACCACCCATCAGGATGTGGTTGGGCCAGAGCATCACCGCCGGGCTTTCGTGGGGGTGTTCTTTGCCCCGGTACTCGCCCCAGAAGACCAGCACATACCAGCGAATCGAGTAGAGGGCAGCCAACACCGAGGCCAGCAGCATCAGGAACCACAGCCAGGGGCCATACTCGAAGGAGTAGGCCAGGATGGCGTCTTTCGACCAGAAGCCTGCCAGCGGCACCAGACCGCCCGAGGCGAAGGTGGCGATTAGGCCGTGCAGATGGGTGGCGGGCAGGTACTTGCGCATACCGCCCATCTTGCGCACGTCCTGCTCGCCCCCCAGGGCGTGAATCACCGAGCCCGAGGTCATGAACATCAGGGCTTTGAAGAAAGCATGGGTCACGATGTGGAAGATGGCCACCCAGTAGGCCCCCACCCCCACCGCCACGAACATGAAGCCGAGCTGCGAAAGGGTCGTGTAGGCCACGATGCGCTTGATGTCCCACTGGCCCAGCGAGCACAGCGCCCCGTAAAAGGCCGTCAAGAGGCCGATGAAAACGATCAGACCCGACAGGTAAGCGTCGTCGTGCAGCATGAAGGCGTGCCGCACCAGCAGGTAAACCCCCGCCGTGACCATGGTGGCCGCGTGAATCAGGGCCGATACCGGGGTGGGGCCGGCCATGGCGTCGGGCAGCCAGACCATCAGGGGCACCTGGGCGCTCTTGCCCATGGCCCCTACCAGCAGGAAGAAGCCGGCCAGCGTAAGGGTGGTAAAGCTATACCCCCCAGCCTCCACCTTCTCGGCCAGCTCGCTGATCGAGAGGGTGCCGAACATGCTCCAGAGCAGGCCCATGGCCAGCAGGAAGCCCAGGTCACCGATGCGGTTGACGATAAAGGCTTTACGGGCCGAGTCGACGTTAATCCGTTCGTGGTACCAGAAGCCGATCAGCAGGTACGAGGCCAGCCCCACCCCCTCCCAGCCGATGAAGACCACCGGCAGGCTGTCGCCCAGGATGAGCACCAGCATGGCCGCAATGAACAGGTTGAAGTAGCTAAAGAAGCGGCTGTAACCGGGGTCGCCGTGCATGTAGCCGATGGCCCAGACGTGGATTAGGAAACCCACCCCAGTCACCACCATCAGCATCACGCCCGAGAGGTTGTCGAGGTTGAGGCTGAAAGGGATGCCTGGCAGCCAGTCCGGGAGCGCCCAGCGCCCCCCCCCCTGCAGCAGCAAGACCAGGCCCAAAAGGAAGCTGCCCAGCACCAGCAAGGAGGCCAGCCAGCCCGCTGCCGGCTCGCCAATTCGCTTACCAAAAAGTCCCAGAAGCACGAACCCCAGGAGGGGCAGTGCGATAATCAGGGGTAGAAGAAAGGTCTCTTGCACGTTTTACCCCCTCAGTTGCCTTAGCTCATCTACGCTGGTGGTCTCGCGGCGGCGGAAGATGGCCACAATCAGACCAAGGCCCACCGCCACCTCGGCGGCGGCAATGGCGATGATGAAAAGCACCACCACCTGGGCCTCCAGGCTCCCGGTGAGCTTGGAGAAACTGATGAGCGAGAGCGCAGCGGCGTTGAGCATCAGTTCGATGGACAAAAACATCAGGATGGCGGTGCGCCGGGTCAAGGCACCGTAAGCACCAATTGAAAACAGCAGGGCCGAAGCCACAAGCCAGATCATCGCTTGACCACCGCCTTCTCATCTTTTTGCTGCCCGGCGGAAGGGCTGGGCTTTTGATCCTGTCGGAGGTGGGCCGGGTGACTGGTGGCCGCGACAATCCGCTCGGGTTCAATCAGCACCACCGCTGCCACCGTGGCCACCAGCAGCAAGAAGCCCACCACCAGCAAAGCATAGAGCCACTTCTCGGGATCGTAGAGCAGGGGCCCCAGGGCCTGGGGCAGGCCGCCCCCCAGGGCCGGCGTGCCGGCAGGCGGCTGAAAGCGGGTTACAGCGTAGGTCAGCACGCCGGCCAGACCCAGCGCCCCAAGCGCGGCCACCCAGCCCAGCCGGGGCAGCAAGTCCTGGCCCACGTTGGCGCTGGCCGCCGAGAGCAGCATGATGACGAACAGAAAGAGCACTACGATGGCCCCGGCGTAGACAATGATCTGGATCATAGCCACAAAGCGGGCCTCGAGCGCCACGTACACACCCGCCACCACCAGGAAATTGGCGATGAGCGCCAGGGCGGCGTGCACGGCGTTTTGCAGCCGCACCACGGCCAGGCCGGTACCGACCAGCACAAGCAGCGCAAGGACTTCCCAAAATCCGATACTCATTGATTCCTCCAGAGAGCCAGGGGTGGGCTCGAGCCTTTAGGGTCGCACATAATCCGAGCGATTTTACCCCCAACAATGTGTGTTGGGGAACACCTGCCTTTTGGACTCGAGCCTCCGGTCTGCCCTACTTGGGCGGCTTAAAGCCCTCGAGTTCGGGTCGCACGTAGGGCAGGCTGTAACCCCGCTTGACCGGCTTGCCCGTGTAGGCCGCCTCACGGCGCTGGGGCTTGGTGCCCTCCACCTCGACCAGCATGTCCTCCTTGCCGTAGACAAAGTCGGAGTAGCGGTAGTCGGCCATCTCGAAGTCGTAGCCCATCACCACCGCGCCGGTGGGGCAGGCCTCCTCGCACATCCCGCAGAAGATGCAGCGCAGCATGTTGATCTCGTAGACCCTGGCGTACCGCTCCCCTGCGCTGACGGGGTTATTGGGGTCGTTCTCGGCGGCTTCTACGTAGATGGCGTAGGCCGGGCAGGCCGCCGCACAGAGCGAGCAGCCGATGCACTTCTCAAGGCCGTTGGGATGCCGGGTCAGCACGTGTCGCCCGTGGAAACGGGGCTTCAGGGGCACCGGGGCATCCGGATAGGGAATGGTCACCGGTTTGGAAAACAGCGCCTTCAGGGTTATCCCCATGCTTTGCGCCAGTGCAGCAATGCTCACAGGTTCACTCCTTTCAATCGAGACTAATCGCCCGCACCCATGCGCGGCATGGCCCGGGGCTTGGGTTTGGCCGTCAGAATCACATAGGCCGAGAAGACCACCAGGCTGAGCAAGGAAAGCCAGCCCAGCACCGCAACCGGCCACTTGAAGGCCACCACCAGCGCCGACAGCAGGAACCAGGCCAGGGCCAGCGGGAAGAGGCGGCCCCAGCTAAAGACCATGAGCTGGTCGTAGCGCAGGCGGAAGAGCGTACCCCGCACCCAGATAAAGAAGAACAGGAACAGCGCGATTTTGACGAACATCCAGAGGTACGGGAGGGCGAACAGGCCCCCGATGAGGGGGATCTGCTCCATGAAGCCGGGCATCCGCCAGCCTCCCAAAAAGATCGTGGGAATCAGGGCCGAGGCGGTAATCAGGTGGATGTACTCGGCCATCTGGAACAGGGCCCACTTGATGGAGCTGTACTCGGTGTTATACCCCCCCACCAGTTCCTGCTCGGCCTCGGGCAGGTCGAAGGGCGTGCGGGCCGCTTCGGCCATGCTGGTCAGCAGGAAGATGGCGAAAGCCGGGAGCATGTAGAGAATCAGCCAGCCGTTTTGGTGTTGCCACTCGACAATTTCTCGCAGGTTCAGGGAGCCCACCAGCAGGACCGGGGCCAGCAGGCTGATGCCCAGGGCCAGCTCGTAGGAGATGAGCGAGGCCGAAGAGCGCAGCGAGCCCAGCAGGGAGTACTTGGAGTTGGAGGCCCAGCCCGCCAGAAAGATACCGTAGATGGCGATCTCCGAGACCGCGAAGACGTAGAGCAGGCCCACATCCAGGTCAATCACCCAGGGGTCGTAGCCAAAGAAGGCGTCCTTGGGGCCAAAGGGAATCAGGCCGAAGGTGAGCACCGCGAAGGTGACGGAGATCATGGGGGCCAGGACGAAGACCACTTTGTCAGCCCTGGCCACCACCAGGTCTTCCTTGAAGATGGACTTGATGGCATCGGCCAGGGGTTGCAGCAGGCCCGTGGGCCCCACCCGGTTGGGCCCCTGGCGGATCTGGATACGGGCCAGCAGGCGGCGCTCAATCAGGGTCATGTAGGCAAAGGCGGTCAGCAGTCCGAAGATGACCAGAAAGGCCTTGATCCCCACCATCCACAAGGGATCGGTGGCGCTCGAGCTGGCCGCGGGGGTGGCCTCGGCGGCCACGGCCAGGCCAGCCAGGAGCGGTGCACCAAAAGCCAGGCGCGTCTGGAGGCACCCCAGGCGCGGGTGCTTCTGTTGGGTCTGGTTCATGCGGCACCTCCTACCAGAATTTTGGCCTCCAGGCTGCGGCCCGCCCAGGCCCCCAGCGCCGGCACGTACATCACACCATCGGGCAACCCTACCACGGTTCTGACCTCGAGGCGCTCCCTTCCACCGGGCAGCTCGATCTCTACCCAGTACCCATCGGCCAGGCCCTGGGCGCGGGCCGTGGCCGGACTCATCTCCAGCCTGAGTTCGATCGCCTGGGCCACCGCCCCCACCACCTGCTCCCGCCGCCACATGGTGGGGCGCAGGTAGAGGGCTCCCTGGGTGGCATCGGCCTCGGAGGCGGCCCAGCCGGTACCTTTGGGCAGCCAGCGCTCGAGCGCCGCCGGCAGTTTGTGCTTTTCGACCAACAGGCGGGTGGCCTGGCGCACCAGCCGCACCGGGGTTTTGACCCCCAAAGCCTCGGCCAGCACCGCCAGCGCCGCCACCGCCCCGTCGGCTTCGCCGTTGTTGATGGCCACGGGCTCCAAAGGCAGCACCCGGCCTTCGAGGTTCAGGGTATGGCCGCGCTTTTCGTAGGGCGTCTGGTTGGGCAAAATCACGTCGGCGTACCGCTCAGCCAGCGGGTGCCGGTGCGTGAGGTGCAGGATGCGGAAAGAAGCCGCCTTGAGCTGGGCCTCGGTGGGCAGGTAGGCATAGTAAACCGCCCTGGGCCCGGCCTCCGTCCAGCCCGCACCCCCTTTGCCGGGGAAGAAGCCCAGGGCCTCCAAGCCCCGCGCGTTGGCCGCCGGGGTCATGCACATCACCTTGGCGCCGGTGCGCTCGGCGAGCTGCCGGGCCTTGAGGGCCGCCTGGGGCTGGTTGAGCACCCCCGCCCCCAGCACCAGCACCACCCGCTGGCTCTTCGCCAGGCGCTCCTTGACCCAGTCCACCGCCTCGGCCAGGCCCGCTGGGGCCTCGCCCTGGTTCAGCAAGGCCGCCAGCAGGGCCGCCTCGGCCCCTGGGGCATGCACGCCGCTGGCCCCGGCCCACTTGGCAGTGTTGCTGGGGTAGGCGCTGAAGAGGGCCAGCTTATGGGTCAGGCGGGGCATCCGCTCCTTGATGTTGAGGTCGGCAAAGGGGGTGCCGTGGTTCAGCCGGGCCGCCGGTTTGAGGCCGCGGCTGTACTCCGAAAGCCTGAGGTGCAGGGTGGGGGCCTCCTCGGTGGGCTCGCCCAGGATCAGCACGAACTCGGCATCCAGCAGCTCGTCGAAGCTGGCCGGGGTGAACCCCGTCACCGGGTAGGCGGTGCGGCCCTGGAAGTCGCGGTGCGGCGTGCCCAGGGCCTGGGTGAGCTCGAGGGCCGCCAGGCCCTCCTCGAGGGTGCTGCTGCCCGCCAGGTACACGCCGATGTCCGCTTTGGCCACGCCGCTCAAGCCCTTGCGGATGGCCTCGAGGGCCTCCTCCCAGTTGGTCTCAACCAGTTGGCCGTTCTTGCGTACCAAAGGAACGCGCACCCGGTTCTCGTTCACCCATTCGTGGCCGAAGCGGGCCGCATCGGAGATCCAGACCTCGTTCACCTCGCGGCGCTCGGCAGCCCGGATGCGCTCGAGGAGACCGCTGCGGGTGTCCACCGTGATGGCCGCCCCGCAGGCGTCGTCCATCGAGGTGGTCTCGGTGGCGTCGTACTCCCAGTTGCGGGCCCTGAAGCGCGCGGTTCGGTCGAGCAGGGCCCCCACCGGGCAGATATCCACGATGTTGCCGGTGAAGTTGGAGGGCAGGCCGTCGTCCTCGCTGTTGATGAAGGTGTGCACCCCCCGCTCGATAAAGTCCAGCACTTCGTCGCCCGGAATCTCCTCGAAGTAGCGCACGCAGCGCTTGCAGTGGATGCAGCGCTCGCGGTCGAGCACGATGAAGGGCGAGAGCGGATGGTGCTTGTCCACGTGCCGCCGGGTCATCTCGAAGCGGGTGTACATGGGCAGCTCCATGGGGTCGGGCTGGTAGAACTTCTCCACCAGGCCGTACTCGTAGCTGCGATCCTGTAGCTCACAGGCCCCGCCCTTGTCGCAGGTGGGGCAGTCGAGCGGGTGGTTGAGCAGGGTCAGCTCCACCATGCCCGACTGGGCGTGCTTCACCTCGTCGGAGAGGGTGTCCACCACCATCCCGTCGGTTACCGCGGTGATGCAGGCCGCCGCCAGCTTGGGCATCCAGAAAATTTTGGGCTGCCCATCCTCCATGATGAAGTTGCCGTCCGGCCCTTTGCGCGGGCTGCCGGTCCTAACCAGGCACATCCGGCAGGCCCCGATGGGCGACAGGTGCTTCTCAGCGCAGAACAGCGGCACATCGTAGCCAGCGTGGAAGATGGCATCCATCACCGAGGTGCCGTTCGGTACCTCTATGGTTCTGTCGTTAATGGTTACCTTGGCCATTCCCTACCTCACCCCCAGCGGCTCCCCAGGCGCTCGACCGGCCTGCCCTGTTCTACAGCTTCCACAAACTGGTGGCGGAAGTGCTTGAGGCTGCCACGCACCGGCCAGCAGGCCGCATCGGCCAGCGCACAGAAGCTGCGGCCCTCGATCTGGTCGAGCATGCTCTCCAAAAGCTCCACATCGCCTTTCTGGCCCTGTCCGGTTCCGATCTTCTCGAACAGGCTCACCATCCAGCCCGAAACCCCCTCGCGGCAGGGGGTGCATTTGCCGCAGGACTCGTGGCCGTAGAAGCGGGTTATGTTCCACATAGCATCCACCATGCTCATGCTGGCCGGGATGCCGATCACCCCCCCGGTGCCCAGCAGCGAGCCCTTGGCGCTGATGGACTCGTAGTCCATGGGGGTATCGAGGATTTCGTCGTTCCAGGGCAAAGGCGGGCAGGAAGAGCCCCCCGGAATAATGGCCTGGATGGGCTCGGTGGGGCCCCCGGCCCAGTCGAAGAGCAGCTCGCGGAAGGTGGTGCCCAGGGGCAGCTCGTACACGCCGGGGCGCTTGAAGGGGCCCGAGACCTGGAAGAGCTTGTGGCCCTTGGACTTTTCGGTGCCCATGCTGGCGAACCAGTCGGCCCCGCGCTCGATGATGTGCACCACCGAGCAGAGCGACTCCACGTTGTTGATGGTGGTGGGCATCCCCCACAGGCCGGCCTGGGCCGGGAAGGGGGGCTTCATGCGGGGGTTGGCCCGCAGGCCCTCGAGGGAGTTCATCAGGGCGGTCTCCTCACCGCAGATGTAGGCCCCGGCCCCCCGGTGCACATACAGGTCGAAGCTAAAGCCGGTGCCCATCACATTCTGACCCAGGTAACCCGCCGCATAGGCCTCGCGAATCGCCGCGATAAGCCGGTCGTAGGCCCGGCGGTACTCGCCGCGGATGTAGATGTAGCCCTTGCTGGCCTGGATCGCCACCCCCGCAATCATCATGCCCTCGATAAGCTGATGGGGGTCGTCTTCCATCAGGTAGCGGTCTTTGAAGGAGCCCGGCTCCGACTCGTCGGCGTTGCAGACGATGTAGTGCTGCTTGCCGGTGTTTCTGGGCATGAAGCTCCACTTGAGCCCGGTGGGGAAGCCCGCCCCACCGCGCCCGCGCAAGCCGGACTTCTTGACCTCCTCGATCACCCAGTCCTGGCCCTGGGCGATGGCCTTGCGGATGGCCTGGTAGCCGCCGTGGGCCAGGTAATAGCTGAGCGTCCAGGAGTTGGGCTGGCCCACGTGTTTGTAGAGGGTCTTCTCGAAACGGGGGTCTTTCCCGCTCACGATGGGGCCGGTCATGCGCCCACCTCCTCCCCACGCACGTGCACCTCGTGCCCCACCTTGCCGGGTAGGGCGATCTCCTCGAGCTTCTTCCCTTCCCGCAGGCCCTGCAAAAGCGCGTGCAGCCGGGCCTTGGTCACGCACTCCACATAGGGCTCGTCGTTGACCTGGATCACCGGCGCGGTGTGGCAGGAGCCCAGGCACTCCACCTTCTGAATGCTGAAGAGCCCGTCAGGGGTCACCTCCCCGCGCAGGATGCCCAGCGTCTCGACCAGCTCATCCCACAGCTCGTCGGCCCCGCCAATGGCGCAGCTCAGGGTGGCGCACACCTGCAGGTGGTACTTGCCGGTGGGCAGGGCCTGGTAGTAGCTGTAAAAGCTCATCACGCCCGCAACCTCGGTCGCGGTGATGCCTAAGATTCGGGCGATCTCCTCCTGGCGCTCAGGGGAGATCCAGCCCTCGTCCTGCTGTACCCGCCGCAGCATGGGCATGAGGGCCGCCCGTCGGTCGGGGTACTGCGCGAATACCTCGTTTAACCAGTCTTGCTTATCGTCGAAAAATCCCATACGCCTCCGCATCATCGGGGGCCTAGACTCGCCAGACCCCCGCGAAAAACTCACCGATCCACGTCCCCCATCACCGGGTCCAAGGATGCGATTACCACCACCATGTCGGCCATCTGCACGCCCTTGCAAGCATAGGGCAGGCTTTGCAGGTTCACAAAGCTGGGCGCCCGCACCTTGACCCGGTAGGGCATGGAACCCCCGTCGGAAACGATGTAGTAACCGAGCTCACCCCGCGCGCTCTCGGTGGGCACGTAGACCTCACCCAGGGCCGGGTGGAAGCCCTCGGTGACCAGCTTGAAGTGGTAGATTACCGCCTCCATCGAGGTCTCCAGCAGGTGGCGTGGTGGCAGCGAGATCTGCGGGTTGGGGTCGCGGATGGGGCCTGGCCCGAGGGCCTCGAGCCGCTCCACGGCCTGCCGGATGATCTTGACCGACTCGCGCATCTCGAGGATGCGGATCACCATCCGGTCAAAGACATCGCCCCCGGTCAGCACCGGGACGTCGAAGTCGTAGGTCTCGTAGCCCGCGTAGGGATAAGCCTTGCGCACATCGTAGTTGACCCCCGAGGCCCGCAGGCTGCCCCCGGTAAGGGAAAGGTTGATGGCCACCTCGGGGGGGATCACCGCCACACCGCGGGCGCGCTCGTAAAAGATGGGGCTTTCCCGGAACAAAGCCTCGTACTCGTCGATCCGGGCCGGCATCTGCGCGATGAACTTCTTCACCTCGCCCAGAAACTCCGGCGGCAGGTCTTCCTTGAGGCCGCCAATCCGGATGTAGTTATGGTGGAAGCGCTGCCCCGAGACCCATTCGAAGAGGTCGAGCACCGCCTCGCGCTCGCGGAAGGCGTAGAAGAACGGCGTCAGCGCACCAAAGTCCAGCAGGCCCGTCCCCAGGAAGACCAGGTGCGAGGCGATGCGGGACAGCTCGTTGAGCATCACCCGGATGGCCTGGGCCCTGGGGGGCACCTGGGCCCCCACCAGCTTTTCCACGCTCAGGGCGTAGGCCAGGTCGTGGCTAAAGCTGTGCAGGTAGTCCATGCGGGGGGTGTAGGTGATGCACTGCGTGTAGGTGCGGTGCTCCATGTTCTTCTCGAAGCCGGTGTGAAGGTAGCCGATGTGGGGGGTCAGGCGCAGAATCTGCTCCCCTGAGAGATCCACCACCACCCGCAGCACCCCGTGGGTTGAGGGGTGCTGGGGCCCCACGTTGAGGGTCATGACCTCGGATTTCAGCTCCGGCGCATCGGCGATATCGTAGGCCTCCACCGAGGGGCTGTGTAGCTTTTGCGGGTCGCGCACCATCAGTTGCCTCCCTTCACAACCTTCTGCACCTCAGCGGCCACATCCTGGTAACCCTTGCGGGTACCCCCCCGCCAGCCGGTCATGCCGCCTTTATCGCCGGACAGGCCGGCCCGGAAAGCGTCGGGATCAATGAAGCGGCCCTCCTTGAACAAAGTGGGGGTCTCGCCCAGGGGGAAGTCCTTGCGCAGGGGGTGGCCTTCCAGGTCTTCGGGGGTCAGGATTTTGCGCAGGTCGGGGTGGCCCTCGAAGCGGATGCCCAGCAGGTCGAAGACCTCGCGCTCGAGGTAGTCAGCCCCCATCCATAGATCGGTCAGACTGGGCAGGCTGGGGTTGGCCTCGGGCACATACACCCGGATGAAGACCCGGCTGCCATCGCCCCCCTGGTAGCCCGGCAACGAAACCAGCTCATAAACCACGCAGAAACGCTCCGGTTTGGGTTGGGGGTATTTCAGGTAGTCAATGCCCACCACGTCGGCCAGGTAGTTCCAACCCTGGCTTTTGAGCTGGGTCAGCAAGGCCTTGAACTCGCCGCGGGGCACCACCACCCAGGTGTTGCCGTGGGCCTCCTCGATGGCCCAACCGTTGGCTTGAGCCTGTTTTTTTAGCTCGGTCAGCTTTTGCATGTCCACCTCGAGCGCCCTAGCGCTTCCAGGCCTCCACCTTGGGCAGCTTGCGACCCTGGTCGTCGCGGGCCTTGCCCTGGATTTTTTTCTGAAGCTGCATCACCGCATAGATGAGGGCCTCGGGCCGGGGCGGGCAGCCCGGCACAAACACATCCACCGGCACCACGCTGTCCACGTTCTGCACGATGGCGTAGTTATTGAACATCCCCCCCGAGGAAGCGCAGGCCCCCATCGAGATGACCCATTTGGGGTCGGGCATCTGGTCGTAGACCCGGCGCATCACCGGGGCCATTTTCTTGGAGAGCCGCCCGGCCACGATCATCACATCGGCCTGACGGGGTGAGGCCCGGAAGACCTCGGAGCCAAAACGGGATAGGTCGTTGCGGGCGTCGGTCGAGGCCATCATTTCGATGGCACAGCAGGCCAGGCCAAAGGTCGCCGGCCACAGGCTGTTCGAGCGCCCCCAGGCAATGAGCTTCTCGAGGGTGGTAAACAAAACCCCCTCGTTTTCCAGTTCCTGCACGTCTTTTGTAAATAAGTCTGCAATGGTTGCCATTCAAAACCCCCTTTGTCTTCGGGCTGGGCCCACTAGTGCCATTTCATCACGCCCTTGTACCACTCGTACAAAAACCCCACGAACAACAAAAGCGTGAAGGCCAGCAGGCCGAAAAAGCCCACCACACCCACGGTACCGGCGCTCACCGCGTAGGGCCACAAAAAGGCCACCTCCACATCGAAGATGATGAACAGCATCGCCACCGCGTAGAAGTGCACCGGGAAGCGCTTGACCTCCCCGGCGGGGTCGTTGCCCGACTCGTAGGGCATCAACTTGAAACGACCGCCCTTTTTAGGGCCCAGCAGGGCCCCCACCACGGTTGCCAGCACGGCAATGCCGACGGCAACAGCCAAGTACACCAGCAGAGCCTGATACTCACTAATCGGTGACATGCGCCTCCTCTTAACTTAGGGTGGTCGAGCTTGTGCCCATCTTCACGAGGCCTGGTAAAGCCCGCACTGCCCGACCGACTGTCGCCAACATCTTACACTTCCACCTTCCCGACGCAACCAGGTTGTTACTTAGAAGATAGTTTGGAACAAGGGCAAACATTGTAGAAAAATCTACCGTGCCCCGGCCAGCCAATGGCCCAAAGCATTGCCCTCCCAGGCTCATTGCGCTGGGAGGGGTTCGCAGAAGAGATTTTTAGTAGCGCTTATCCACCAGCGGCGGCCCTTCCAGGGCGGGGTCGGCCTGAATCTCGTCCAGGCGGATGCCGGTGGCCTGCTGCAAGGCCGGGCCAAGCTGGGGCGGCACCGCCTCGGCCTTGATGCGCAGGGTGAGCTTGTCGGTGCCCCCTTCTTTGGTTTCCACCACCAGTTGGGCACCGCCGCGGGGGTCAATGCCAAAGGCCATCAGCAGGGGAGCCAGTTCGGTGGGGTAGAGCTTGACCCCCTTCACCTTGACCATCAGGTCGGTGCGCCCAATCACCCCCCTGGGCAGGCAGAGCCGCCCCTCAGGGCGCAATACCACCGCCAGATCGCCGGTGCGGAAGCGGATCATGGGCATCAGGGTGCGCGAGAGCGAGGTCACCACCATCTCCCCTTTTTCGCCCTCCGGGGTGGGCTCGAGGGTCTCGGGGTCGAGCACCTCGATAATGGCCATCTCGGGGATTTCCCACAGCCCGTTTTTTTCCAGCCCCTCCCCGGCCACCACCCCCAGCTCCGAGGTGCCGTAGGCGTCAACCGCAACCCCGCCAATGGCCTGCTCGAGCTTCTCGCGGTAGCCCGGCACCGAGGTAAAGGGTTCGCCACCGGCCATCAAAAGCTCAAACCGGCCCCCGGCCTGGGCAATCTTCATGGCAAAGCTGGGGTTAGCGACCAGAATCTCGAAACCGTACTGCTGCTGTAGCTGCACGATGCGCTCGGCCTCGCCGGGGCCATGCGGCAAAACCATCGCACCGGCCCGTTGCAGGGCCTCGTGAAACAGCCAGCCGCCGGCAAAAATGTGGTAGCCAAAAGCCACCAGGGCTTTCTTGCCGGCCACCCCCAGGCGCTGCATCTGGGCCGATAAAGCCTGGGCCTGGTACTCCACATCCTCGGCGGAGAGGTACTCGGGCATCCAGCCGATGGCCGGGCTCGGGGTCAGGTGCATCAGGGCTGCGCCTTTGGGGGGCTGGGGGTTCGACTGGATATAGGCCAGCCACTCCTGCCGGGTGGTGAGGGGCAGGCTGGCAATACGCTCAGGGGTCAGGCTCTGGACGTCTACATTGCTGAGTTTTTGGGCGTAAACGGGGTGCTTTTGCGCAGCAGCAACCACGGTGCGAAGGCGTTGGACTCGATCCATAGCAGGGCTCCTTTTCTGTACGCACCGATTATACGGCTTACCACACCCTGCAGTCGGCCCCAGCTAAGGTTGTCGGGAAATTTAGTCGAACAGGTCAAAAAGCCGGCCCAGCTTGCTTTTCTTCTTACCGTGGCGCTTGTAGTACTCGTCGTCGTCGGTGTCGTAGGGGTTGCGGTGATGGGTGGGCGGGGGGGCGTACTGCTGGCGGTAGCGCTCGATCTCGGCCTCGTATTCCTGTTCGTACTGGCGCACCTGGCCCAGCAGTTTTTCCATCTCACCGCCATCGAGCCAGACACCCCGGCACTTGGGGCAGACGTCTATGTGCACACCGTTGCGCTGGATTTCGTTCATTCCGGTCTGGCAGTTTGGGCAGATCAGCAGGGGCATAGATTCCTCCATCTCCAGCCTGCCAGAAATTGCGCCCAGCGATGGGGGTGGGGCGGCTATTCAAGCGGCGGACTTTACCCTACAGTGGTGAAGTAAAAACGCCCGATAAGCACTCATAAAACTCATACGGCTTAGCGCTTGAGCAGCTCCAGCGCCACCCACAAGCCCAGCCGCCGTTCGGGGCTCTCGAGGTCGCCCAGCATGCCCCTGAGCTGCTCGAGGCGGTAGTAGATGCTCTGCCGGCGCACCCCCAGCCGGCGGGCGGTCTCAGCGATGTTGAACTGCGAGGCCAGCAGGGCTTCCAGGGTAGCCAGCAGGGTGCTGCGGGGCCGGCTGGGCAGGTTCAGAATGGCCCCTAGCTGGCGCTGCAGAAAGCTGCGGTCGCGGCCGGTCTCGACCAGGGCCTCCAGGAGCGAGTCCAGCAGCGGCTCTTCCCTATCCACCGCCGGGCGCAGAATGCGCTCGTGGGCCGCGCGGGTCAGGTCGGCAAAGCGCACCTCGCTGCGAAAAACCAGGATGGGGAATTGCAGCATTCGGGCGGTTTGCAGCATCTCCGGGGGCACCTCGGTGAGCCACTGCACCAGCTCGAGGCCGAGCCCCCCCACCCCGGCCTCGGCCAGCGAGCGCACATAGGCCACCTGGGCCTCGGGCGTGCTGCGGGAGAGCTCGAGGCCAGTGGAAAGCACCAGCTCACCCCCCGACAGCAGCCGGGCCACGTCCAGCACCTCGGCCACGTGCACCCAGGTGATGGGGGCCTCGAGCCGAGCCTGCCCCGAGAGCAGTTCCGCCCCGGCAAAGGCGGGAAGCTCGAGAATCTGGCGCAGGGTGGGCAGGTGCATACCCTACTGCTTGGCAATCCAGTGCATGGTCTTCTCGGCCAGCCGATCCAGGGCCTGCACCGCGAGCTCGAGGTGTTCTTCTTTGGTGTCCTCGATTTTGTTGTGGCTGATACCGTGCAGGCTCTGCACGAACATCATCACCGTGGGAATGCCAGCGCGGGCCACCTCGGCGGCGTCGTGCAGGGGCCCCGAGGGCAGGCGGTGCGAGACCCCGGCCACCTCGCGGATGGCCTGGTCGCAGAACTCGATCAGGTCGGGGTGGAACAGGATGGGGTGAATCCGCCAGATGGTGCTCCACTCCGGCTCCGGCAGTCCCCCCTCGCGGGCGAAGCGCTGGCTGGCTTTTTCGGCTTCGAACTTGAGCCGGGCCAGGGCCTCGGCGTCGAGGTGGCGCTGGTCGAGGGTGATGGTGCATTCCGCCACCACGCTGGTCACAATCCCCGGTTTGGTAACGCAGCTCCCGATGGTGCTAACCCCTCCGTTGCGGTCGGTAATGTTGTAGATCTCGGAGGCCATTTTGCCTGCGGCCAGAAAGGCATCCTTGCGCTTATGCATGGGCGTGGAGCCGGAGTGGGCGGCCTGGCCCCTAAAGGTGATGGCGTGGCGCTCGACTCCAAAGGTTCCCAGCACCACCCCCAGGGGCAGGCCCATATCCAGCAGCACCGGGCCCTGTTCGATGTGGAGCTCGAGGTAGGCTGCGGCGTTTTTCTGCTCACTCTGGGCCTCGAGCATCCTATCCATCTCCACCCCGCAGCGCCGCAGGGCCTCCTCCAGGCGGATGCCGTCCTTGTCGGTGCGGTCTTTTTCCAACTCGGGCTCGAGGGTGCCCGAGAAGGCCGAGGAACCCAGCAGGCTGCGGCCAAAGCGGGCCCCCTCCTCGTCGGCCCAGTCCACCAGCCGCACCGTGACCGGGGGGTTCCCCTGGTACTCCTCGGCGATGCGGCGCAGAACCTCGAGGCCCGCCAGTACGTTCAAGCAGCCATCCAGCCAGCCCCCGCCCGGCACCGAGTCCAGGTGGCCGCCAATCAGCAGGGCCTTTTCGCTTTTGCCTTTGAGCGTCACCCAGTTGTTGCCGGCGGCGTCGTAGTGCTGCTCCACCGGTAGGCCCTCCAGCTTGCGGTTAAACCATTCGCGCGCCTTGAGCCAGGTATCGCTCCAGGCCACCCGCCAGGCGCCGTTTTCGTCGGCGGTCAGTTCGCGCAGCTCCTTAAGTTCGGCGATGGTTCGTTGGGGGTTTAGCATGGTTGTCTCCAGGAAAGCGATCTGTTTGGATAGCCTTGGGGTGAAATAGGGGCGACGCGCTGGCCGCCCCTCTGGCACGATTGTCTTTGGCTCAGGTACGGGTTATTTCCAGTCTCGAGCCCGCTTACCGGTGGCGGCTTCCCAGGGGCCGTAGTCCACGGTGGCCGCCGGGGGGTCTTTGGTCAGGATGCCCTGCTCGCGCAGCAGGCGCACCGAGGCCTGGTAGTCGGCAGGCACCAGGAAGCCGGCCCAGCCTTTGGTGGTGGCCCCGGCGTTGTAGAGCTTGGCGATCTCGGCCATCTGCCAGGTCTGGTGGCCCTTGGCGTCGGCGCGGGTGCCGGAGCCTTTGCAGGTGTTGCCGCAGAAGGGCAGCACATACTTTTCGACGGTCTCGGCCTGGTTGGCCACCGCCCAGTTCCAGCCCTGGATGGAGGCCCGAATCAGGCGCGCGGCCACCTGACGGCCCGTGAGGCCCGAACCCTTGAAGTTGCGGTCATTCAAAACCCGTTCGGTGGTAAAAATCAGGTCTTCAAGCAGGTTGATACCCTCATCGGCCAGCTTGAACACATCCACCTTGGTCTCGTCGTAGCCCAGCCCGGCGATCTGGTTGACCTCGTTATAGGTCATGGCCGAGACCAACTGCACCTTGTCGGGGAAGACCAGGGCCGGGTCGAAGGGGTAGCTCACCGCGGTGACATCGGGGTTGGTTACCCGGGGGTCCAGCGAGCTGGTCAGGCCGCACTTGCGGAACAGGGCCACCGCCGGGTACTCGTTGCCGGAAGGCCAGACCCCCACGCTCTTACCCTTGAGGTCTTTGCACAGGTCCTTGATGCCGGTGGATTTCAGCGCCACCAGCGTAAAGCCCGAGCGCTGGAAAATCTGGGCCAGGTGCACCACCGGAATGCCGCGCTCCCGAGCGGTGAGCAGGTCGGCAATCCAGGTGGTGCCGAAGTCGGCCGCGCCGGACTGCACCACCTGAATGGGGGACTGGTCGCCCGCCGGTAGCAGGGTTACATCCAGCCCCTGGGCCCGGAAAAAGCCCCGTTCTTTAGCCACAAAGAAACCAGCAAACTGGGCCTGCGGAAACCACTTGAGCTGCAGGTTTACCTTCACCAGGTTTTGCTGGGCGCTCGCCAACGACGCCAGCAAGAAAACTGCCAGTACCCAAACGACCGACCACTTCTTCATCCTTGCCTCCTTTTGTGCCAGAACGACTTCAGATGGTAGCCTACTGCACCTTACAACCCTTTCGTCAAGCGCGCTCTTGTCACCCCCTCACTGGATAAGTTGCAGGTAGAGCTGCGGTTCATCCAGCACCCCTGCTAGCGGAAAGATACGTGCCATCCCGTAAACCTACGCTCGAGCCACGCCACCAGGCCATACCAGGCGATGCCAATCACCGAGGCCACAATGATGGCCGACCAGACGATGTCGAAGCCAAAACGCCCGGCCTCGATCTGGATGCGAAAGCCCAGCCCCTGGCCGTTGGCCCCAAAGAACTCGCCCACGATGGCCCCGATCATGGCCAGGGTCGTACCCAGCTTGAGGGCGTTGAAGATGAAGGGCAGGGCGTTGGGCAGGCGCAGCCAGCGGTACTGCTGCACTTCCCCGGCGGCGTACGAGCGCATCAGGTCGAGTGAGAGCGGGCTGACCTCGGTCAGACCCCGGAAAGTGTTCACCACCATGGGAAAAAACACCGTAATAGCCACGATAACCGCCTTGGAGGGCCAGTCAATCCCGATCATCTTGACCAGCACCGGGGCCAGGGCCACTATCGGGATGCTGCTAAAAAGCGCAGCGTACGGCAGAAGTCCCCGCTCCAAAAACACATACCGGCTTACCAGCAAGGCCGTAACCAGACCCAGGCTACAGCCGACCAGATAGCCCACCAGGGCCTCCAGCACCACGGTTTGAAACGCGTCCTGCAAAAGCACATCCCGCACCTCCAGCAAGGTGGAGAGCACCCGGCTGGGTGTAGGAATCAGGCCGGGGGGCACCTGGTAGGCCCGCAGCAGGGCCTCGGCGGTCACCACCAGGGCCAGCAGGGTGAGGGCCGCGGGGGTGAAGCCGATGACCGGGTTGGGGGTGTCCACAAACTGCCGGGCCACCCTGGCAATACCCCACACCACCCCCAAAAAGCCGAGGACAATCAGCAGCTTTTGGGAGCCGGAGGCCGGTTCGGTCTGGTGCCACCAGGCCACGATAAACCACAGCAATAGCCCAAACCCCAGCCCCAGCAAAAGCCACCCCAGCCAGTAGCCGCCCAAGACTGCCCGGTATGCTGGGGCCATGTTCAACCCACCCCCTCCCGCCCAGGCAGCCGGGCCTGTTTGGCGTTAGCGGATACCGCTGTGCCTCCAGCGGGGCGCCGCCAGGGCGTAAGCAGGCGCTCGAGCCAGTTCACCAGGGCCACCAGCAAGATTCCCAGCACCGCCGAGGAGAGCATGATCACCCACATCGCCACCACATCCGAGGCCCTCGAGTTCTCCGCTAGCATCTTGCCGATGCCCTGAAAGCTGATGGTGGAGATCTCGGCCACAATGGCCCCAATCAGGGCCGCCGTCATGGCGACCTTGAAGGCCGTAAACAGATAGGGCACCGAGGCCGGGAAGCGCAGCTTAAGGTAGGTCTGCCAGTGGCTGGCGTTGTAGGTTTTCATCAGGTCAAGGGCCATGGGGTCGGGGCTTTTGAGACCCTTGGCCACCCCGATGGTGATGGGGAAAAAGGCGATATAGGCTGCGATGATGGCCTTGGGCAGCCAGCCCTGCACCCCATACTGCCCCAGCAGCACCACCAGCATGGGCGCAATGGCGATAATGGGGACGGTCTGGGAGGCCACAATCCAGGGCAGCAAAGCCCGTTCAAAGGCCCTCGAGGCCACCATCCCTATCGCAAAAAAGAAGCCCACCACCGCCGCCAGCAGCAAACCCACCACCGTCTCGAAGGCCGTCACGGCGGCGTTGACGGGAATGGCGTTGGGTGAGTTGAGGGGAAACATCAGGTTGCCAAAGCCGTTCCAGAGCTGCTGGGGTGAGGGCAGCACCGGGCTCCTGAGCTGGGTTGCACACTCGAAAGCAGTCTGGCAGGGCAGGGCCGCGCCCGTATCCAAGGCCCGCTGCGCTACCGGGATGTTGGCTAGGTACATTAGCGGCCAGTACAGCGCCAGCACCACCAGGGCCACCACCAGCATGGGTACCAGGTTGGGCGAGGTTCGCATCACTCGGTCACCTCGTAGCTGTGGCCTTTGCGCAAAGCCTCACGCACCAGGGTGGCCAGCTCGAAAAAGCGCGTGGTCTCGCGGGTCTCGAAGGTGCGGGGCTGGGGCAGGTCTACCGGTATGACCGTCTCGATCTTGCCGGGGCGCGGGGTCATCACCACGATCCGGGTGGAGAGGAAGACCGCCTCGGGGATGGAGTGGGTCACAAAGATGATGGTCTTACCGGTCTCGCGCCACAGGCGCAAAAGCTCCAGGTTCAGGTTCTCGCGGGTAATCTCGTCCAGGGCGCCAAAGGGCTCATCCATGAACAAAAGCTGCGGGTCGAAAGCCAGGGCCCGGGCGATGGAGACCCGCTGCTGCATCCCGCCCGAAAGCTGCCAGGGGTAGTGCCTGGCGAACTTCTCCAGCCCCACCAAAGCCAGCATCCGCTCGGCCCTGGCCCTGCGCTCCTGCACGGGAAAGTTCATCACCTCCAAGGGCAGCATTACGTTCGAGAGCACATTGCGCCACTCCATCAGGGTGGGGGCCTGGAACACATAGCCGTAGGCCCGGGCCTTGCGGGCCTGCTCGGGGCTTTTACCCCCGATGCGGATGGTGCCCGAAGAGGGCTGGATCAGGTCGGCCAGCAGGCGCAGCAGGGTGGTTTTACCGCAACCCGAGGGCCCAATCAGGCTGATGAACTCCCCCTGGGCGATCTCGAGGTTGGCATCCTTCAGGGCCACGGTTCCGTTTGGAAACACCATCGAGACACCCTGCACCGACACGATGGCCTCTGCCTTAGAACCTTTGGCGGATGACTCTGGAGAGGTATTGGCTTGCATCATGGTCTTCCCTATTTATGCCGGCTGCCGGTCAGGGCTGCGGTCAGGCCCAGCCCAATGTAGATGCCCCCAGTGATCCAACGCTGGCCCTGGGCAAAGCGCACTTCCCTGGTTTTTTGACGCAGCCATGCCCCTAACGAACTCGACAGAAAGGCATACGTACCATCGCTAAAGGTAGCCAGGGCTATGAAAACCAGGCCGAGCAGCAAAAATTGCAGCCAGGCCGCCCCCCGCGCCGGGTCGACAAACTGGGGCAGGAAGGCAAAAAAGAACAGTGCGGTTTTGGGGTTCAGGGCGTTGACCACCAACCCTTGCAGGAAAATTTGCCCTAGAGGCTGGCGTGCTGCTACCGCAAGCTCGAGGGGCTCTCTAGCCAGCCAGGTTCGCAGGCCCAGGTAGACCAGATAGGCCGCTCCTGCATACTTAACCAGGTTGAAAGCCAGGGCGCTCGAGAGCAGGATGGCCGAAAGACCCAGGCTAGCCATCAGCACATGCACCAGGCCCCCGCACTGGATACCCAGCACGCTGGCCACACCCGCCGCGCGCCCTTGCGAAGCGCTGCGGGTAACGATGTAAAGCACCGCCGGGCCTGGAATCAGAAGCAGGGCCAGGCTGGCCAGGGCAAACACCAGCAATTGGTCGGGGGGTATCAGCATCGCATCACCCTCTTGGGAGGGGATTGTACCCGGTTTTGCATAAACATGCATCCACCTCTTATCCCCGCTTGAAGCCTCTTCGGGCCAGCAGCAACAGGAGCCCGCCGACCACCGCAAAAAGCGCCCAGGCCGAACTACCTCCCAGCACCAGCACCACCGCGATCCACAGGCAGATCCCCCCCAGCAAATTCAAGACCCATCTCGGCTTCATCTAGAAGTACATGGGCTCGCGCCGCAGGAGCTTACCGCGCCCCTTCTCCCCTACAAACTGCCCGTCCCGCACCGCCACCTTGCCCCGCACCGTCACCACGCTGGGCCGGCCGTCAATCTCAAAGCCCTCGAAGCCGTTGTAGTCGTTGTTGACGTGCTGGGTCTTGACCGAGATGGTGCCCCGGTACTGGGGGTCGTAGACCACCAGGTCGGCGTCACTGCCCACCGCGATGGTGCCCTTGCGCGGGAACAACCCAAACAGCTTGGCAGCCTTGGTGCTAGCCGCGTCCACAAAGCGGTGAATGTCGAGGTGGCCACGGCTCACCCCGTAGGTGTAGAGCAGGTTCACCCGGTCTTCGATGGCCGGGATGCCGTTGGGAATGGCGGTAAAGGCATCCTTGCCCAGCAGCTTCTGCTCGGTGTCGAAGGGGCAGTGATCGGTGCCCACCGTATCAATGAAGCCCTGGGCCAGCGCATCCCACAGGACTTTGTGGTTGCGCTTGTCGCGCAAGGGGGGCGACATGATGTACTTCATGGCCTCCACCCCACCCCGCTCGGCGTAGGTTTTATCCAGCAGGAAATGAGGTATGACCGATTCGATATAGATGGGCACGCCCCTCGATTTAGCGGCCATGGCCGCATCCAGGGCCGGTTTGCAGGAGAGGTGCACCACGTAGCCGGTGGCCCCGGTGTTCTCGAGGAAGGTCGCAAACCGCGCGGTACCCTCGGCCTCCACCGACTCAGGCCGGCTGGGCTCGTGCCACTCCGGGCCGGTTTTCCCCTCCGACAGCAGTTTTTGCTGCAACTGCCCCACCAGCTCGGCGTTCTCGCAGTGGGCGGTCACAATCACCCCCAGCTCCTTGGCCAGGCGCAGGGTCTGGTACATCTCTCCGTCATCCACGCCAAAGAAGTTTTTGTAGGAGAGGAAAATTTTGAAGGAGCTAATGCCATCGGCCACAATTTCCCGCAGCTGCCCCTCGGTTTTTTCGTCGAACTTGGAGACCGCCATGTGGAAGGTGTAGTCGCAGTAGCTGTTGCCCTCGGCCTTGCTCTTCCAGAGCTGGTAGCCCTCCAAAGTATCGTCGTTGCGGCTGGGGCAGCACATCTCGATGTAGGTGGTGGTGCCCCCCATCAGGGCCGCCTTGGAGCCGGTCTCGTGGGTGTCCTTGGCAAAGGTCGCCATGAAGGGCAGGTAGATGTGCACGTGGGGGTCTATGAAGCCGGGGAACACATACTTGCCGGTGGCGTCTATCACCTCGGTGCCGGGCGGGGCCTCGAGGTTCTGCCCGATGCGGGTGATGGTCTCGCCCTCGGCGTAGATGTCGGCCTTGTACCGGCTGTCCGCGGTTATGATCTCGCCGTTTTTTATGAGCAGTCCCATGGTATAGAGTCCCCCTTTTTACGTCTGGCTATTCCATTATGGGTATCTGAGCCTCGAGAGAGCAAAACAAGCCAAATTTGCTCGCTCCAAACGCTTCGCTTTACTCAAACCCGTGGGTTGTTAGGCTGCCCCCTGTTTAGTGGATCTCAATCCCCACCTCTTCCCGGTACCGCTGCATGGCCTCCCAGTCGGTGCCCACCTCGGGGCGAACCCTGGTCAGCTCGTCCCAGGTGATGGGGGGCCGGCCCGAGGGCAGCTCGACCATCTCGATGCAGCCATCCACCGGGCAGACGTTGTGGCACAGCCGGCAACCCACGCAGTCATCCTCACGCACCACAGGTTGCGGGCGGGTGCTCACCGCCTGGTGCTTCCCGTTGGAACGCGGGTCGTAGCGGTAGGGTTCGACGCGGTTGCCCGCGGCGTCTACCAGGTCAATGCACTGGTGGGCGGTGTCGTTGCAGGCCACATAGCAAAGGTTGCAACGGATGCACTTGTCCGGGTTGATGCGGGCCACCGCCCGGAAGGAGAGGTCGAAGTCCTTGAAGTCGGAGATGCGGGGTAGGCTCTTGCCCACCACATCGGCGATGGTCTTGAAGCCTTTGGCGTCCATCCAGGCATTAAGGCCGTCGATGAGGTCTTCGATGATCCGGTAACCGTAGTGCATGACGGCGGTGCAAACCTGCAAACTGGTTGCGCCCAGCAATAAAAACTCCGCCGCGTCCCGCCAGGTGGAGATGCCGCCCATGCCGCTGATGGGCACCCCGGACTGCTTCACCACCGGGTCCACACCCAGCGAAGACAGCAGGTTAAGGGCGATGGGCTTGACCGCCGGCCCGGCATAGCCCCCGTGCCCACCTTTACCGCCGATGTTGGGGGTGATTTCCAAGGTATCCAGATCCACCCCAATGATGGAGTTGATGGTGTTGATGAGGCTCAGGGCGTTGGCCCCGGCCGCCAGGGCCGCCCGCGCCGGGGGCACCACCGAGGCCACGTTGGGTGTGAGCTTCACGATAACCGGTATTTTGGCTACATCCATCACCCACTGGGTGATCTGCTGGCAGTACTCGGGCACCTGCCCCACCGCACTGCCCATCCCCCGCTCGCTCATACCGTGAGGGCAGCCATAGTTGAGTTCGATGCCGTCGGCCCCGGTATCCTCGATTTTGAGGATGATGTCCCGCCAGGCCTCCGGCGTAGACTCCACCATGGCCGAGACGATTACCGCCCGGTCGGGCCAGTGGCGCTTGACATCGCGAATCTCCCGCAGGTTGACCTCCAGGGGCCGGTCGGAGATCAGCTCCACGTTGTTGATGGCGAGCATCTTCTGGCCCCCATAGTGCCAGGCCCCGTAGCGGTTAGACACGTTCAGCACCGGTGCGCCGATGGTTTTCCAGACCGCACCACCCCAGCCGTACTCAAAAGCCCGGTGGATCTGGGCCCCCGAGTTGGTGGGGGGCGCCGAGGCCAGCCAGAAGGGGTTGGGCGATTTGATGCCTGCGAAGTTAATGCTCAAGTCCGCCATCTGCTTCTCCTTTCAGCTCAGTCGGCGGCAGCCTCGAGGCTGCCAGCAAGCCGCCGATGAATAGCAAAAGCCGCCAGCTTGCCATCCTGCACGGCCATTACCGTCGAGGCCGAGCCCTGCGCCCGGATGCAGTCGCCGCCCGCATACACCCCCGGCAGGCTGGTCTCGAACTCGTGGTTGACTTTGATAAAACCTTTTTCGGTCTCGAGGCCCAGTAGCTTCGCCACAGCCGGCTTCTCCTGCCCGATGGCCTTGACCACCTGGTCGCAGGGCAGCACAAACTCCGAGCCCGGCACCGGCTCCGGTGCCGGCCGCCCGCTGGCGTCCGGCGCTCCAAGCCGCATCCGCACACACTTCAGGCCCGTAACCCGGCCCCCCTCGCTCATCACCTCAACCGGCTGGGTGAGGAAGCGAAACTCGATGCCTTCTTTTTTAGCAAACTCGTACTCGTGGGGGTAGGCCGTCATCTCTTTCTCGCTGCGGCGGTAGACCATGGTGACCCGTTCGGCCCCCAGTCGCTTGGCGATGGTGGCACAGTCCACCGCGGTGTTGCCCGCACCAATTACCACCACCTCCCGGCCCACCTGCAGAGCAGACGGGTTCATTTTGGAGGTCTCAATATAGCTGAGGCCATCCACAATCAGCTCCTCGCCCGGTATGCCCAGTTGAGGCACCGAGCCCAGCCCCACACTCAGGAAGACCGCGTCGTAGGTGTTGCGCACCTCCTCCCAGCTCAAGTTCCGCCCCAGCTCCATCTGGGTTTTGATCTCGACCCCCAGCCGCTTGATCATCTCGGCCTCGGCCAGGGCCACCTCCACCGGCTCGCGCAGCACGATGATGCCGTAGGTGGATAGGCCGTTGGGTAGCGCCCGCTTCTCGAACACCGTTACGCTGTGGCCCAGCTTGGCCAGCTCACCCGCGCAGGTAAGACCCGCCGGCCCGGCCCCAATCACCGCCACTTTTTTGCCGGTGGGCGCCCCAGGCTTGAAGACATCAATCCCCCGCTCATAGACGTAGTCGGTGGCGTAGCGTTGAAGCCGGCCAATCATGATGGGCCTGTGCTCAGCCCCCAGCACACAAGCCCCTTCGCATAGCTCCTCCACCGGACAGACCCGGGCACAGCTAGCCCCCATCAGGTTGGCTTCCAGGATGGTGCGGGCCGAGCCCACCAGGTTTCCGGTTGCGATTTTTTTGATGAATTTGGGGATATCGATATGGGTTGGGCAGGCCTGGGTACAGGGTGCATCAAAGCAGTAAAGGCATCGGTTGGCTTCTACCATCGCCTCGTGATCGGTGAGGGGCGGATGGTACTCGCTCAGAACTTCCTCGGGTTTGATCATCTGCACCTGCCTCCTTTGCCCTTGCGGCGTTAAAAAGCCAAGAACCTTCTCGGTGAAATGTTCACTAAGAAGGTTCGAGCCCTCGCGGGAGCCGATTTAACCTGGAGCCTGGATTGTTAAACGCGAATATACGAGCTAGCCCAGCGCGTTGTCAAGCGTATCAACCTTGTGGTGGATGGGATTTTGAGCTGGGAATAAGCCCAACCCCCCGATTGTGTTTTCAGTTAATCCAAGCTCCGATTTTATGTATTGACTTAAATAGCGATATGCTATATACATATTCCATGTCCATAAAGCGAACTTCCCATAAAAAAGGCCTGGCCAAGGAACTGCTGCTGGACATTGCCACCGGGGTTGTTGCAGCCCTGCTGCTGGTGTGGTTCGTTCGCCTGGCACCCGCCTTTTGAGGCCCACCGGTCGGCTTTAGAATTGCAGCATGTACGAGACGCTCGAGGGCCCGGTCTTGCAGGTTCAGACCATCAGCATCCATGGGGCTGTGTTCTATGAAGTGGTTTTGCAAACCCCCCACGCCCCGCGTCGCCTGCGCTTTCAGGACACTTTTTTACACCCGGGCCCAATCGCTGGAGAGCACCTGCGCATTGAGCTCATTTTAGGCAACGTGCACGATGTGCAGCGCATTGCAGCCCCGTAAAGCCTTGTGTAAGGGCTTGCTTTTGGGCGGAGGCAGGCCAAACTTGAGTGAACTTTGCTCAAGTTCGCTAAGTGTAAGATTTGACCCTATCGGTGAAGCATCACCGTTTAGAATCTGAGTTATATATCGCTCCCATACCGCCGCGAGAGCGACGAATCATAGGCGGAACATAGGAGATAGATACCATATGCGTTTAGAACTACCGGTCATTCCATTGCGAAACACGGTCATCCTTCCCCACACCACCACCCCGGTGGACGTGGGCCGCGCCAAAAGCAAGCGTGCGGTTGAAGAAGCCATGGGGGCCGACCGGTTGATCTTCCTGGTCGCGCAGCGCGACCCGGAGGTTGACGACCCCACCCCCGACGACCTCTATACCTGGGGTGTGCAGGCGGTGGTCAAACAGGCCATGCGCCTTCCCGACGGCACCCTGCAGGTAATGGTGGAAGCCCGGGCCCGGGCCCAGGTCACGGAGTATATTCCCGGCGCTTATCTGCGAGCCCGCGGTGAGGTCTTCAGCGAAATTTTCCCCATCGACGAAGCGGTGGTGCGCGTGCTGGTGGAAGAGCTCAAGGAAGCATTCGACAAGTATGTAGCCAACCACAAATCGCTACGGCTTGACCGCTACCAGCTTGAAGCCGTCAAAGGTACCAGCGACCCGGCCATGCTGGCCGATACCATTGCCTATCACGCCACCTGGACGGTGGCCGAGAAGCAGGAAATCCTCGAGCTCACCGATCTTGAAGCCCGCCTCAAAAAGGTGTTGGGGTTGCTCAGCCGCGACCTCGAGCGCTTCGAGCTTGATAAACGGGTCGCTCAGCGGGTCAAAGAACAGATGGACACCAACCAGCGCGAGTACTACCTGCGCGAACAGATGAAGGCCATCCAGAAGGAGCTCGGTGGCGAGGATGGGCTCAGCGACCTCGAGGCCCTGCGCAAGAAGATCGAAGAAGTGGGCATGCCCGAGGCGGTCAAGACCAAGGCCCTCAAGGAGCTCGACCGGCTGGAGCGCATGCAGCAGGGCAGCCCCGAGGCCACCGTGGCCCGCACCTACCTGGACTGGCTCACCGAGGTGCCCTGGAGCAAGGCCGACCCTGAGGTGCTGGACATCAACCACACCCGGCAGATTCTGGACGAGGATCACTACGGCCTGAAGGACGTCAAAGAACGCATCCTGGAGTACCTGGCGGTGCGCCAGCTTACCCAGGGACTGGATGTGCGCAACAAAGCCCCCATCCTGGTGCTGGTGGGGCCGCCGGGGGTGGGCAAGACCTCGCTGGGCCGCTCCATCGCCCGCAGCATGAACCGCAAGTTCCACCGCATCAGCCTGGGGGGCGTGCGCGACGAGGCCGAGATTCGCGGCCACCGCCGCACCTACATCGGGGCCATGCCCGGCAAGCTGATCCATGCCATGAAGCAGGTGGGCGTGGTCAACCCCGTCATCTTGCTGGACGAAATTGACAAGATGAGCTCGGACTGGCGCGGCGACCCCGCCAGCGCCATGCTCGAGGTGCTCGACCCCGAACAGAACAACACCTTCACCGATCACTACCTCGATGTGCCCTACGACCTCTCGAAGGTCTTCTTCATCACCACCGCCAACACCCTGCAGACCATCCCCCGGCCCTTGCTCGACCGCATGGAGGTCATCGAGATACCGGGCTACACCAACATGGAAAAGCAGGCCATCGCCCGTCAGTACCTCTGGCCCAAGCAGCTCAGGGAATCGGGTATGGAAGGCCGGATCGAGGTGACCGATGCCGCCATTCTGCGGGTGATCTCCGAGTACACCCGCGAGGCCGGGGTGCGGGGTCTCGAGCGCGAGCTGGGCAAAATTGCCCGTAAAGGGGCCAAGTTCTGGCTCGAGGGGGCCTGGGAGGGGCTGCGTACCATCGATGCTGCCGACGTACCCGCTTATCTGGGTATCCCCCGCTACCGCCCCGACAAAGCCGAGACCGAACCCCAGGTCGGCACCGCCCAGGGGCTGGCCTGGACGCCGGTGGGCGGCACCCTTCTGACCATTGAGGTGGCCGCTGTGCCCGGCAGCGGCAAGCTCAGCCTGACCGGCCAGTTGGGTGAGGTTATGAAGGAGTCGGCCCAGGCCGCGCTAACCTATCTGCGGGCCCATACGCAGACCTACGGCCTTCCCGAAGACTTTCATAACAAAGTAGACCTGCACGTCCACGTGCCCGACGGGGCCACCCCCAAAGACGGCCCCAGCGCTGGCATCACCATGACCACCGCCATCGCCAGCGCCCTCAGCCGTCGCCCGGTTCGTATGGACATCGCCATGACCGGCGAGGTTAGCCTGCGCGGCAAGGTGATGCCCATTGGCGGGGTAAAGGAAAAACTGCTGGCCGCCCACCAGGCAGGGATCCACAAAATTGTGCTGCCCAAGGACAACGAGGCCCAGCTCGAGGAGCTGCCCAAAGAGGTGTTGGAGGGGTTGGAGATCAAGCTGGTCGAGGACGTAGGGGAGGTGCTGGAATACCTGCTGCTGCCCGAACCTGCCATGCCCCCCGTGGTGCAGCCTAGCGACAACCGCCAGCAGCCCGGCGCTGGGGCCTAACACCGCTTCCGCTTGAATCCTCCACCTTTAGTAAAAAAGCCCCCACCGGTGGGGGCTTTTTTGGGTTGTTCCAGCCAGAAAGCACCGCAGACAGGTTCTGCTCAAGAACCCAGGGCCTTCCAGAAACGCTCCTGCAACCCGGGCTCCACGCGCAGCCCGCTGCCCTGCTTGCGGCGCACTCGAGGCCGCCCTTGCATGCCCTCGTCGGCCAGCAGGTGGGCCACCTCCTCCAGGGCCTGCCCTAAATCGCGCGTAGGGCGGTGGAAGGTCTCGCGCCGTAACCTGCCCAGGGCATCAAAGTACTCTACCTGCACCGCCGCCCGGCCCTGCTCGAGCCAGACCAGCACCTGATCCAGCCGCGGCTTCACAGCCCTTATCCTAAAGCTTCTTGAGCGACTGCACCAACTGCCCCAGCACACCCTGGGCATCGCCATACAGCATCCTGGTGTTGTCGGCGTAGAACAGCTCGTTTTCAACCCCGGCAAAACCTTTGCCCTGCCCGCGCTTGATAACGATAGCATTCTTGGCCTTGTCTACCTCCAGAATCGGCATGCCATACAGGGGCGAGCCCTTGCGCCGAGCGGCCGGGTTGACCACGTCGTTGGCCCCAATCACCACCGCCACATCGGCCTGGGGGAACTCGGGGTTGATGTCTTCCAGGTCGTAGAGCTTTTCGTAAGCCACCCCGGCCTCAGCCAACAGCACGTTCATGTGGCCGGGCATGCGGCCCGCCACCGGGTGAATGGCGAACTTGACCTCCACCCCCTTGGCCTCGAGCACGTCTGCCAGCTCGCGCAGTTTGTGCTGGGCCTGGGCCACCGCCATCCCGTAGCCGGGCACGAAGATAACCTTGGAAGCGTAGGCCAGCATCACCGCGGCGTCCTCGAGGTCAATGGGCTTGAGGCTGCCCTTGACTTCGCCGCTGTCCTGCTCCACGCCAAAGCCGCCCACCAACACGCTCCAGAGACTGCGGTTCATGGCCTTGGCCATCAAGAGGGTGAGCAAGGTACCGGCAGCCCCCACCACCGTACCCGCCACAATCAGCGCGGCGTTGCCAATGGCAAAGCCTTCAAAACCCACCGCCAGCCCGGTGAAGGCGTTGTAGAGGGAGATCACCACCGGCATATCCCCGCCCCCGATGGGCAAGGTCATCAATACCCCAAAAGCCAGAGCCAGCAGGAAGAAAACCAGAATAAGCGGCCCCGATTCCGTAAAGAGCACCAGCAGGGCCAGCAGCAAGGCCCCCACCCCCACCGCTGTGTTGACCAGCTTTTGGGTCGGGAACTGGATGGGCCGGCTCGACATCAGGCCCTGAAGCTTGGCAAAGGCAATCAGGCTGCCGGTAAAGGAGACCGAGCCGATCAAGGCCCCCAGGATGGCCAGGAGTTTGAGCCCCTGGGCCTCGCCGAACTCCCCGCGCAAAAGCTCAACCGCCGCGATGGCCCCGGCCGCTCCACCGCCCATGCCGTTGTAGATGGCTACCATCTGCGGCATATCGGTCATCTGCACACGCTTGGCGGCAATCCAGGCCACCACCGTACCGATCACGATGGCCAGAATCATCAGACCCTGGTTGTGCAGGCCGGGTACAAAAAACGTCACCAATGTGGCCGCCACCATGGCCACCCCGGCCCAGACCACCCCGCTGCGGGCGGTGTTGGGCGAGGACATGCGCTTCAGTCCCAGAATGAACAGGAAGGCCGTGAGGAAGTAGATAAGCTGAACGAAGTTTTCCATAACCGCGTCGCGCAAGCTGATAGCCGGGCAAGTCCAGGGCTATCGGCCTAAGAGCTACTGACCCCCCTTCGGCTTCCGCTCAAACATCTCCAGCATCCGCTCGGTTACAGCGTAGCCCCCCGCAGCGTTGGCCGCCCCCAGAATCACCCCAAAAAAGCCGATGGCCTGTTCCAAAGGGGTCTCGGCGTGGCCCAGCACCACCATGGCCCCCACCACCACAATCCCGTGGATGAAGTTGGAGCCGGACATCAGGGGGGTGTGCAGAATCACCGGCACCCGGCTGATCACTTCGTATCCGGTAAAAGCCGCCAACAAAAAGATATACAGCGCAGCCCAGGTTGAGTCCATCACGCACCTCCTACCAGCGCCTTGGTGGGCGCATGGGTAATCTCACCTTGATGGGTTAAAAGAGCCCCCGCCAGAATCTCGTCGCTCCAGTCGGGCGCGAGCTGCCCGTCTTTGATGAGGAGCTTGGACAGGTTGTAAAGGTTTTTAGCGTACATCTCGCTGGCATGCACCGAGAGCGCGCTGGGCAGGTTCAGGGGCCCCACAATCTTCACGCCGTTTACCTCGAGGGTCTCCCCAGGCTTTGTGAGCTCGCAGTTGCCCCCCGACTCGGCAGCCAGATCCACGATGACGGCGCCAGGGCTCATGCCTTCCACCATGTCTTGGGTAATCAGGATGGGCGCCCTACGGCCCGGAATCTGGGCGGTGGTGATGACCGCGTCCATGCTGCCGACCTCTTTGGCCAGGGCCTCGTGCTGGATTTTCTTTTCCTCCTCGGTGAGCTCGCGGGCGTAGCCCCCCTCGCCCTCGGCGCTGATGGGCAGTTCAATGACCTTGGCCCCCAGCGACAAGGCCTGCTCGGCGGCGGCTTTGCGCACATCGTAGGCCCAGACGTTGGCCCCCAGGCGGCGCGCGGTGGCGATGGCCTGCAAGCCCGCCACCCCCACCCCCATCACCATCACTTTGGCCGGGCGGATGGTGCCGGCGGCGGTGGTCAGCATGGGGAAGAAGCGGCTGCTCTCGCGGGCCGCGATCAGGGCCGCCACATACCCCGCCACGGTGGCCTGGGAGGAGAGCACGTCCATGCTCTGGGCCCGGGTGATGCGGGGAACGAGTTCCATCGCCAGGGCGGAAAGCTGCCTCGAGGCCATGGCCTGCACCCGCGCCGGATCGCGGTGGGGGTACATCAGACCGGCCACTATGGCGCCGGGCTCGAGCCTCTCCAGATCGGCCGGTTCTAGAGGCTGTACGGTAAAGACCACCTGCGCTCCCTGGAAAAGCTGGTCGCGCGACACCACCTCGGCCCCTGCGTTGCGATACGCTTCATCGCTGAAATAGGCCTGGGCTCCAGCGCCGGCCTCGAGGCGCACCCTCCAGCCTTCTTTGTGCAAGCGGCCCACCACATCCGGGGTGAGCGCCACCCGACGTTCGCCTGAAGCAGTCTCTTTGGGCACTGCGATTAAGACCATTGAACCTCCCGTAAACAACCTGCCACAGCTTGGTATACCATCTACGCAGGGAAGTATACCAGTGTGGGGCTCCTTCGCCCAAACATTGACCCCGGCCATCCACCTCAATACAATCGCTGCTGTCTGGATAAGGAGCACCCGTGGATTTCCAGGGAAAAGCGGTGATCGTAACCGGAGGCGCCTCGGGCATGGGCGAGGCCACGGCCAGGGAGTTTGCCAGGGCCGGGGCCCACATAACGATTGTGGATCGCAACGAGGCGCGGGCCCGCCAGGTGGCCGCCGAGATCGGCGCCCAGGTACGGGTTGGGGATGTCAGCGAATCGGCCTTCTGCGACCGGGTGGTCGCCGATACCCTCGCCCAGCACGGACGGCTCGACGTGCTGGTCAACGCGGCCGGCATCATCGTGCGGGCCAGCGGCGAGGAGACCAGCGACGAGCAGTGGCAACGGGTCATGGCGGTGAACGTGAGCGGCACCTTTTTTATGTGCCGGGCCGCTATCCGGGCCATGAAGCCCCAGGGCCGCGGGGCCATCGTCAACTTTGGCTCAATCTGGGGCGACCTGGGGGCAGCAGGGGTGGCGGCCTACTGTGCAAGCAAGGGGGCCGTGCACAACCTGACCCGCGCCCTGGCCCTCGAGCACGCCAAAGACGGCCTCCGCATCAACGCGGTCTGCCCCGGCGAGGTCAACACCCCCATGCTCCAGTCCGAACGCAAGGAACCCGTTACCCCCGAACTGCTGCAACGCCTGGCTGAGACCGTGCCCATGGGCCGCCTGGCCGACCCCGCCGAAATCGCCCAGGTGGTGCTGTTTCTGGCCTCCGACAAGGCCAGCTACATGACCGGCTCGCTGGTGCTGGTGGATGCGGGGTATGCCGCCCGATGAACACACCTGTTCTACCCTGAAGGGAGCCACCTATGGAATACCGCCATCTGGGCCGAACCGGCGTTAAAGTAGCACCCTTGGCCCTGGGAACCGATAACATCCTGAACCCCACCCCCGAGGCCGAGGCCAAAAAGATGATTCTGCGGGGCATTGAGGCCGGCATCAACCTGATTGATACCGCCAACAGCTATATGCGAGGCGAGGCCGAGCGGGTGATTGGAGAAACCCTTAAAGAAAGCGGCCTGCGCGACCAGGTGCTCATTGCCACCAAGGCCCACTACCCCACCGGCCCCGGCCCCAACGACCGGGGGAACTCGAGGCTCCACCTCTTACGGGCCTGCGAAGACTCGCTCAAGCGCCTGCAAACCGACTATATCGACCTATACCAGCTTCATCGCCCGGTTTTCGACATGCCCATCGACGAGACGCTCGCGGCCCTGACCGACCTGGTGCGGCAGGGCAAGGTGCGCTACATCGGCAGCTCCACCGCCCCGGCCTGGAAGGTGCTGGAGGGCATTCTGGTGAGCGAGCTGAAGGGCTATGTGCGCTTTGTCTCGGAGCAGCCGCCCTACAACCTGCTGGATCGGCGCATCGAGAACGAGCTGGTTCCCATGGCCCAGGCCTACAACCTGGCCCTGCTGCCCTGGTCGCCGCTGGCCATGGGCATGCTGGCCGGACGCTACGCTGAGGACAACATCCGCCCCGAGGGTTCCCGCGCCCGCCTGCGGGGTGGGATTTACGCCGAGCGGGTCACGCCCAGAGCGGTGGAGGTGGGCAACCGCTTTGTCAAACTGGCCCGCGAGGCCGGTTACGACCCCGCCCAACTGGCCCTTCTGTGGGTCAAAGACCAGCCCGGCATTACCGCACCCATCATCGGGCCCAAAAGCGTGGAGCAGCTCGAGCACCTACTACCTGTACTGGACATGAAGCTCCCGGAAGACATCCGAATAGCCTGCGATGGGCTGGTTCCGCCCGGCAGCGCCGTGGCCAACTTTCATAACTCCGCCCCGTGGATGAAGATGCAGATTTGAAGCGGCTGGCTTACGCCTACCCTGTATAGTGTTTCCTGGTATGGAAAAGGCAACAGAAGCCGTCAGCACCCCATCAAAAACCATCATCAAGTTCGGCACCGACGGCTGGCGGGCCATTATTGGCGACCAATTCACCTTCGATAATGTGGCTCGCGTAGCCCAGGCCTACGCTGAATACCTCCTGGAGCACCAGGGCAAGAAAGTGGTGGTAGGCTACGATACCCGCTTTATGGCCCATCGCTTTGCTCAAAGAGCTGCCGAGGTTCTGGCCGCCAATGGGCTCGAGGTCTACCTTTCCAAATCGTACCTTCCTACCCCAGTGCTGTCTTTTGCCGTTAAGCACTTGCAGGCCGATGGCGGGGTCATGATTACGGCGAGCCACAACCCGGCCGAGTATCTCGGATTCAAAATCAAGGGCAGCTACGGCGGTGCGGCCACCCCAGCACTGGTAGCCGAAGTGGAAAAGCACCTGGGGGCAGCGCCCAAAACAACCAGCGCAACCGTGCACAGCCTGGATGTGCGGAAAGCCTACTACGACTTTATCGCGCAGCAGCTAGACCTGGAGGCCCTGCGCAGCTACACCGGGGTGATGTACCACGACAGCCTGGGCGGGGCGGGGGCGGGCTGGCTGGCCGGTTTTGTTAAGCACGCGGGGTTGCCGCTCGAGCTGCGTGAACTGCACGCCGTGCCCGACCCCATGTTCTATGGTGTGAACCCCGAGCCCATCCCGCAAAACCTGTTCACCGTCATGACCGTGCTAAAGGCCGAGCAAGACCCTGTCTTTGCCGTGGTCAACGACGGGGACGCCGACCAGATCGGGGCCGTGCTGGCAGGCGGCATCCACTTCAACAGCCATCAAATCTTCGCGGTCTTGCTCAAACACCTGCACCGCAAAGGGCGCACCGGCCGGGTGGTCAAAACCTTCTCGACCTCCAAAGTGATAGATAAGCTCGCTCACCGGCTGGGTCTGGAGCTGCTGGTTACGCCCATCGGCTTTAAGTACATCACCGATGAGATGCTAAAAGGCGATGTGCTGATTGGGGGCGAGGAGTCGGGCGGTATTGGTGTGGCCGGGCATCTTCCCGAGCGCGACGGCCTCCTGAACGCGCTGTTGCTCCTGGAATCCGTTGTGCATACCGGGAAAAGCCTGGGAGAGCAGTTTGCCGAAATTGAGGTCGAGCTGGGTTTCAAACACGCCTATGACCGCATCGACTTACACCTACCCTCGATGGAGCAACTCAAGGAAGTCATGGCCAAGGTACAAACCCCAAAGCCCATTGCCGGTCAGCAGGTGAGCGGTACCGAGAGTCTGGACGGCATAAAGTGGCTTTTTGGTGATGCCGGTTGGCTGTTGTTCAGGGCCTCCGGTACCGAGCCTGTATTGCGCATTTATTGCGAGGCCCAGGAAGAAAAAACTGTAAAAGCCGTTCTTGCCGAAGCCAAAAAACTGGTAGGTTTATAGCCGATAAGCCATACCTACCCAAATTGGGAGTTTTTTGCAGTGCCGGCTGCCGCCAAAGCATCACCTTGGCTTTCTTTTATCGTCGGTTGGTGACATTCTTAGCTTGTGCAGTGTGGACATGGATTTTCTCAGAAATTCGTGGGTTAATCTGAGCCCAGGGGTGGACAAGCTATGATGCGGCTATTATTGCTATTTAGTCTGCTGGCAACTGCAGGATGGGGGCTGAGTGCTCAAGTGGTTGAGCGCCGGATTGATGCCCAGGGGGGGGCCCTAACGCTACCCGGCATTCAGGTTCTGATTCCACCCGGTGCCCTGGTTTCTTCGGTTCGATTCCGCCTCGAGCGCCTCCAGGCCGTCCCCACTTCCCCACCTCAAAACGAGGTTTTTTTTATCCAGACCCTACCCGAGCGCGAAGTGGTGGGCATCTACCGGTTTTCCTCCGGCACAACCAGCTTTCTCAAGCCCATCGAAGTTGAGCTACAGGTCAACCCGCCCTATCGTCCCAGCAGCCGTATCATCAAGAGCGTGGTTTACACCTGGGATGGGCAGGGTTACGTGAGCACCCAGGTGCCCAGCACCCGCGAGCGCCTGGTTATAACCCGGTTGAACATGGGCCTGGGGGCTGGCGCCGGGGGTTACCCGGCCGGTCTGGTGCTGGTGGTGTTGCGGGCCCCTGAGGAGAACCTGTGGCGCGAATGCCAGGCACGGGGAGGGCGCTGGACGGGCTCGAGCTGCGAGAAAAGATAAAAAAGACCCCCAGGCCCACAAACCATTCATCGACCCAGTGCCGTATGCTAAATTTGGATGTCCCCATTCCTGGCTGTGGGCTTAGGTTTGTACGTGCTCAATTTGTTGGTGGGGCTGGCCGCGCAACTGCGGCTGGCCCACTTCGGCCTCTGGCATCACGCGCTTTACCTGGTGGTGCTGGTTAGTGCGGTGCTGGCCCTGGTGTTCACGCGCGAGTGGTGGTTGTTGCTAACCATCGCTTGCCTAGCCCTGTTTCCCAAGGCCCGCCCCCACACCTGGCCCCATCCCACACTGGGTGCGGTGGGGTTGGTGGGATACTTGTTGTCAATCGGGGGTTGATGTGGAATTTCTAGAGGTAATCCGGAAGCGTAAAACCACCAATGGCCCCTTTCTGGACAGGCCCGTATCCAGGGAACACCAGCACCTGCTGATGGAGGCGGCCAGCCGGGCCCCCAGTCACTTCAACTCTCAACCCTGGCGCTTTATTTTGATTGAGGACAGGGCCAAGCGGGAGAAAATCGCCGAGATTGGGGGGCGAACCATGCAACAGCTCATCGCCGATGGCCGGTTTTTTGAGCGCTACCGCCCTTACTTTCGCTTCAGCGAAAAGGAGATGGCCGAGCGGCGCGACGGGATTCTAATTGACCAGTTGCCGGGCCCCTTACGCCCTTTTACCCGCCAGGTCATGAGCCCCTCGGCCCTGGGGCTTTTGCGGGCCTTGCGGGTGCCGCAAATTCTGGGTGAGGACAACCGCAAGCTGGTTGCAAGCTCGCCTTTGTTGCTGGCAGCGCTGCTGGATAAGCAGGAGTACCGCCCGGGAGAACTCTCCGGATTTTACAGCGTGCTGGGGCTGGGCATGGCCATCGAGAACATCTGGCTCACCACGGTGGAGCTGGGCATGGGCATTCAGTTTGTCTCCACACCCATGGAAATTCCCGAGGCCTGGGAGGAAATCAAGCGGCTGCTGGAAGTACCTGAGCACCTGGAACTCATGGCCATCTACCGGCTGGGCTACCTGCCCCCCGATAACCCCCGACCCCGCATTGACTGGAAGTCCGACCAGCGCAAGCGCATCTCGCAGTTTGTGTTTCGCGACTCCTGCGCCACCCCCGAAAGCGATACCTGAGGTATGAGTGTGCAAGCCAGGGTTCTAAGCGTCGCCACCGCCCACCCGCCCTACAAAGTAAGCCAGCCAGAGGTTCGCGCGCTGGTAGAGGTTTTGTTCGAGGGGCTGGCGGGCCTGGAGCGCCTGCTGAACATCTTCGAAAACACCGGCATCGAGTCGCGTTACCTGGCCGCGCCGCTCGAGTGGTTCGCAGCGCCGCGCAGCTTTAGTGAGAAAAATCAGCGCTGGTTCGATACCGCCCTCGAGCTCTGTGAACAGGCCAGCCGCAAAGCCCTAGGCCTGGCCGGCCTGAAGCCCCAGCAGGTTGGGGCAGTGGTACTGGTGACCAGCACCGGCCTTGCGACCCCCAGCCTCGAGGCCTACCTGGCCCAGCGCCTGGGTCTTCCGCTCTCGGTGCTCCGCCTGCCCCTGTGGGGCCTGGGCTGCGCCGGCGGGGCCGCCGGGCTGGCCCGGGCCGCCGAGCTGGCCCAGCAAAACCCAGGGCGCTACGTTCTACTGGTGGCGGTTGAGCTTTGCAGCCTTACTTTTGTACGGGGTGACAAAAGCAAGAGCAACCTGGTTGCTACCAGCCTGTTTGCCGATGGCGTGGCCGCAGCGGTGCTGGGGCAAGGTGCTGGCGGCCCGGCGGTGCTGGGGGGCTTCAGCCGGTTGTTGCCCGATAGCTACGCGGTGATGGGCTGGGATCTGGGCCTCGAGGGCTTGCAGGTACGCTTTGCTCAGAGCATCCCGGCCCTGGTCGAGGGGGCGCTGGGGCCCCTGATCGAGGACGGTCTGGCCGGCTACGGGTTATCGAGCCAGGATGTTCAAACCTGGACGCTCCACCCCGGCGGGGCCAAGGTGCTGGCCGCCTACCGCAACGGCCTGGGGGTGGATGAAAAGAGCCTCGAGGCCGCCTTCTGCGTGCTCAAAAAGTATGGCAATATGTCGAGCCCCACCGTGCTTTTTGTGCTGGAGCGACAAATGTACCAGCTCGAGCGGCCCGCACCCGGCAGCAAAGGGTTGTTGCTGGCCCTGGGGCCTGGCTTTGCCGCCGAAGGGGTGGTTTTGCAGTGGTAGGGCTTTGGGTCGCGCTGATCTGGGTGGTACTCCAGCGGCTGCTGGAGCTTCGCCTGGCCCAGGCCAACCTGCGCTGGGCTTTGGCGCAGGGGGCCAAAGAGTACGGACGAGAGCACTACCCGCTGTTTTTTCTGCTGCACATCGGCTGGATGCTGGGCTGGCTGCTGGAAGGGCTTGCCCGCAACCAGCCCTCCCCCATCTGGGGATTCTGGCTGCTGGTCTTCTTGCTGGCCCAGGGTCTGCGCTACTGGGCCATTGGCAGCCTGGGCCAGTACTGGAATACCCGGATTGTGATCGTTCCTGGGGGCCAGCGAATCACTCGAGGACCCTACCGCTACCTGCGCCACCCCAACTACCTGGCAGTGGCCCTGGAGCTGCTGTCCCTGCCCCTCATCTTTAACGCCTGGATTACAGCCCTGGCGGCCACCGTCCTCAACGCCTGGCTGTTGCTGTGTGTGCGCATCCCCGCTGAGGAAAAAGCCCTCGCGGCCTATAGCCAAACCCAGCCCCAAACCCCCAGCCTCGAGGAGGCCAGCCAGCGGCCCTAGTCCTGCGGTATGGGCTGGCTCTTCACCAAGGCATAGGCGTAGCCATCGGTGAGGGCTTTGAGGGAGGCCTCGAGGTTGTTTTTACTGGCCCCCACAGTGCTCCAGCGCTCCCCGGCCCGGTGCATCTCGATCATGACCCGCACCCCGGAGGCCGTACCAGCCTCCTGGCCCGAGAGAATGCGCACCTTGTAGTCGGAAAGCTCGATCTCGGCAATCTCGGGGTAAAAGGACTCAATGGCCTTGCGGAAGGCTTTGTCCAACGCCGAGACCGGCCCATGCTGGCTTTCGGCGGCGGTGTGCTGGAGGGTCTCGCCCACCTTAACCCGCACCGTGGCCTCGGCCCAGGTGGGGGTCTCGGGGTTGGCGTCGTTGACGTGCACAAACACCGTGAAGCCCTCCACGCTGAAGGGCATGCGGCCGCCGCGCAGCTTATGGGCCAGCAGGTAAAAGCTGGCCTCGGCCCCTTCAAACGAGTAGCCGGCGTGCTCGAGCTGCTTGACCTCTTCCAGCAAGGCCCCGGCCATCTCCTTGGGCACATTCACACCCGATTCGGACAGCTTGGCCAGCAGGTTGCTTCGGCCCGAGAGGTCGGAGACCAGCACCCGGCGGCTGTTGCCTACCATCTCGGGCGGCACGTGTTCGTAGGTGCGGGGGTCTTTGAGCACCGCCGAGACGTGGATGCCCCCCTTGTGGGCAAAGGCTGCATCCCCCACGTAGGGCGCGCGGATGTTGGGGGCCAGGTTGGCCCGCTCGTCCACAAAGTGCGAGACCTCGCGCAACTCAGCGAGTTTTTCGAGGGTGAGCCCTTTGAGCGACAGGCCGTACTTCAGCATCAGGTTGGGGATGGCGCTGGTCAGGTTCAGGTTGCCGCAGCGCTCGCCGTAGCCGTTAATGGTGCCCTGCACGTGGGTGGCCCCGGCCCGCACCGCGGCCAGGGCGTTGGCCACCGCCAGCTCCGCGTCGTTGTGGGGGTGAATCCCAATGGTCACCCCGGGGAAAGCCTGGCGCACGGCCTGGGTGATCTCGAAGACCTCTTCGGGCAGGCTGCCCCCGTTGGTATCGCACAGGCATAGGGTGTCGGCCCCACCCCGCACGGCAGCCTCGAGCGTAGCCAGGGCATAACCCCGGTTGGCCTTGAAGCCATCGAAGAAGTGCTCGGCGTCGTGGATCACCCGCCTGCCTTCGGAGACCAGGTAGCGGTAGGTCTCCTCGATCATGCGCAGGTTTTCTTCCAGGGAGACCTCGAGCGCGTGGGTCACGTGAAAGTCCCAGCTTTTGGCCACCACCGTAACCACCGGGGTGGCCGCCGCCAGCATGGCCTGCACCGAGGGGTCGTCCTCGGGCCGCACCCCCTTGCGCCGGGTGGAGCCAAAGGCGCAGAGCTGGCTATTCCCCAGGTCTACCCCCTTCATGCGGGCGAAGAACTCGGCATCCTTGGGGTTGCTGCCCGGCCAGCCCCCCTCGATGAGGGGAATCCCGAAAGCCGCCAGGCGCTTGGCGATGGCGATCTTGTCGTCCGAGGACAGGTTGACTGCTTCGCCCTGGGTGCCGTCGCGGAGGGTGGTGTCGAGGATTTCGATCATGGTTATTTGCCCAAACCCGAGCGCTGCACTTCCTCGAGCGACTTCGGATGCCGCGCCGACTGCCCCGCGGCCAGCTTGTTGGCGGCATCCAGGTAGGCCCGCGCTGAAGCCTCGATGATGTCCGGGGAGATGCCGTGCCCGGTGGCCATCACCTCGCCCAACTTGAGCTTGACCGTGACCTCACCCAAAGCCTCGGTGCTCCCGGTTACCGACTCCACCCGGTACAGCTCGAGCTCGGGCTTGAACCCGATGGCCTCGGACAGGGCCTTATACACCGCGTCCACCGGCCCGTCCCCAATCGCGGTGGTGGTGACCACGCCTTTGGGGGTCTCGAGGCTTATCGTAGCGGTGGGCAGCATGCCGTAGCCGGAGAAGAACTGGAGCTTCTCGAGGTTGAACAGGTGCGGGGTCGAGACCGACTCGCTCTCCACCAGGGCCCGCAGTTCCTCAGTCTCGATGGGGCCTTTGCGCTCCACAATCTCCCGGAAGCGGGCAAAAATCGCGCCAATCTGGGTGTCGTCCAGCTTGTAACCCAGGTCGGCCAGGGCTTTCTTGACCGCGGCCCGCCCGGAGTGCTTGCCCAGCACCAGCACCGCGGCCTGGCGGCCCACCAGCTCGGCGTTCATAATCTCGTAGGTCTCTTTGTTCTTGATGACCCCGTCCTGGTGGATGCCCGACTCGTGGGCGAAGGCGTTGTCCCCCACGATGGCCTTGTTGGGCTGCACCACCATGCCGGTGTAGCGCTCCACCATCCGGCTCATGCGGTACAGCTCGCGGGTGTTGATCTGGGTATGGGCCTTGTAGTGGTCGCGGCGCACGTACAAAGCCATTACCACCTCTTCCAGCGCGGTGTTGCCCGCCCGCTCCCCGATGCCGTTGATGGTGCACTCGATCTGGGTGGCCCCGTTCTCCACCGCGGCCAGGCTGTTGGCGGTGGCCATGCCCAGGTCGTCGTGGCAGTGGGCCGAGATGTGCACATCCCGTCCCCGCACCACCTCGTCGTAGATGCGCTTGATGAGGGCCCCGTACTCCTGCGGGGTGCCGTAGCCGGTGGTGTCGGGGATGTTGATGGTGGTGGCCCCGGCGTTGATGGCGGTCTCGTAGAGCTTCATGACGAAGTCGAAGTCGGCCCGCATTACGTCCTGGGCGCTAAACTCCACGTCGTCGGTGAACTGCCGGGCGTAGCGCACCATGGCGTCGGAAATTTCCAATATCTCCTCCGGGGTCTTGCGCAGCATGTACTGCAGGTGCACCTTGGAGGCGCTGGTAAACACGTGGATGCGCTTTTTCTCGGCCTTCTCGAGGGCCGCCGCAGCCCGCTCGATGTCGAGCTTGTGGGTGCGGGCCAGGGCGCAGATCACCGGCCCCTTGACCTCGGCGGCGATGCGCGAGACACACTCGAACTCGCTGGCCCCATTCACCGGGAAGCCCGCCTCGATGATGTCCACGTTGAGCCGGGCCAGCCCATGGGCGATTTCCAGCTTCTGCTGGAGGGAAAGGGCTACACCAGGGCTCTGCTCGCCGTCCCGCAGGGTGGTATCGAAAATTCGGATGTGCCGCATACAACCTCCCATTCTGCCGACATGGGTCAGCTACCGACCTCTTCCTTCGTGAACCTGGACTTGAGGAAGGGCATCATGGCCCGCAGCTTGGGGCCCACCTGCTCGATGGGGTGGTCTTTCCAGTAGTTGCGGTTGGCGTTCAGGGTGGGCTGGCCCACCACGTTTTCCAGCATCCACTCGCGGGCAAACTCGCCCTGCTGAATCTGGCGCAGCACCTCGCGCATGCGGGCCTTGGTCTCCTCGCGGTTGATCACCATGGGGCCGCGGGTGTAGTCGCCGTACTCGGCGGTGTTGGAGATGGAGTAGCGCATCCCGGCGAAGCCTGACTCGTAGATCAGGTCCACGATCAGCTTCACCTCGTGCAGGCACTCAAAGTAGGCCATCTCGGGGGGATAGCCGGCCTCCACCAGGGTCTCGAAACCGGCGGCGATGAGCTGGGTCAGGCCCCCGCACAGCACGGTCTGCTCGCCGAACAGGTCGGTCTCGGTCTCGTCCTTGAAGGTGGTGGCGATGGTGCCGGCGCGGGTGCCGCCGTTGGCCTTGGCGTAGGCCAGCGCCGTGGGGAAGGCCGACCCGGAGGCGTCCTGGTAGACCGCCACCAGCGAGGGCACGCCCGAGCCTTTCTCGTACTCCGAGCGCACCAGGTGGCCGGGGCCTTTGGGGGCCACCATCCAGACGTCCAGGTCGCGGCGCGGCTTGATCTGGCCGAAATGGATGTTGAAGCCGTGGGCGAAGGCAAGGGCAGCCCCTTCCTTCAGGTTGGGTTCCACCTCGGCCTTGTAAACGGCCCCCTGGGTCTCGTCCGGGAGCAGGATCATCACCACATCGGCCCTGCGCACCGCCTCCCCTACCGGAAGCACCTCGAGCCCCGCTTTACGGGCCTTCTCCTCGTTGCGGCTGCCGGGGCGCAGCCCCACCACCACCTTGATGCCGGAGTCCCGCAGGTTAAGGGCGTGGGCATGGCCCTGCGAGCCAAAGCCCAGAATGGCCACAGTCTTGTCTTTGATAAAGCCGATGTCTGCGTCCTGGTCGTAGTAAATCTTCATTCTTTTCTCCTCATCGAAGGTCGAAGGGCCGCCCCTCCGACGTCTTCACAAAAAACAAAAGATGGGCCGTCGCCCATCCTAGACCGCCTTCTTCTCGCGTACCTTGAGCACCTGCTCGCCGCGGGACATCCCCACCGCGCCGGTGCGCATGACCTCGAGCAAGCCGTAAGGCCGCATGGCCTCGACAAAGTTGTTGACCTTGGTGGAGTCGCCGGTGAGCTCGAAGATGATGGACTTTTTGGCCACATCCACGATGCGGGCCCGGAAGGCCTCGGCAATGTCCTTGACCTCGAGGCGCTCCTCCATGCCGGCGATGCTCACCTTGACCAGCGCCAGCTCGCGCTCCACGTGGGGCTCGGAGTGATCGGTTACCTTAATAACTTCAATCAGGCGGTTGAGCTGCTTCTCCACCTGCTCCAAGACCGCATCGTCGCCCGAAACCACCAGCGAGATGCGCGACAGACCCGGCTGATGGGTGCGCCCCACCGCCAGCGACTCGATGTTGAAGCCCCGACGGGCAATCAGCCCAGCCACACGCTGCAAAACGCCCGGGTTGTCCTGTACCAGTACCGAAACCAAGTGCCTCATGAACAGTCTCCATTCAGGGCTTAGTCGCCCGCCACGGTCTCCCGCGGGTTCTCGATAATCATGTCCTCTGCCGCACCCCCCGAGGGAATCATGGGGAAAACCCCTTCCTCGTGGTAGACCCGCGCTTCCAGTAGCACCGGGCCGGGGTGGGCCAGCACCTCCTTGACGGTCTCATGCAGCTTGGCCTTGTCGGTCAGGGTGATGCCCCGGATGCCGTAGGCCTCGGCCAGCTTGGCGAAGTCGGGGTTGGAGTCGGCCAGGTAGACCTCGCTGTAGCGCTTGGCATGGAACAGGTCTTGCCACTGCCGCACCATACCCAAAAAGCCGTTGTTCAGAATCACGATTTTGACGTTCAGGTTGTGTTTCTTGAGGGTGGCCAGCTCCTGCAGGGTCATCTGGAAACTGCCATCGCCATCAAAGTCGATCACCAGCTCGCCCGGTCGGGCCAGCGCCGCCCCAATGGCAAAGGGCAGGCCCACCCCCATGGTGCCCAGGCCCCCGGAGTTGATCCAGGAGCGCGGGGCGTCGAACTTATAAAACTGCGCGGTAAACATCTGGTGCTGGCCCACCCCCGCGGTTACCACGGCTTTGCCCTTGGTGGCCTCCCAGAAGGCCTGGATCACCTCCTGGCTTTGCAGGTGGGGCTTGGGCTTCCAGGCAAAGGGGTATTTGGTCTTCCAGTCCTCGAGCTGGGCCCACCACTTGCTCAGGTGAAGCTTTTTGGCCCCCTTAACCAGCTCCGCCGCCACCCATTTGGCATCCCCCACCACCGGAATGGTGGTCTTGACCAGCTTGCCGATCTCGGCGGGGTCAATGTCCACATGAATAACGGTATGGGCGTGGGGTGCAAAGCGCGAGACTTTGCCGGTCACCCGGTCGTCGAAGCGGAGGCCAATGGCCAGAATGGTATCGGCGTGGTGGATGGCCCGGTTGGCCGCCACCGAGCCGTGCATCCCCGGCATCCCCAGGCACTGCGGGTGGGTTCCGGGGAACACCCCCAGCCCCATCAGGGTCGGGATCACCGGCATGCCGGTTTTCTCGGCCAGGGCCACAATCTCCGGCGCCGCATTCAGCGCCCCACCGCCTACCATCAGCACGGGTCTTTCGGCTTTTTGCAGGGCCTCGAGGGCCCGCTCGATCTGCCGGGGATGGCCCTTGTAGGTGGGTTTGTAGCCCGGCAGATTAATCTCCACATCGAAGCTGCCGGTAAACTCGGCTTGCTGTACATCCTTAGGGAAATCGATCAAGACCGGGCCGGGCCGTCCGGTCGAGGCGATGTAGAAAGCCTCGGCAATTATCCGCGGAATGTCGTTGACGTTGCGCACCTGGAAATTGTGCTTGGTGACCGGCTGGGTAATGCCCACCACGTCGGCCTCCTGAAAGGCATCGGTGCCAATCAGGTGCTGGGGCACGTTGCCGGTCAGGGCCACCACCGGCGTGGAGTCCATCAGGGCATCCTGTAAACCCGTGACCAGGTTCAGGGCCCCCGGCCCCGAGGTGGCCATGCACACCCCCACCCGGCCCGAGGCCCGGGCATAGGCGGTTGCGGCGTGTACACCGGCCTGCTCGTGGCGCACCAGGATGTGGCGGATGGGCGAGTCGTAGAGGGCGTCGTAGGTGGGCATAATGGTGCCCCCCGGATGCCCAAAAATGGTGTCCACTCCCTGCATCTCCAGGGCTTTCAGAATGGCGGCGGCTCCGTTCATACCTCTCTCCTCAAAGAACCGCCCCCCGAGGCTTCGGGGGGCTTTAGGATGCGCTTATAGGCTCTTCGCTAGACCAAATCCCCCCTAGGCCCGGTAATTACTAGGCCTACCACGGTTAGGATTAGGCTGCTCGGCAGTAGCATCTTGTGAAAGAGTTTACGGGTGTTTGGTATACCGTGTCAAGGCTCACACCGCAGAGCCGCTCACTGTCTGCAAGCGCGCAGCCATGGCCTGCACAGCCCTTCTGGCGTGCTCCCGGCCGTTCTCAATAAATACCGTGCGGGTATCAGCCCCGTACCCCGCGCTTCCGGCCACAAAGAGGCCCTCGAGGCTGGTCTCGTAAGCCTCGCTGAGCACCGGCGCGTCGCCCTGGTAGGCCACCCCGGCCCGGCGCAATAGCCCATCCACGGCTCTGTAACCGATGTGAATAAGCACGAAATCACAGGGAATGCTCTGGAAGCCTTGCCCGCTCGAGGTCTCCACCCACACCGCCCGCGGGGCAATCTCCCGCACCTTGGTATTGAGCAAAAGCTGGATGGAACCCTCCCGCACCCGGTTCTCGAAGTCGGGTTTGAGCCAGTACTTGACCCTGGGCCGAATCTCAGGCCCGTGGTGAACCACCGTGACCCTGGCCCCGCCGCGGTAGAGCTCGAGGGCCGCCTCCACCGCGCTGTTGGAACCCCCTACCACCACCACCCGCTGGTTCCAGTAGGGCAGGGTCTCGTCCAGGCCGTAGCGCACGTGGGGTAGATCCTCCCCTGGCACCCCCAGGCGGTTGGGGTTGTCGTAGTAGCCCGTCGCCACCAGCACAAAGCGGCTCTTCAGCTCCCCCTCCCCATCGCGGTCGCGGTAGCTCACCCTGAAATGCCCCAGCTCGGGGTACAGGTCGGTCACCTCGGTGTAGGTGCGGATGTCCAGCCCTTCGTTTTCGGCCACCCGGCGGTAATACTGCAAGGCCTCGCGGCGGGTGGGCTTGGCCGAGAGCGAGGGGAAAGGGTGCCCCCCGATTTCGATGTTCCTGGCCTCACTAAAAAAGACCGTCTCCCTGGGCCAGCGGTACAGGGTGTGCACGATGGTGCCCTTTTCCAGTACCACCGCTCGCAGCCCCACCCGCTTGGCCTCGATGGCAGCAGCCAGCCCCACTGGCCCAGCCCCCACAATCACCAGATCCCACATACCCCAAAGGATACCCAGTTTCACCGGACTCGATTGTTCCATCTCACCATGGGTAACAGGTTTGTAACAGCAACCGGGTAACATGGCGGCATATCTAACTCTGAAGGAGTGTGCTATGGGTTCCATCCCAACCTTGCCAGGCCTGGTTTCCACCATGATCGAGACCCCTCGCCTCAAGATGCACGTGCTGCTGCGGGGCCCCTCCGACGGGGTGCCGGTGCTCCTGATTCACGGCAACGCCAGCAGCAGCACCTTCTGGGAAGAAACCATGCTGGCCCTGCCCCTTGGCTACCGTGCCATCGCGCCCGACCTGCGCGGCTATGGCGACACCGAGGACAAGCTGATTGACGCCACCCGCGGCTGCATGGACTGGGTGAACGACCTGCTCGACCTGATGGATGTAATGGGCTATGCCCGCTTTCACGTGGCCGGGCATTCGCTGGGGGGTAGTGTGGTCTGGGCCATGCTGGCAGCCGCCCCCGAGCGCATCCTCACCGCCACCGTCATCGCGCCCGGCTCCCCTTTTGGCTTTGGCGGCACCAAGGATATCCAGGGAACCCCCTGCGCCCCGGACTTTGCCGGCTCGGGAGCGGGCATCGTCAACCCCGAGTTCGCCCGGCTGATTGCCGAGGGCTACCGGGGCAGCGAGTTTCAGGCCGCCCCCCGCAACGTTATGAACAGCTTCTACTGGAAGCCGCCCTTCCGGCATCCCCGCGAGGAGGCCCTGCTCTCGGGCGTGCTCTCGGAGAAAATCGGACCCAACAAGTATCCCGGCGACGCTGTGCCTTCACCCCACTGGCCGGGGGTTGCCCCTGGAAAGTGGGGGCCGGCCAACGCCATCTCGCCCAAGTACGTGGGGGATAGCGTGCAAAGAATGCTCACGGCCCCCACCAAGCCGCCCATCCTCTGGGTGCGCGGTTCCGACGACCCGATTGTGGGGGATATGAGCCTCTTCAACATGGGCACCCTGGGCAAGCTGGGGGTGGTGCCCGGCTGGCCGGGCGACGAGGTGCACCCCCCGCAGCCGATGGTGGGGCAGACCCGTTATGTGCTCGAGCAGTACCGGGCCAACGGCGGCTCCTTCCGCGAAGAGGTGATCCCGGACACCGGCCACTCGCCCCACATGGAAAAGCCCCACATCTTCGACCCGCTGTTTCATGCCCACCTCCAGTCGGTGTAGGGCCCTCGGAAGCATACCTGAATGGTAGGCTCATCCAGCGATGGTGCCTTACCTGAATGAGTATTTTCTGGCCGCTGAGGTCGAGCCCAAGACCATGGATCGGCTCTGGGCCGAGGGCTGGCGCCACTTCGGGGAGTACTTTTTTCGTTACAGTCAAACTGGAAGCCACACCGTGCTGCCCCTGCGGGTGCGGCTGGCCGGGTTTGTCCTGCGTCGAAGCCAGCAGCGGGTGCTCAAGAAGAACCAGGACATCCAGGTAAAGCTACAGCCGGCCTTTGTGAACGCCCAGGTGGAGGCGCTTTTTGCCCGGCACAAAACCCGCTTTTCCCACAGCATCCCCAAAAGCATTTACAACTTCATCTCGCGGCATCCGGCCCATATCCCCTGCCGCTGCCACAGCCTGACCCTGCACCACCAGGGCCGTCTGGTGGGCATCAGCTATCTGGACGAGGGGGCCCAGGCCACCTCGAGCGTCTACCAGTGCTTCGACCCCGACCTCTCCAGGCGCAGCCTGGGCATCCTGATGATCCTGCACTCGATTCTGCTCTCGAGGGCCTGGGGCAAGGCCTACTACTACCCCGGCTACGCCTACCTGGAACCTTCCGAGTACGACTACAAAAAACGGCTGGGGGCGCTGGAGTATTTCGATTGGCAGGGCAATTGGCTAAGTTTTGAGGACAACCCCGCGCTCACACACCCGCGCCCCGATCTGGCCTTAGAATAGGGGCGTTCAGCGGAGGTAAGCGGTGGCACTCAAGCCGGTGAAAAAAGGGTGGAGCCCCGAAACCTGGGTGAGCCTGCGGCCGTTTGGGCTGGGGCTGCAAAAGCCCAACAACTTCCTCGAGGTCTTCCGGGCCATCGGCGAGAACGCCGACAACCTCGAGTACGCCTGGCGCATCCTGCGCGATGGGGTCTGCGACGGCTGCGCCCTGGGCACCAGCGGCCTGAGGGACTGGACGATTAAGGGCATCCACCTCTGCAACATCCGGCTGCGCCTGCTGCGGCTCAACACCATGGGGCCTCTGAAGGCGGAAGTTTTGCGGAATGTGGAAGACCTCAAGTCCAGAAGCTCCGCCGAGCTGCGGGCACTGGGCCGCCTCCCCTACCCCATGCGCCGCCGCCGGGGGGAAGCGGGGTTCACCCGGATCAGCTGGGACGAGGCCCTCGACCGCATCGCCTGGAGGCTCTGCAAAACCCCTCCCGAGAAGATGGGCTTTTACCTCACCAGCCGGGGCACCCCCAACGAGACCTACTACGTGGTGCAGAAAGCGGTGCGGGCCCTGGGCAGCAACAACATCGACAACGCGGCCCGCATCTGCCACAGTCCCAGCACCGTGGCCCTCAAGGCCGCGCTGGGGGTGGCCGCCACCACCTGCAGCTACCGCGACCTGATCGGCACCGATCTAGTGGTGTTTTTCGGTTCCAACCCGGCGGTTAATCAGCCGGTGATGATGAAGTACCTGTACTACGCCAAAAAAGCCGGAACCCAGGTGGTCTGCGTCAACCCCTACCTGGAACCGGCCATGCGGCACTACTGGATTCCCTCCGACCCCGAGAGTGCGCTCTTTGGCACCAAGATCACCGACCGCTTCTTCCAGGTACAGCCGGGGGGTGACAGCGCCTTTATCACCGGAACCCTCAAGCACCTGATAGAGCAGGGCTGGCTCAACCAGGCCTTTATTGCCGAGCACACCGAGGGCTTTGAGGCGCTGGCCGATCAGCTCAAACAAACCCCCTGGGAGACGCTCGAGGGCCTGAGCGGGCTCTCCAGAGCCGAGATACTCGAGTTCGCCCTGCTGCTTGCCAAGGCCGAAAGGGCCGTGCTGGTCTGGAGCATGGGCATCACCCAGCACCGCTCGGGCGAGGAGAGCGTGCAGAGCATCATCAACCTGGGCCTGGCGCGGGGCTACCTGGGGCGCGAAGGTTGCGGCCTGATGCCCATCCGCGGGCATTCGGGCGTGCAGGGCGGGGCCGAGATGGGGGCCTATGCCACGGTATTTCCCGGGGGCCTGCCGATTAATCCCGAAACCGCCGCGGCCCTGGAAAAAGCCTGGGGCTTTGCGGTGCCCAGCCAGCCGGGCCTGACCGTGACGGAGATGCTCGAGGGGGGCCTCGAGGTGCTGTGGAGCGTGGGGGGCAACTTCCTCGAGACCCTGCCCAGCCCGGCCCAGGCCGAGGCCCACCTGGCCCAGGTGCCGCTGCGGGTGCACCAGGACATCGTGCTTTCCTCACAGATGCTGGTCGAGCCCGCCGAGGAGGTGATTCTGCTCCCCGCCACCACCCGCTACGAGATTCCGGGCGGCTGCACCGAGACCACCACCGAACGCCGGGTGGTCTTCAGCCCCGAGATCCCCGGCCCCCGCCTGCCCGAGGCCCGCTGGGAGGGGCAGGTCTTCCAGGAGGTGGTGGCCCGCATGTGCAGGCCCGAGCTGGCCGAAAAGGTGCGCTTTGCCGATACCGCCGCGGTGCGGGCCGAGATTGCCCGGGTCGTCCCCCTCTACGACGGCATCCAGCACCTAAAGGCCCGGGGCGACGCCTTCCAGTACGGAGGCCCCCACCTCTGCCCCGGCGGGGTCTGCCCCACCCCCAGCGGGCGGGCCCGCTTCCTGCCGGTGGCCCTACCCCAAAGCAGCGTGCCCGAGGGCGCTTTTCGCCTGGTTACCCGACGCGGCAAGCAGTTCAACAGCATGGTGCACGAGGCCACCGACCCCATCAACGGCGCCCCCCGCGAGGCCGTTTTTATGAACCCGAGTGACCTGGAAAGGCTGGGGTTGAAGCCCGGCCAGCCGGTCTGGTTGCACAACCCTTTTGGCACCCTGGCGGGCCGGGTCTTCGCGGCCGAGGTGCGGCCCGGCAGCCTCCAGGTGCACTGGCCTGAGGGCAACGCCTTGATTGACCCCAGGCTGCGCTCGAGCCAGGCCAAAATTCCGGCCTACAAAGAGGCGTATGTCTATATCCACACCCAACCACCGCCCCAAAGCCCGCATCCGAACCCGGCTGCTGCGGATTGAGCAGGGCCAGGCCTCGGCCCGGTTTGACCTGGTCGCCACCGAGGAGCCGCTGGAAATCCGGCTGCTGGCTGCGCAAACCCACGGGAAAACCGTCGCCATCACCATGCGCACTCCCGGCCACGACTTCGAGCTGGCCGCAGGGTTCCTGCTCTCCGAAGGGCTGGTTCGCCGCCGGGAGGAAATTCGGCGCATCGCCTACTGCACCGACCCCAGCGAGCCCCAGCAGTACAACATCGTGAACGTCGAGCTGAACGCGGCCACCCTGCCCGATCTGGCCCCACTGGAGCGCCACTTCTACACCAACTCGGCCTGTGGGGTGTGCGGAAAAGCCAGCCTGGAGAACTTACAGCGCCGCTACGCACCGCTGGACTCGAGCGGGCGGGTCTCGAGCCAGGTAATTACCCAGCTACCCAAGCAGCTCCGCGCCCAGCAAACCCTCTTTGCTCAGACCGGGGGGCTGCACGCCGCCGCTTTGTTCGATCGAGCAGGCCACCTTCTGGCCCTGCGCGAGGACGTGGGCCGCCACAACGCCCTGGACAAACTGCTGGGCTGGGCCCTGCTGGAAAACCGCCTGCCCCTCTCCGAGCAGATGGTGCTGGTCAGCGGGCGGGCCAGCTACGAACTGGTGCAAAAAGCCCTGGCCGCGGGCGTTCCCGTACTGTGCGCCATCTCGGCCCCCAGCAGCCTGGCGGTGGAGCTGGCCCAGGCCTTCAACCTCACCCTGATTGGCTTCTTGCGGGATAGCTTCAACGTGTACAGCGGTGCGGAGCGTCTGGCACTGGATGCCTCGTGAAGAAATTTAGCCCGCCGGCTCGAGGGTGTGGCAGAATCTGGATATGAAAGCCTACCTGGGCCTCTACACCGCGCGCCTGGAAATGCCCTGGGTCAAAAGCCTCAAAGAGAAGCGGGCCCTGGTCAAACCCACCATCGAGCGGCTGCGCGCGCGCTTTCCGGTCTCGGCGGCCCGCCTGGCCGGGCAGGACGAGCATGGCTGGGAGGTGGTGGGTTTCAGCCTGATCGGCTACGACAGCGTCTGGGTCGAGACCGTGCTGCGCGAGGCCGCCGACTTCATCGCGGCCCAGGCCGAGTACCGGGTGACCGACTCGAGCTGGAGCATCGAGGAGGTGAGCCTGGAAGACCTGCTCCCGGCCTGGGTTTCTTGAAGGCACCGTTCTAGGTCGGTTGATCGGGGAAGCCGGTCTTGGCTTCTTGTTCAAGCGTCCACACCTCGAGCTGCCCCTCGGCGTTGCGCTCAACCTTGAGCTTGAACTGGGCAATCAGGCCGCGGGGCGGCCAGGGTCAGCAAACCGCCCACCAGCACGCCCACGGTGAGCAGCAGCGATAAGAGTTCCTCGCCGTTGGGCTTGCAGATGGTCACCCGCGTGGCGGTAGCATCGCGCAATAGCTCCTGAATTTTGCTTACGAGCTCGCTGCCCTGCACCTGAATTTCCTCGACCCAGGTTTTTGGGTCGGGTTTGGGGGTGTCTTCCTCCCTGGCTCGAGCCGGCTTCTCTTAGATGCTGGGCTCACCAATGCGCGATGGCTTCAATGGGCTCGAGTCACTCTGATGATAACGCCTAGCCCACAGCCTCCACCGCCATGGCCGTGGAGCCGCCGGTGCCGTGGCAGATGGCCGCCAGGCCGCGCTCCTGGCGGTGGGTGTGCAGGGCGTGAATCAGGGTGGTCAGGATGCGCGCCCCCGAGGCCCCGATGGGGTGGCCCAGGGCGATGGCCCCGCCGTGCACGTTCAGGCGATCCATGGGCACCCCCAGCAAGCGGTTGAAGAGCAGGTTGTTGAGGGCAAAGGCCTCGTTGTTTTCGAACAGGTGGAAGTCGGCAATGCTCATATGAAGCTTCTCCAGCAGTTTTTTGACCGCCGGAATGGGGGCTTCGGGGAAACGCCAGGGCTCGCCGGCGGCCCAACTGCTGCCCAGGATGCGGGCGATGGGCTTCAGGCCGTGCTTCTGTACGGCTTCGGGGCTGGCCAGGAGCAGCGCCGAGGCCCCGTCGGAAATCTGCGAGGCGTTGCCCGCGGTCAGCACCCCATCTTTCTTGAAGGCCGGGCGCAGGGCCGCCAGCGACTCGAGGGTGGTCTCGGGCCGCACCCCTTCGTCCTTCTCGACCCGCTCGAGCCCCTTGCGGGTCTTGACCTCGAGGGGCACCATCTCCCGGCTAAAGTAGCAGGCCTCCTGGGCCCTGGCGGCCCGTCGGTGCGACTCCAGGGCCACCTCGTCCAGCTCGGGTCGGGTCACCCCAAACTCCGCCGCCAGGCGCTCGGTCTGGTCGCCCATGGCCTCACCGGTGAAGGGGTCGGAGAGCCCGTCGCGCTGCAAAATGTCCTGCAGTTGCTCGGGCGCCCCGGCCAGGTACTTGTAGCCCCAGCGGGCCCGGCTCGAGAGGTAAAAACCGGTCTGGGTCATGGACTCCATCCCGCCGGCCAGCACCAGCTCGGCATCGCCATTTTTGATAGCCAGCGCACCGTTGGCCACAGCCTGCATCCCCGAAGCGCACACCATGTCCACCGCGTAGCCGTCCACGGTGTTGGGAATGCCGGCCTTAAAGGCCGCCTGGCGGGGCGGTAGCTGGCCGTGTCCGGCCCGCAACACCTGACCAAACACAAATAGGTCGAGTTCGGCCCCGCTCAGTCCGGCCTGCTCGAGCGCCGCCTTCATCACGTGCCCCCCCAGGTCTACCGGCGAAAAGTCTTTGAGCGCGCCGCCAAACCGCCCAATCGGGGTGCGCACCGCCGAAACCACCCACACCTCACGCATAACTGCCTCCTGCCGATATATTACGGCATTTTGACCCACTAACGTAAATCCGTAAGGTACTGAACCCCAGCAAAAACAGCCCCCCGCGCAAAACATAAACCACCCCCACGGGGGTGGCCTCGCAAAGCGCCCACGGCCTAGTGGTCCTTGTTGGGCAGGCCCTTGTCCTTGACCAAAAATATGAACATCAAGAGCAGCAGCACGATAACCACAGCCGCACCCACCGTGATGATCTCGTCCATGGTTCAATATCCTCCGTTACGAAGTTTAGCACGGTTTGTGGACACCTGGCCGGACTGACAAATCTCACCCTGGCTTTATAGACTGTTGGGGTGACGCTGCGCAGGGTGCCGGTTTTCGCTTACGACTGGGTGCTGGTTGGCCTGGTTTTGCTGATTAATCTGATTGGCCTGGTCACCCTCTACAGCGCAGCGCCCAGCCGCGGGGTCTGGCTACAGCAGATGCTGGCCTTCCCCATCGCCCTATCGGTGGGCCTGCTGGTGCAGTTGTTTTCCCGCCGCCAGGTGCTTTCCTGGGCCTTTCCACTGTATGCGACGTCGTTGGTTTTGCTGGTGCTGGTTTTGCTGGTTGGGCGCGAGATTAACGGGGCCAAGGCCTGGTTCGACCTGGGCCCGGTCAGTTTTCAACCGCTCGAGCTGGCCAAAATTGGCCTGATCCTGGTATTGGCTAAAGTGCTGGCGGCCCGCCCGCTGGAGCGCTGGCTGGATTATGCGCTACCGGCTTTGCTAGCAGCCCCCATTCTGGGTCTGGTATTCATCCAGCCCGACCTGGGGGGCACCCTGGTGCTCATCGCGGGGCTGCTGGGGATGCTGTTTGTGCGGGGCATGCCCACCATCCATATCGTGCTGGGGCTCCTGACGGTGGCGGTGCTGGTGCCCACAGTGATCTGGCCCAACCTTAACCAGTACCAGCGGGATCGGGTGGAAATTCTGTTCGACCTGTCCAAAGACCCCAAGGGCAAGGGCTTCCAGCAGATCCAGTCCACCATCGCCATCGGCTCGGGGGGCCTGATGGGCAAGGGCTTTGGGGCCGGCACCCAGACCCAGTTGGGGTTCGTGCCCGAGCGCCAGACCGACTTCATCTACGCTGTGCTGGCCGAGGAGTGGGGCTTTGTGGGTGCGTCCACCCTCATGGTGCTGTACGCTTTGCTCTTTTTCCGGCTGGGCCGCATGGCGCTGGAGTGCGTGCGCCTGGAGGATCGCCTCATCATCGTGGGGGTGCTCTCCATGCTGGCTTTCCAGGTGGTGGTCAACATCGCGGTCACGCTGGGCCTGGCCCCGGTCACCGGCCTGACCCTGCCGCTCATTTCCAAAGGTGGCAGCAGCCTGATTATGGTGTATCTGGGGCTGGGGCTGGCCCTGCTCATCCACCGCGACCGCTACAGCGAGGTATAAGCGGTTTTCACACTCCTGTTACCTCTTGGCTTTACAGTTAGGCCAGTAGCGGTCGGCGTATACTGGAACCAAGGAGGAAGACCATGCCTTTAGGCCCCACCGAACTCATCATCATCCTGTTGATCGTGGTTTTGTTGTTTGGCGCACGCAAGCTGCCCGAGCTGGCTCGAGGTCTGGGCCAGTCGGCCCGGGAGTTCCGCAAAGGGTTGAGCGAGGACGAGAAAAAACCCGAAGAGAGCAAACCCGAGCAAAAACAGTCTTAGGCAAGAGGTATCAGGTGCAAAAAGCGGGGCTCGAGGGCCACCTCGAGCCACTGGCCTTCGGCAAGCTCGAGCTGGGCCTGTTTGTAGCGCGGCAGGAAGAAGTCCAGGCCCACCGCGCCCACCATCAGCTCGCCCCGCACCCGCAAACCCTGCGCGCGCAGGTTCCGTACCTGGCCTCGGATGCGGTTTTCAGGGCCGTCCTGGGTAAAAACTTCCTCCGGGCGAACCCCCAGCATCACCCGCTGCCCAACTGAAATGCCGTTTCGGCAGGGGGCTTTGAGGATGCCCAGGGGGGTTTGCACCTGCACCCATGCGCCATCCACAGCCAGAACCGTGCCCTCCAGAAGGTTACGAAAGCCCACCAGCCGGGCCACCTCGAGGCTCGCAGGACGGGCAAATATCTCTTCGGAGGTTCCCTGCTGGGCCAGCCCTGCTTTGGTCAACACGGCCACCCAGTCGGCCCGCTGGGCCAGCCAGTGGTCGTGCGAGGCCGCCAGGGTGGGTATCTGCAGCGATCTAAGGCGCTCCAGCACCCCTGCAAAAACCTCCTCCCGGGTCGCCGCATCCAGGGCACTGGTGGGCTCATCCAGCAATAGAATCTGGGGCTCGCGGGCCAGGGCCCGGGCCAGGGCCACCCGCTGCTGCTGCCCACCGGACATCTGGCGGGGGAAGCGCTCGGCCAGTTCGGCCATGCCCATCAGCTCGAGGTAGGCCAGGGCCTTCTTTTTGCGGGCCGGAGGGGGCAGGTGGGCCAGCGGAAAGGCCACGTTCTGCCAGGCCCGCAGGTGGGGAAACAGGGCCAGATGCTGGGGCAGGTAGCCCACCCTTCGCGCCTCGGCCCGCAGCCCGGCAAAGGGCTGGCCCCTGGCCGGAATCAGGCCGGCGATGGCCTTGAGCAGGCTGGTCTTCCCCACCCCGCTCTCGCCCAGCAGTACCGTAAAGCCCCGCACCTGCAGGCTGAGCTCGAGCTTTACCGGGTGCTCGAGGGCATACGCGATCTCCACACGTCCTCCAGGGTTCGCACCAGGTACACCAGGGCAAAGCTCACCAAAAGCAAGACCCCCGAGGCCTCGGCGGCCCGCCCAAACTGCAGGGCCTGTACCTGATCGTAGATGTAAATGCTCACCATCTGGGTTTTGCCGGGAAGGCTGCCCCCCACCATCAGCACCACCCCAAACTCGCCCAGGATGTGGGCAAAAGCCAGAATGGAGCCCGACAGGATTCCCGGCCAGGTGATGGGCAGGATAACCTCGAGCCAGACCCGCCGCCAGCCCGCCCCCAGCGTTCGCGCGGTCTGAACCAAGTCCAGATCCAGGCTGCGAAAAGCCTCGCGGTAGCCGTTCAGGGCAAAGGGCAGGCTAAACAGCACCGAGCCCACCACCAGCCCCTCGAAGCGAAAAGCCCAGCTCACGCCCAAAAACTGCGCCAAAGGGCCGTTCTGCCCCAGGAGCAACAGCAGGTAAAACCCCAGCACCGTGGGCGGCAGGGTGAGGGGCAGCAGCACGATCGATTCCAGCACCCGCTTACCCCAGAAGCGCTTGTGGGCCAGCACCCAGCCCAGCGGCAGCCCTACAAAAAGCAGAATCAGGGTGCTGACCAGGCCGACCTCGAGGGTTAATCGCAGGGTCTGCCAGAACACAGGGTCGTTCATGGGGCTGGCTTCTCTCCTGGCAGCAAAAACCCATATTTGCGCAACACCTGGTGGGCCTCGGCCGTGCCCATGTACTCGTAAAAACGCTGAACCTCCGGGCGGTTCTGGCCGCGCAGAATTACGTAGGTTTGGTTAAGGCGTAGATGGCTGCTCAAAGGGGCCAGCCAGTACACACCTGCACGCTCCATGGCCTCGCTCTTGGCGAGGGACAGGGCCACCAGGCCAATGTTGGTGCTGGTCAGGGCCAGCTGGGCGGTCTGGGAGATGTTCTCGCCGTAAACAAATTCAAAGCCGGCCTTGCCCCGCCGCAAAAAGCCCAGGTCGTAGTAGGCCGCAATGCCGCCAGTCATCTCCTCCCACCTTACCGGGCGGGTTGAACGCAGCAGGCCAAAGTGCTCCAGAAGCGTCACCCCCGCGCGGCCATACGGGGCGTGCATCGGGTTGGCGATGGCCAGTTGGGTAATCCGAGGGTCGAGCAGTATACGCGGCCCAAGCCGCCGAGGATCCAGCCCTTGCTGAACCAGAGCATTGGAGGCCCAAATTACCAGACGACCCACCGCGTACAGGCGCAAAGTGCCCGGCTCCACACGCCCGGCCTGCTGTAGCTGCATCGGGAAGGCTTCATCCGCCGAGAAAAACATATCGGCCGGCAACCCCTGCATCAATTGGGTATAGAGTTTGCCCGAGGAACCAAAGGTAAGCTCGACCCGCAGACCCGAATTCCTGAGTTCAAAGCGCTGCGCGATCTCGGTCAAGGCATACTGGAGGTCAGCCGCCGCCACCACCCGCACCGTGTTTTGCGCCAGGCCAAGCCCCAGCAACCACAACCCCAAGCACAGCCAACGAATCATCTGGGCCTCCTTATTAGTTACAGTGTAACTATATGGGCCCCGGCTTATTTAGACAAGGCCTGTCGTTGTGCCAGGAGTTGCTGGATAAACCCCAGGCTGGCCCTGGCCATCTCTATGCGCCACAGGATGGCTACCAGTTGGATGCGTTGGGCCGTTTGAAGGCGCTGCTGCAAATCCTCGAGGATGGCTTCAAAAACCCCTTCCTGGGCCCTCAACAGCGGCTCGAGGTCGTGCTCCAAGCGCAGCAAAAAAGCGATCTTCAACCGCAGATCCGAGCGGCCATGGCGCAGGCGCGTTACCGGGGTGTGCAGCCACCAGCGCGCGGCTTCCTGGCCCGCAAGGGTGGCCCTGTAGAGCGTTCGGGGTGGCCCGGCCTCGCCCTCCTCCTGCCGGATGGCCTCAATCAGCCCGCGGGCCTCGAGGTGCGCTAAAGCCCTGTAAACCTGCGTGCGCTGGATACGCCAGATCTCCCCCAGCTCACCGTTGGGAGCAAACAGCGCCGCAATGCGGAAGCCATGCGCTGGCTGCTCCAGCAAAGCAGCCAAAACCGCCCAGTCGGAGGTTGAGAGCCTGTGGACTGCTGCCGCACTCACCCCTACAGCCTACGCAAGGCCATACCGGGGCTGTCAAACCCGGGGTTTCCGATGCAGCCACAATCGGGTCATTGCAAGCCCAGGGCTTTGCGGGCTTGGTGAACCTGGGCCGAGGTCAGGGTTTTGGCCCGCTGGGCCTTCACTTCGTCGGCGGTGAATGGTCTCTGGCCCGGCGGCAGCTTGTTGCCCCACTGGGTAGAGATGTGGTTAAGCAAGGCTGCCAGCTCAGCGTCGCTTAGCTGTCGGTAACCCGGCATGACCCCGTTGTACTTGCGCCCTTTTACGCTGATCTCACCACTCATGCCCCAGAGCAGGAGCTGGATAAGCCAGGTTCGGCCCCCTTTGGCCGCTAAAATCTCCGGAACATGCCCGGCCAACGGGGGAAACACCCCGGGGATGCCCGCGCCATTGGGTTGGTGGCAGCCCTGGCACTGCTGGTACAAAGCCGCGCCATTTTGCGCAAAAACCGGCAATAGCATCAGCATCAACACCGCTAACAATCGTTGCATTCAACACCTCCTCGGCCCAGACCTCGAGCTTTTTTACGGAACATTGATACGTGAGCGCAGGTCACCTATTTGTTGAGGGGTTGGGCGGCTGGTCGCATTGCGGGCGCTGCGCACCTCCGCTGCGGTGATAGGCCGGTGGTCGCGCGGCAGCAGTTTGTCGTTCCCCCAGGCGTTCAGGATGTAGTTGAGTATGCTGGCAATTTGCTCGTCGGATAGCTGGCCAAAAGCTGGCATCACACCGTTGTAGGTACTGCCTCTGACCCGCACCGGGCCCTGCATGCCAAACAGCATCACATTAATCAGGTGGGCCCGGCCCTCGGGGGTTTTTGCCAGCTCGGTGGCGTGGGCCGCCAGGGGCGGGAAGGCGCCCGGGCGCCCCTGCCCGTTGTCACCGTGGCAAAACGCACAGTTCTGCTGGTAAAGCTGGGGGCCCGACTGGGCCAGCGCCAGGCTGAGGACGGCTAGAAGCCCAAAGAGGTATCTCACACCTCGAGTATAGCCCCACGCTGCCCAGCAAAAGTAAGTTTGCGTCCTGGCGGCCCTTAGGTTAAGCCAAGCTCAAGGCAATCCAGTGCTCAGCCCCACCGCTAACGGGATTTCACCTCGGCCCACACCTTGTTGAAGGCATCGGCCTGATCGCCCAGGTCGGCGAGCAGCTCGAGGCGGGCCCTTATCTCCTCGCTGGGGTAGATGATGGGGTTGTCCTTTTCTTCAATCTGATCCATCGCCGCTGCCACCGGTGTGGCATAGCCAATCGAGTTGGAGATCTGCGCGGCGATCTCGGGTTCCAGCAGGAAGTTGATGAACTTATAGGCCAGCTCGTGGTTGGGGCTCTTCTTGAGCACCACCAGGTTGTCCGTCCAGAGGGTGGCCCCTTCAACGGGAATCACATATTTGAGCTGGGGGTTCTCGGCCTGGGCCGCCAGAATATCCCCCGAGTAGGCAGGCCCCACGGCAATGTCACCCGCAATCAGGCGGTCGCGGATGCTGGTTCCACCGGCAAAGCCCTGCGAGCGCCGCTTGGCCTCGAGCAGAAGCTCCTGCACCTTGGCGAGCTTCTCCGGGTCGGTGGTGTTAACCGACTCCCCCTGGTATTTGAGAGCCGCCCCCATCATCTCGCGCATCTCGTCCAGCAGTAGGAAAGACCCCACTTGCTTGGCCGGATCAAAGATAACCGCCCAGCTTTCCACCGGCCCGCTCACCAGATCTTCGCGGTAGGCCAGCCCGGTGGTGCCCCACTGGTACACCACGCTGTACCGGGCCCCCGGATCGAAGGCTGGATTGGCGAATTGGGGGTCGAGGTTCTGCAGGTTGGGAATTTTGCTCTTGTCGAGTTCCTGTAGGCTACCGGCTCGAGCCAGCGATCCCACCGTGTAGTCGGCGGTAATCAGCACATCGTACTCGGCATCGCCCCCTGCTTGCAGCTTGGAAAGCATGGCCTCGGGGGAGTCGTAGGTGTCCTCCACCACCTTGATGCCCTCACGCTTTTCGAACTCTTCAAGCACCTCCTTGGGCATGTAATCCGACCAGTTCAACAGGCGCAGCTCTTGCTTCTGCTGCCCACAACCGGCGATCAACAATCCCAGCAAAGCAATTACCCACACTCTGTTCACGCTCAACCTCCCTCTACCATTATGCGCGTTGTTTCCAGAACAGTGTCCCCAGCAACAGCACCAGAATTGTAATCCCTACCATCAAGGTAGAGAGCGCATGAATTTCTGGGCTTATCCCCAGCTTAACCGAGGAGTAAATGTACAGCGGCAGGGTGGTGGAACCCGGGCCAGCAGTGAAAAAGGTTACCACAAAGTCGTCAAGGGACAGGCTGAACGCCAGCAAAGCCCCGGAGATCACCCCCGGCATGATCAGGGGCAGTGTGACCTCGCGAAAGGTCAGCCAGGGGGTGGCCCCCAGGTCTTTAGCGGCTTCCTCCAGGGTGGGGTCAAGCAGCATCAACCGCGCCCGTACCACCAGGGTCACGTAGGCGATCTGAAAACTGATGTGCGCCAGGATGATGGTAAACAAGGACAAGCGGGGCCAGCCAATGGCATCGCGCACCACATCAAACAGCAAAAGCAGCGAGATACCCATCACCACATCCGGCACCACCACCGGCACATACAGCAAGTAGCGCAGGGCGTTTTGCCAGCGGAACCGGTAGCGCACCAACCCCACCGCCAGCAAGGTTCCCAGGATGGTCGAGACCGCGGTGGAGACCACCGCCACAATCAGGGTGTTGGTGAGGTACTCGAGGATTCTTTCGTTGTTGAACAGGCGGATATACCAGTCGAAGGTAAAGCCAGTAAAGCGCACCCCAAAACGGCTTTGGTTGAAGGAAAGCGCCACAATCACCGCTATGGGCAGGTACAAAAAGGCGAAAACCAACCAGGCGTGCACAGCCAGCCAGCGTTTCATACCAGCTTGTCCAGTCCTTTCTCGCCCTGGGTTCGCGCGTAAAGCCACAAACCCAGCAGCACCATGGCCATAAGCACCATACTGACCGCGCTACCAAAAGCCCAGTTCTGCGCGGAACCAAACTGGAGCTGAATCAGGTTGCCCACCAGGGTCACCTTGCCCCCGCCCAGCAGGTCGGCAATGACGAAGGTGCCCACCGCCGGGATGAACACCAGCAAGAAGCCGGCAAACAAACCCGGCACCGTCTGGGGGAAGACGGCCTCCCAAAAGGCCCGGATGGGCCGGGCCCCCAGGTCGTAGGCAGCCTCGAGCTGGCTCCAATCGATGCGCTCAACAGCCGCATAGAGCGGTAGCACGAAAAAGGGCAGGTAGGTGTACACAGTGGCTACATACACCGCAAAGGTAGAGGGCAGCAGCTCGGCAGGCGGCAGACCCAAAGCCGTGATAACCCCGTTCAAAAGGCCTTCTTTCTGAAATATCACAATCCAGGCGTAAACCCGGATCAGAAAGTTGGTGAAGAAGGGGATAACCACCAGCAGCAGCAGCACCTCTTTGTAGCGGCTTTGGGCAATGTAAAAGGCCAGCGGGTAGCCCAGCAGCATGATCAAGACGGTTGACCAGAAGCCGATCCAGAGGCTACGCCCGATGATCTCGATGAAAAGCGGGTCAGAAAAAAAGCGCACGTAATTGTGAAGGCCCAGGGGCGGCACCAACTGGCCCAGGCTTCCCCGGCTCATCAGCGAGGCCACCAGCATGACCAGGGTTGGGATCAAAACAAACAGCACCAACCACAGGCCCCCCGGCCCCACCGTCACCAGCACCTGGCGCAGGCGTTCCCAGGGTGTGGCGGCTTCACGCATAGGGATCGCTCCCTTCACTCCCCCCCTGAATAACCACCAGTTTTTCCGGGGTAAGGGCCACCCAGACCTCTTCGTCGTAGGCAAACTCCTCGTGGCCGGGCTCCTGGATGTCCTGGTTGAGGGTCTCGCACATCAAGCGCTGACCACCCGCCACCAGCACATACTGGTTCTCCGAGCCGGTGTAGATGATGTCGTCCACTTTGGCTCGGAATACGTTGGGCAGGCTCGGCCTCTCACGGAAAAGGCGGATCTTTTCGGGGCGAATCGAGAGCAACACCTCCTGGCCAGGGGTCAGGGCATCCTCGTCGTCGAGCACGAACTCACCCAGCGCCGTTTTAACCTTGCGCGGCTCGATGGCCTGGGCCGGAATCAGGTTGGAGTCGCCGATGAATCTGGCTACAAAAGCGGTTCGCGGCAGCTCGTAAATCTCCTCGGTGGGGCCCAACTGCTCGATGCGGCCTTTGTTCATGACGGCGATGCGATCCGACATCACCAGGGCTTCTTCCTGGTCGTGGGTCACGAAAATGAAGGTGATGCCCAGCCGCTCCTGCAGGTTCATCAGGTCTACCCGCAGCTCCTGACGCAGCTTGAGGTCGAGGGCCGAGAGCGGCTCGTCGAGCAGCAACACCTCCGGTTCGTTGACCAGGGCCCGGGCCAGGGCGATCCGCTGCCGCTGCCCCCCGGACATCTGATCCGGGCGGCGCTTCTCGTAGCCTGGCAGGTTGATAAGCTCGAGCGCCCACTGCACCCGCCGGGCGATCTCATCGCGGGGCATTTTTTTCATTCTGAGCCCAAAAGCGATGTTCTGCTCCACGGTCATGTGTGGGAAGAGGGCGTAGTTCTGGAAAACCGTGTTGACCGGGCGCAGGTAGGGCGGCACCTGGGTCATGTCCTTGCCCCCGATGATGACCCGGCCTTCGTCCGGGGTCTCAAACCCTGCAATCATGCGCAGCAGCGTGGTCTTGCCGCAGCCCGAGGGCCCCAGCAGGCTAAAAAACTCGCCGTCGCGAACCTCGAGGTTGACCTTTTCAACCGCCTTCTGGTCGCCAAAGCGCTTGGTGACCCCCTCGAGGCGTACCGCAATGTGCTCACCTAGCTTTCGCTCGCGCCGGCTGCGAAAAAGTGTCGGCTCCACAAGGCAGAGTCTAATCTTTGGTGGAGCCCAGCGACAACCGCCCCGACCCCCCTTGACGAAAATCTCCAAACTGGCTACTATTTTGCTTGCCCTGAGCCGGGATGGCGGAATTGGTAGACGCACATGATTCAGGGTCATGCGCCCGCAAGGGTGTGCAGGTTCAAGTCCTGTTCCCGGCACCAGGCACCCCCCTCACCGAGGGGGTCATGCTTTTTGAGGGCATTCCCGCCCACGAGCACCGCTGACGCCGTCGCATGGCGGCCCGCCTCACATTGCCTTCCTGGCAATAGGTGCTAAAGTATAGTGTAGAAGTTCTCCCGAGATTCCGAGGGGGTGGGTTGATAGCCCACCCTTCTTGCTTGGGGGAGGAGGTGAAGGAGTGGAGCCAGAACATCCCTTGCAGGCAGGCGGCGCCCCCCAATGGAGCCAGGTGGCCGAAAGTGTGCTGGCACCGCTGGGTTACGAGGTGCTCGAGGCGGGCCTCAAGAGCGGTAAAAACCCCGTGCTCCTGGTGCGCATCGAGCGGAAAGACGAAGTGCCCATCTCGATCGCCGACCTCGAGCGGGCCAACCGCGCGCTCAGCGCCCACCTGGACACCCTCGAGGCCCTGCTGCCAGCGCGCTACCTGCTCCAGGTGGAGTCGCCAGGCGCCGACCGTCCGCTCTTCACGGCCCGGCATTTTGAGCGCTTTGCCGGGCTGAAAGTACGGGTGCGCAGCCCACAGGGCAACTTTACCGGGCGAATCGGGGCGGTTAGGGGTGATATGGTCGAGTTTCTGCTGGAAAAAGACGAAACGCGCAGCCTGCAGCTCGGCACCTTCAAGGCCACCCTGGCGGAGTGGCCGGATAAGCCCAGGTAGAGCGGGCCACCGAAGCATCAGCCCAGAGGAGGAATATCTGTGAACAAAGATTTTGTAGACGCCCTATCCCAGGTAGCCCACGAGCGTGGGGTCACGGCAGAGGAACTGATCTCCAACTTTGAGGAGGCCTTGAGGCTGGCCTACCTCAGGCAAAAAGGCTTCCGCCCTAAGGATGTGGAAGAAGAGGGCAAAGGGCCCATCATCGAGGTGCACCTAGACCCCCAGGAGGGCCACCTCGAGGTGCTGGAGATACGGCGGGTGGTCGAGGAGGTCAAAGACCCCGATAAAGAGATCGACCTCGAGACTGCCAAAAAGTACGACCCGGAGGTTGAAGTTGGCGAAGAAATGGAGTTCCCCGTAGACCCCGAGGAATTCAGCCGCATCGCCGTGCAGATTGCCAAGCAGGTGCTCACCCAGCGCCTCAAAGAGGCTGAGCGCACCCGCGTGCACAACGAGTACAAAGACAAAGAAGGCGAGGTCGTGACCGGCAGCGTGGCCCGGGTGGATAACCGGGGCAACGTCTACGTGGAGCTCGGACGCGGCGAAGCCCTGATGCCACAAAAGGAACAAATCCCTACCGAGCGTTATCATCCCGGCCAGCGCATCAAAGTTTATCTGAAGCAGGTGCAGCGCTCGAGCAAAGGGCCCAGCCTGGTGGTGTCCCGCGCTCACGAAGAGCTGCTGCGCTATCTGTTGCGCCAGGAAGTACCCGAGATTGCCGAGGGCATTGTGGAGGTCAAGGCGGTCGCCCGTGAACCCGGTAGCCGCTCCAAGGTGGCTGTGGTAAGCCACAACCCCAACGTGGATCCCATCGGGGCCTGCATTGGGCATAAGGGCCAGCGCATCCAGGCCGTTTCTGCCGAGCTGGGCCGGGAGCGGATCGATATCATTCAGTGGAGCCCCAATCCCAAAGAGTTCATCCGCAACGCGCTCTCGCCCGCTACCGTTGGCGAAATCACCATAGAAAACAGCGAGAACGGGCAGAACCGCGCCAGCGTGGTGGTTGCAAAAGACCAGCACTCTCTGGCCATCGGCAAGGCCGGGCAAAACGTGCGCCTGGCCTCCAAGCTGACCGGCTACGAGATCAATTTCGAGGAAGCCGAAGAAATTACCGATCTCGACGCAGCCATCTTGAAAGCTGCCGAAAGGGACGAGTCGTCCAGGGTCTCCAGCGATGCCAAGAGCCGCTTTGAGAGCCTGTTCAAGGACGACGAATAACCTACAGTCCAGCACGGAGTGGTAATGTCCAGGGCCAAGCACATCCCCATCCGCCAGTGCATTGCCTGCCGAGAACGCAGGCCCAAACGTGAATTGTTGCGGATTGTGATGACCGAGGGAGGCCCCGTACTCGATCCTACCGGCCGCAGACCAGGGCGCGGTGCTTACGTCTGCCCCGATCGCCCTGAATGCTGGGCTGAGAAAAAACTGCGCCGCCTCGCCGGAGCAAAAGCAGCAGAACTTGCCTTGGCACTACAGATGGTTTTGGGAAACGTGGCGTGTCCGGCTTCGCAGAACGAACAGCCATCGCCGCAGTGACTCTAGGCATATACAACCGGAGGTCAGCATGGCAAAAATCAGAATCTATCAGCTCGCTAAAGAACTTGAGATGTCCAACGACGAGCTGCTGAAAATCCTCGACGATATGGGGGTCACCTACAAGTCCCATGCCAGCACCCTCGAGGAAGACACCGCGCTCGCAGTCAAGGAGCTCATCGGCGAGCAGAAGGTAGCCGAGGCTGCCCGAAAAGCCGAAGAAGCCCGTAAGTCCATCCCCCACCGCCCTCCGGTGGTGGTGATTATGGGCCACGTGGACCACGGCAAGACCAGCTTGCTGGACTATCTTCGCAAAAGCCGCATTGCAGAAAAAGAGGCTGGGGGCATCACCCAGCACGTGGGGGCCTTTGAGGTAAAAACCCCTGGCGGCACCGTGGTCTTCATCGATACCCCAGGGCACGAGGCCTTCACCACCATCCGCCAGCGCGGCGCCAAGGTCGCCGATATCGCCGTAATCGTGATTGCAGCCACCGAAGGGGTGATGCCCCAGACCAAGGAAGCCATCGCCCACGCCAAGGCTTCCGGGGCCAAGATCATCTTTGCAGCCAACAAAATGGATCTACCCGGCGCTGACATCAACAAGGTCTACCAGGATTTGATGCAGCTTGGCCTGGTGCCGGTGGCTTACGGGGGCGATGTCGAGGTGCTACCCATCTCGGCCAAGACCGGCCAGGGCGTGGCCGATCTGCTCGAGACCATCCTGCTAATGGCCGAGCTGGAAGACCTGCGGGCCGACCCCAAAGCCGAGGCCCAGGGGGTGATTCTGGAGGCTCGAGTAGATAAGCAGGCGGGGGTTCTGGCAAGCCTGCTGGTGCAGCAGGGCACCCTTAGAATCGGTGACTATGTGGTGGCGGGCGAGTGCTGGGGCAAGATCAAGGCCATGTCTGATGCCGAGGGCAACCGCCGCACCGAGGCCGGCCCCGGAAGCGCCGTGCAGGTGCTGGGTTTCTCGGAGCTACCCTCCGCCGGCGATACCTTTACCTGGGTTCCCGACCAGGTAGCCGCCAAGGAAATTACCGAGGAACGCATCGAAGAGCGCAAAGCCTCTGAGGCTCGAGGCGATCTCCAGCGTGCCCGCAGCCTGGCCGACCTGATGCGCAAGGCACAGCAAGACGAGCAAAAAGAAATCAACCTGATTCTGCGGGCCGACACCCAGGGCTCCCTCGAGGCCATTCAAAACATCCTGGCCAAAGAAGCCACCGAGGAGGTCAAAATCAACGTTCTCCTGGCCGCAGTAGGGGCGCCCACCGAATCAGACGTGCTGCTGGCCTCCACCGCCCATGGGGCCATTCTGGCCTTCAGCGTCAACCCCAGCGGCTCGGTCAAGAAGGCCGCCGAACAGAAAGGCGTGCCCTTACAGAGCTTCCGCATCATCTACGAGCTGATCGACGAGATCCGCAAGATGGTCAAAGGGCAGCGTGAACCGGTTTACAAGGAAGAAATCCTGGGAACCGCCGAAGTCCGGGCCATCTTCAGGCTAAGCCGCGGGGTTATTGCGGGTTGCATGGTCACCTCGGGTAAGGTTACCCGCAGCGCCGATATCCGGGTGCTGCGCAAGGGCAAGGAGATCTGGAAGGGCAAAATTGGGGGACTTAAGCGCCTCAAGGACGACGTGCGCGAGGTGACCCAGGGCTTTGAATGCGGCATTCTGCTGGATGGCTTCACCGATTTTCAGGAAGGAGATGTCCTCGAGGCCAGCCAGCAGGTCGAGGTGGCTACAGACTGACGCCAAGCTGTATGGGGCGCGGGGCCTGCATCCACCCCCGCGCTGGCCAAACCAGGCGCCTGGGGTATACATTGATTGGGCAATAAGTTATGCAACGCTGGCAACGCTGGATCACCCTGGCTACCCTGGCCTTGATCGCCTTGGGGCCAGGGCTCTTCTGGTCGCCCAGCAAGGCCAAAGCTGGCAGTGGGCTGAGCCAGGGTTGGATGGCCGTCCCCCTGCCCCAGCCGCTGCTCGAAGCCAAGGCCAAGTGCAATCCCTTGGGGCCAGGGCTGGTGGCAAACGCCCTGGAACCGATCCTGCGCAGCCACACCCCCACACTGACCCAGGCGCCCCTTTCCCACCCAGCCCCACCCCCCCAAAAACGGCTCTACCTGGCCTATGCCCGCCTGCAAACCGACGGCGGATAGTCCACCAGCACGCATCCCTGCGCCAGCCAAACCATACGACCCTCCGCTCTCCTCACTGAGCCTGGACATCGGTTAGCCGCCAAAGCACCGCTGGGCTCACCTGGGCAAAGTACAAACAGGAACGGATATGACCAACCGCACGTGGAAAGCTGTTCTTCTCATCGGGCTACTCCTAGCCGCTATTGTGGGGCTGTTCCGCCCCTGGGAAGCCCGCAACCCACAAAAACCCTTGCTGCCCGCCGATGGCCTGATCCGGCTGGGCCTCGACCTACAAGGGGGCTTGCGCATCACCCTCAAGGTGGCCGAGCCCAACCCCGACCCCTCTGTGGCTAAAACCGAGCTGGATGTGGCCCGCACCGTTATCGAGAACCGGGTCAACGCCATCGGGGTGGCTGAGCCCCTGGTGCAGGTACAGGGCAACGATCGCATCATCGTGGAATTGCCGGGCCTGAAGCAGGATCAGCAGGAACGCGCCCTGGGCCTGATCGGCCAGACCGCTAAGCTGGAGTTCCGCATCGTCAATCAGGGGGCCACCGGTACCACCGTGGCACAGATCAACGAGCAGCTACGCAGCTCTGGCCTCAGCGGGGCCGCCCTGGCCGCCCGCCGGGCCGAACTTGAGAAAAACCTATACAAGCTCGAGGACCTGGGCCCTCCCCTGCTCACCGGTAGCGACCTGCGTACCGCCAATGCCTCTTTCGACCAGTTTGGACGTCCTCAGGTGGATATGGAGTTCACCCCCGAGGGGGCCAAAAAGTTCGAGGAGGTCACCCGGGCCAACGTGGGCCGCCAGCTCGCCGTGGTGCTCGACGGTAAGGTCTACACCGCACCCAGCATCCGCCAGGCCATTGCCGGCGGGCGGGCTGTAATCGAAGGACTTTCCGGTGTGCAGGAAGCCTCTGACATCGCCCTGGTGCTGCGCTCGGGCTCGCTGCCGGTCAAGCTGGAGGTAGCCGAGACCCGCGCCATCGGCCCCACCCTCGGCCAGGATGCCATCAACGCGGGTATCCAGGCAGGCATTATCGGCACAGTCTTGTTGTTTATCCTGATTTTCGCCTACTACGGCTTCTGGATGGGCCTGGTGGCCGCCCTGGGCCTCATCTACACCGCCATTCTGCTGCTGGCCTCCATCTCGCTGCTGGGGGCCACCCTCACCCTGCCGGGCATCGCCGGCCTGATTCTCACCCTGGGCGCTGCGGTAGACGGCAACGTGCTCTCCTTCGAGCGCATCAAGGAAGAGCTCAAAATGGGCAAGAAGTTCCGTCAGGCCATACCGGGCGGCTTCTCCCATTCCATCATTACCATCCTCGACGTCAACATGTGCCACCTGCTGGCCGCGGCCGCCCTCTACCAGTACAGCACCGGGCCGGTGCGGGGTTTTGCAGTCATGCTGGCGCTGGGCGTGGTGACCTCGGTCTTCTCCAACCTGGTCTTCAGCCGCTGGCTTCTGGAGCTCATCGGCGACCGCTGCGAGGTCAGGCCCCCCTACTGGCTGTGGGGTACCAAAATCGACTTCCTGGGCATCTCGCGCTATGTTACCGCGGCCTCCCTCACACTAGCTGTCATCGCGGCCGGTATCGTGTTTGTCAAAGGCTTCAACTTCGGCATCGACTTCACCGGCGGTACGGCCTTTACCATCCGCGTACCCGAGGGAACCCGGGCCGAGCAAATCCGCAGTTTTCTCGATAATGCCGGGATCGCCGAGCTCCGCGGGGCCGAATCGGTGATCACCTCGCTTTCCAGCGTGAACGGCAACGAATTCTCGGTACGGGTGCGGCAAATCAGCGAGGAACAGCGCATCGAGCTGGAGAAAAAGTTCCAGGAAAGCCTGCAGGCCACCATCCTTCAGTCCGAAACGGTAGGCCCGGCCATTGGTTCGGAGCTGCGCCGGAATACCATTTTTGCGGTACTGGTGGGCCTGGCGCTGATTCTAATCTACGTGGCCTTCCGCTTTGACTGGGTGTTTGGCGTCGCCAGCGTGATTGCGGTGGGGCACGACGTGGCGATTGTGGCGGGCATGTACAGCTTGTTGGGGCTGGAGTTCTCCATCCCGACCGTAGCGGTTCTGCTCACCATCGTTGGTTTCTCGATTAACGACTCGGTGATTATCTCGGATCGCATCCGCGAAAACCTCAAAATCATGCGGGGCAGGAGTTACTACGAGATTGTGAACGCCTCCATCAACCAGACCCTCTCCCGCACCCTCATGACCTCCCTCTCCACCATGCTGCCCATCCTGGCCCTGCTCTTCTTGGGTGGGCCGGTGCTGCGCGACTTCTCGCTGGCTATCTTCGTGGGCTTTGTGGTGGGTACGTACTCCTCCATCTACGTGGTTTCGGCCCTGGTGGTCTGGTACAAGACCCTCGAGCAGCGTCGCAAAGCCACCGCGAAAGCCCGCTCAGCCTGAGCCAACCACCAAAACGCCCCCACCTCTGGGTGGGGGTTTTTTCTGCCCGGTGGTGGGCTGGCTCCAGGATCAGCAACGGGATTCATTCCCACTCAATGGTAGCCGGTGGCTTGCTGGTGATGTCGTAAACCACCCGCCCAATCTCCGGCACCTGGCGGGTGATTTTGCGGGCCACCTCATCTAAGAATTCCAGGGGAAGCCGGGCCCAGTCGGCGGTCATAAAGTCCACGGTGGAGACCGCCCGCAAACCCAGCACATAGCCATAGCTCCGTTCGTCCCCCACCACCCCCACGCTTTGCATAGGGGTCAGGATGGCAGCCGCCTGTGAGACCTGGTCGTACAGGTTCCAGTCGCGCAGGCTGGAGATAAAAATGTCGTCGGCCCGGCGTAGAATCTCCAGTTTTTGTGGGGTCACCTCCCCCAGTATGCGAATTGCCAGGCCTGGCCCGGGGAAAGGGTGGCGCATCCGAATGGGCTCGGGCAAGCCCAGCAGCAAGGCCAGCTCCCGCACCTCGTCTTTGAACAGATAGCGGAAAGGCTCGAGCAGCTCAAACTGCAAATCCTCGGGCAGGCCCCCCACGTTGTGGTGGCTCTTGATGTTGGCGCTGCCCTCGCCGCTACCCGCTGACTCGATTACATCGGGGTACAGGGTGCCCTGGGCCAGCCATCTATAGCCCTGGGCCGACAATTGCCGGGCTTCCCGCTCAAAGACCCGGATAAACTCGCGCCCCACAATCTTGCGTTTCTGTTCGGGATCGGTCACCCCTCGCAAGGCCGAGAGAAACTGCCCGGAAGCCTCTACAACCCGCAGGGCTTTCCCCAGGGGGCGCAGGGCCTGCTCGACCTCCTGGCGCTCACCCAGGCGCAGCAGGCCATGGTCTACAAACACCGCGGTCATCCGGTCGCCAATGGCTCGAGCCAGAAGCAGGGCCAGGGTCGATGAGTCCACCCCGCCTGAAACAGCCAGCAGCACTTTTTCGTCCCCAACCTTCGCCCGGATATCGGCGATCAGGTGCTCCAGGGTGTGCTGGGCCGTCCAGTCGCGGACCACCCCCGCCAGCTCGAGGAAATTCTCCAGCACCTGCATCCCTTTGGGGCTGTGCACCACCTCGGGGTGAAACTGCACCCCAAAAGTTCGGCCATCGGGCGCGGCAATAGCGGCCACCGGGTTCTCTTCGGTGCTGGCAATCACCTGCCAGCCTGGGGGTAGTTCGGTAACGGCATCGGAGTGGGACATCCACATCTGTAGCTCCCCCTCGAGGCCAGCAAATAAAGGGCCGGTGTGGTGCACCAGGTTGGCCTTGCCGTACTCGCGCCGCCCAGCCCGCTCAACCCTGCCTCCAAAGTACTGGGCCAGGTACTGCATTCCGTAACAGATGCCCAGGACGGGCCAGCCCTGCTCGAGCACCCCTGGCGCGGGGCGCGGACTGTTGGGTTCGAACACCGAGGCTGGCCCCCCTGAAAGAATAAGGGCCTGCGGACGTTCGGCCTGAATGCGCTCCAGGCTAGCCGTTCCCGGCAAAATAACCGAATAAGCCCGTAGCTCACGGATGCGCCGGGCGATCAAACGGGTGTACTGAGAGCCATAATCGAGGATAACGACGCTCATACAAAGAGCATATCGCCCAAGGCGGTATGCTCCAAACCGTGCGCCTTGCAGCGGGTCTGCTATTGCAGGCTGATGGTGACCCCGCCGGGGTTGGGCACTTCGATGAGCGATTCCACCGGCGCCCGTCCCTGCACCCGAACACGAATGCGGTAGATACCGGGCCGGTCGAAGTCCACGCGCCCGGGCAGTTGGGCTATCTCGGTATTCAACGGCATCTGGGAACCCTCTGGGGCCTCCAAGATAGCCAAGCTTGCACCCGGCCCCGGTGGCTGAAGGCGGAATTCCACCGGATAAACCGCGGTGGCTCCTGGAGAAGGCGTCCTCGAGCGCATCCACCAGCCCAGGCCGGCCAATAGCAGCACCAGTGGGATCAACCATATCCAGAGCGCAACGGTGCGACGGCTGGGCAAGGGGGGCTCCAGCACCTCGAAGGGGGGCTCGAGCCGCTCCTCAATGCGGATGCGGCGCGGCGGCGTGCTGGCTGCAGCCGGCTGGGCCGGCTCGTTCACCTCGACATTGAGGCTTTTGCTATGGGTTTGCTTCTCAGCGTCCGGCGCGTCTTGCGAAGTGGCTTTTGCAGGTCTTTTATCGGGGGTCATTTCGTCTTGCGCCCTCTCACCACACACCGCATCCCCCACCCCCTCACCGCCAGCTCGCGCCCTGCGGGCCTCGAGCGAAGACGAGGCCCCCTCACCACGCACCGCATCCCCCACCCCCTCACCACCAGCTCGCGCCCTGCGGGCCTCGAGCGAAGACGAGGCCCCCTCACCACGCACCGCATCCCCCACCCCCTCACCACCAGCTCGCGCCCTGCGGGCCTCGAGGGGATCAGCATGGGGGCGGCTGGGGTCTTGTGCAGGTGGGCTGGTGCGCACCGCGGCCTGCGGATCAGACGAACTCGACTTCGATGCCGGGGTCTCGCCCTCGAACTCGAGGCGCTCCAGCAGGGCCGTGTAATCGCGGTGACCGGCCACATAGTCTTCAAGGGCTTCCCGCCAGGGCAGGGCCGGATAAGCCTCACCCGCAAACACCTTTATGGTGTTGAGCAGGCCAGAAAAATCGCGAGCATGCTCAGGGTTAGGCACCCCCACCCCACCCAGCCAGATCCGGCTGCCCCTGGCCCAAATCAGCTCAGGAATCACATACCCTACCGGAATATCCCGCTCTTGCGCCCAGTGGAGTACCGTTACCAACTGTTTACACCACTGCGTCAGGCGGGCTATATCGAGCCGCCCAGCCAGCCAGGCAGTCTTGACCGCCCCCACCGGAATCTCGGCAATCCAGGCATCCCCCTCCTGGTCTATCCAGGGAAGGGTGTGCGGTATGGATAGTTCTGGGAGCGGCTTTGCGATGGGTCTAAAGGCCAGCACATCAATGCCGGTTCGCACATCCTGGCCTTCGAAGGCCTCCATCGCACCTACCCCCGGCAGCACAATGCGCTCCCGTAACAAGTAGTGCCCCAGGCTTTCCATAGATCGCAGTATAACTTGCCTGCCAACCGGGTCACCCGGCCTGGTGTGCTGGACTGGCATCGGATATGTCAGTACGCCAAGCGTGGATTTTAATCCAACAACCTCGCGTTGACACCATATTTTTTTGAATCCTATAATCATGGAGGAAAAATCAACCGTTACCCCCTCAAGGGTTCTGTGTTGAAAGGAGCTAGGATGGAGTACAAGGTGACCCTCTCCACCGAAGAAATTGTGCGCGGTCTGAAACACTACCGTCGAATTGCCAAGCAGGATGTTCTTCGGGCCCCGGAGACACCGAACCCCGATATCTTCCGTTTACACGCTGAAGCCCGGCGCGAAATCTATGCCAAACTGGCCGAGGTGGCCGAAAACGAAGGCCCGGATGCGGTTGTAAGTCAGGCCCTCGAGCTGTACCAGCAGCTTCCTTTTGTCACCGGCACGGCTGAAGACATGCACCCGGAGATCAAAGGTCAGGAAAATGCCCTCGAGAACTTCTTTCTGATGATCGGCCTGGATCCCAAAATTCGCCGGGAAGCCCGCAAGGCACGCAAACCCTTACAATAACGGCTCCGGATAGGGGTGCGGGGAATACCTGTGCCCCGGTTTTCTATTCTCTGTTTTTCTTCCTGCCATGAACCTCGAACTGCTCGCTGCTCAAGCCAAAGCCTGTACAGCCTGTGGTCTGGCCCGGCAACGCACGCATGTGGTGTTTGGGGAGGGCAACCCCGACGCCAAGCTCATGATTGTGGGTGAGGGCCCCGGCGAGGACGAAGACTTGCAGGGGCGGCCTTTTGTGGGGCGCAGCGGACAACTGCTCGACAAAATCCTCGAGGCCGCCGGTATCCCTCGAGCCAGCGTCTACATCGCCAACATCGTCAAGTGCCGGCCACCCGGGAACCGCGCGCCCGAGCCCTTAGAGGCCAAAACCTGCACCTCGCTCTGGCTGGTCAAGCAAATCCAGCTCGTCAAACCCCAGATCATCATCCCGCTGGGCGCTACCGCGCTGGAGTTCTTCGCAGGGGAAAAACTCTCCATCACCAAAGCCCGTGGCAAGTTTTTTGAATGGCAGGGCATCCGGATTTTTCCCATGTTTCACCCGGCTTATCTACTGCGCAACCCATCCCGCGAAGCCGGCAGCCCCAAACACCTCACCTGGCAGGACATCCAGCTGGTCAAAAAAACCCTGGATGAGCTCGGGCCAAAACAAGGGATCGAGATCAAAACCGTGAGCCAGGAATCGCTTTTTTAAGAGCACCCAGCCTCCCACCCCCCTTTCCCAATGCCTTTTTCACGAGCTGGCCTCCTTCACCTCCTGGTGGTCTATCTGGTTTGGAGCAGCACCTACCTGGCCTTCAAAATTGGTCTCCTGAACGGCTTCGAGCCCTTCTGGATGGGCGCCGCCCGGTTTATCCCGGCGGCTTTGCTACTGCTCCTGTATGCCCGCTGGCGCGGCTGGCAAATACACCCCAGCCGCCAAATGCTGGGCAAGCTGGCGCTTTCGGGCAGCCTGCTCTGGCTGGGCGGCACCGGCTTGATTCTCGTGGCAACGCAGTATGTGCCTTCGGGTTATGTGGCCCTGATGATCGCCACCACCCCCATCTGGGCCGCCGCGCTCGAGGGTTTGCTGGACCGCAAACCGCCCTCGAGGCTGCTGGTGTTGGGCCTGCTCACCGGTCTCCTGGGCATCCTGGCGCTCAACGTCCCCAAGCTAAGCACAGGCACTTCCACCAACCTGCTGGCCTTCTTGCTGCTCTTGATTTCTCCGCTAATGTGGTCCAGCGGAACCATCCTCACCCAGCGCCAGATTGCTAACCTGGAGCCGGTGGTGGTCTCGAGCTACCAGCAACTCTTTGGCGGACTGGGCTTCCTGATTCTTTCTATCGCCCTTGGCGAACCCTGGCACACCCCCACCCTTTTGGGCTGGGCCAGCAACCTGTATCTGATCGTCTTTGGCTCTCTGATTGCCTACACCTCGTACATCCTGGCGGTGCGCCTGCTGCCTCTAAGCCTGGTCACCACCTACGCCTATGTGAACCCCGTGATCGCCCTGCTTTTGGGCTGGCTTTTCCTGCGGGAGCCCCTGGGCATCTGGACCTGGGTTGGCGGCGCCCTGGTGCTGCTGGGGGTAGGGCTGGTCTTCCGCAGCCGCCTACAACCCGCTGCTCAACCCACCCTTTGAACACTGGGCGGCCTGATGAGGGCTTGATACGCATTTCGGTAGTATCGTTCACTTTGACAAGCCTAAACGATACTACCGAAATGCTTTTCTACTCCCTTCGGTCGGCTTGAATCCTTCACCTCTGACTGCGTCCTATAGTGAAGGATTCAAGCGGAAACGGTATGATTGCGCAAAAAACCTCGGCGGGCTAATGCTTAAAGTGGCGCGAGCCGGTAAAAATCATGGCGACGCCCAGCTCATTGCAGGCGGCGATCACCTCTTCATCGCGCTTAGCACCCCCCGGCTGCACGATGGCGGTAACCCCGGCGGCAGCAGCAGCCCGCACCACATCGTCGAAGGGGAAGAAGGCCTCGGAGGCCAGCACCGCCCCCCGGGCCCGCTCACCTGCGTTCTGGATGGCACGCTCGGCGGCCCAGATACGGCTCACCGCCCCCGTACCCAGCCCCACCGTGACCCCATCCTTGGCCAGCACCACATTGTTGGAGCGGGTGTGCTTGCCCACATACCAGGCGAACTTGAGATCTAAGAGTTCCTGGGCCGTGGGGATGCGCTCGGTCACATAGTGCAGGCTGAGCTCCTCCCAGCGCCGCTTGTCCCGATCCTGCACCAGGAAACCCCCCACCAGCGGGCGGACTTCCCTTTGGTCGGCGTCTTGTGAGGCCGCGACCAGCACCCGCAGGTCGGGCTTTTTGCTGCGGAACCACTCCAGGGCCTCCGGGCTTACCTCGGGGGCAATCAGCACCTCGAGGAAGGTTCCACGGGTGGCCATGGCGGTCTCGAGATCCACCGGGCGGTTGAAGGCCACCACCCCCCCAAACACCGAGAGGGTATCGGCATCACGGGCACGCTCCCAGGCGGTTTTGGGATCGTCGGCCAGGGCCACCCCACAGGGGTTGGCGTGTTTGACGGCCACACAGGCCGGCAGCTCGAACTCGCTCACCAGGGCCCAGGCCGCATCGGCGTCGGCATAGTTGTTGAAGCCCATGGGCTTGCCGGCCAGCACCCGGGCGTGGAGCACCGGGCCCCGCTGGCCCTCGAGGGCATACAAGGCCGCTTCCTGGTGGGGGTTCTCCCCATAGCGCAGCTCCACCGGCAGGCGCTCGAGGCTCAGAAGCTGGGTCTGGGGAAACTTCTCGTAAGCCAAGAACTCGGCGATGGCCGCGTCGTAGGCAGCGGTATGAGCAAAGGCTTTATACGCCAGCCTGCGGCGAAACTCACTGCTGACGCCGGTGCGCAAGGCCTGCAGCACCTCGGGGTAGTCGGCCGGGTCACACACCGGCAACACCGCCTGGTGGTTCTTGGCCGCGGCCCGTAGCATGGCCGGCCCCCCGATGTCGATGTTCTCGAGGCACTCCTCAAATGAAGCCCCACGCGCCAGGGTCTCCCGGAACGGATACAGGTTGACGCAGAGCAGGTCAATCCGGGGAATGCCCTGGGCCTGCAACTGGGCCTCGTGCGCGGGGCGCTTGGTCGCTAGCAAACCGGCGTGGATGCGGGGGTGCAGGGTCTTGACCCGCCCGTCCAGAATCTCGGGAAAGCCCGTCACCTCGGAGACATACACCACCTCCAGCCCCGCCGCCTGTAGGGTTTTGTGGGTTCCGCCGGTAGAGACCAGCTCAAAGCCCAGCTCCAGCAAACCCTGTGCAAACTCCACCAGACCTGCCTTGTTCGACACCGACAAAAGCGCGCGCATACGGCAGAATCATACCCTTCAAAAAGCCCCCTTTTGAAATCCGCCGGGGTAATGGCACCTTTACAACGGTTTACTGGCCCAGATGGGGCTAAACTGAATCCATGAGCGCATCCATTTATGAAGCCATCAAGAAGGAGATTGTCGAGGCCATGAAGCGCGGCGACACCGCCACCCGCGACTACGCCCGGGTGGTCAAGGCCGAGCTCGACCGCAAGGGCGATGGCAGACCCCTGCCCGATGCCGACGCGGTTAAAATTCTCAAAGCCCTGCGGGTTACCGCCGAGGAAAACCAGAACCCTTTCGAGGTGGCCTTTCTGGACAAGTTCCTACCAAAGGAGCTGAGCGAGGCCGAGATCGAAGCCTGGATCAGGGCCAACGTAGACTTCGCCTCGCTCAAGTCGCCCATGGCCGCCATCGGAATCGTGACCAAAGCCCTGGGCCCCGCCGCCCCGGGGGATCGGGTGAAAAAAGTGGTGGAGAAACTGGTATCCCGGTCGTAGCCGCCCATCTGCTACAATAAGGGCTTGGGAAGAGGGCGCAGCCGCTGGTGGCAACACCAGAGGAAAGTCCGGGCAGCACAGGGCATGATGCCAGCTAACGGCTGGGCGGGGTAACCCGACGGAATAGTGCAACAGAAAGCAGACGGCCCTCGCCCCAAAGCGAGCGGTCAAGGTGAAACGGTGCGGTAAGAGCGCACCAGTGCCCCTGGTAACAGGGGCAGCTAGGCAAACCCCATCTGCTGCAAGTCCCACGTCCCGCTTAGGCGGGGCGACACGCTAGGGAGAACTGACCCGGTTCGCTACGACCTGCGGTAGGGACGCTTGAGGTGAGCGGCGACGCTCATCCCAGAGAGATGGCTGCGGAAACAGAACCCGGCTTACTCCTCTTCCCAACCTCGACCTTTCTGGCCGACCCCTGACCTTGATAGGTTGGGGGTCGGCTTTTGCACATCCAGCCCAGTCCTTCTTACGGTTCCTCGAGTATTAAGACAACACCCCAAATGTCACGCAACGACATAAACTTCAAAATGAGAAACGACATAAAGGTAAATTTCTCATGAATAACTATTCAATAATATCTAGGTTTTTTGCATAGTAATACATTTTTGGCGTGAATCATTAATGGTTCGATTTTGAGTACCGCTACCCGGCTGCCGGCGAGCTGCTGCTCAAAATCAACGGCTTCTCCGGTATCCTCTCCCAGCGCACCCACTCCGGCCACTCGTGAGCATTTAGCTGCTCCACCTTCTTGGCAAGGGCAACCGTAGCTTGTAGAGAGTCTCTGACGCCTTCGAGAGAATCCAGGGCATCGAAGTATTTGTTGAGTTCGGCCCCCCCAACCTACCAAGTTGCAACTTCGCCATCAACTCGTCGAAGTCGGCAGGTTTGAGGGCCTTCCCCCTCTCCAGAATCCCATCACGTATTTTCAAAATGGCCTCCTGTTTGGCCATCCCCAACCATTCACTCTCTATCTCGCCCCGGAGAGCCTCCAAATCAACATCCTCTTTCAGGCCGCTGAGATAAATGGAATCCCCATCAATCCGCATGGAGAGCCCCCCCTGAGTGAGGGGGAGAAGTTTATTGAGCAGTGGACGCATTTCCAATCCTCCTAAGCGATTTCAAACTCTAACCAGTAGGAATCATATGAGTAAAAAGTTTGATTATTGCTGCCGCTGTTATATACAGCCACGGTTATTGGTCTCAGTCCAGAGTTGGGGTCTATCAGCGCGTCCGGGGTAACATCATCAGCAGTATTGCTAGAGGTGAATGTATTTTCACCGATTACTCTCAATCTTATCGCTGGGTTCGTCATCCTATATCTAGCTCGACGCAAATATAACGATTTGCCATTGGGAATGTGTACCATAAACTGCGCCACAAACGTATAGCTTCCACCGGGCAGGGTGTAATCGAACCCCACGTTGGAGCTAAACACGAAGCGGTCCCGGTGGTCGTAGCGGGCTTTGAGAACTCCGTCTTTCAGCTTTATTGTGTGGGGGTGGGTGTTGTTGTTGTAATCATCAAGCAAATCATAAAACTGTATGCCGCCAGGTGCGGTAGTGGAGGAACTAGCGTTATACGTTATTTCCGCTCCCCCGGTGGAGGAAAGCTCTAGATTGACAAGGGCAAATATCCCGGTTCTTAACCAAACATAAGTCCAACCATCCCCCCCATCCTTAGCAAGGATACTCGCATGGCCAGCGGTACCCAAAATATACCCGTCAACACGAAACTGACCTCTACGTGAGATTTGCAAATCTATATTTGCACGCCCCTGTGAGGGTTCGTGCCCGCCCAAAGTGCCCTGTATTTTCAAAATGCCAGCGTGGTTAGTTACCCTACCTAGTGGGTAGTAGCGATCGGTATCGTCAGAGCCCTGATCAACGTAAACATTGAACAAACGGTGTCCCTCAATGGACAGCCGTCCAGTCATGTTGTCACCGGCTTTGTTGAGTGGAGTATAGCCAAGATGCCCTACAACAGCCCCGGATGCCAGTTTAGCGCTGGTCACCGACCCATTCACTATATGCGCGCTGAAAATGCTGTTATCGCGCACATCCTGGGCCAGGCGGCCAGACCCATCAAGTGTCGCCAGCCCAAGGTTGGCCCCTTTTAGGTCTCTCTCGAGATGAATCCAGCGCCCACCGCCTGAAGCCGTTAGCACCCACAGGCCGTCAACCGTGGCGCTGGACGAGACGAATAGCCTATAAAGACCATATCCATCCACGCTCACGATGTCACCATCGGCAAACCCAGAGGCCGCCGAGAGCGCGGAGCGAGAAGCGAACTGGCGGATGCGCTTGGTTCCAATGCCCTCTAAAGTCACCCGCGACTGATGAAGGTTCTCCGTTCGGTCCAGCACGGCTTGGATGGCCGCCTCGAGTGGCTCAATGGCGATGGGTTCGTTGTTCCCAGAGATCGGGAAATTGGTGATGCTGGTGGGGAAATTATTGTTGGGATTGAGGGTTTTAGGCATAGGTTTCTCCTATGGGTACAACACGATTGGGGGTTGCCCCCAAACCTGTCCGGCGGGGTTCCAGTTCAGCCCCGCCGGGTTCCAGTTCAATGGGCCATTAGGCACGTAGCGCACGCTGCCTATGCGTGTGTGAGCCGGTTTTATCTGGTTGATAATCCCCAGGATGCGGCTTTTCTCTTCCTGGGAGCCGTCATAGCTGCGGGTGCTAGCGTAGAGGTACACGTCAAACTCGCTCCACCGGTTATTGTCGTAGTTGCGCACCGGCACGATCGCGCTGTTGTAGCCCAGCTGCGCCAGAGCGAGCTGTATACCATACTCGGTGCCCGCCCATTGCCAAAACTCCCAGGCTCCCAGCACTCGGGTACGCCAGGCCTCGAGGCTTTCCCCCGGATATCGCGTAAGCCCGCGCTCGGCGCCCAGGCGATTCAGGGCATCTTCCGGCGCCAGGGCGGCCCAGCGGGCCAGTACGCCGGTTGCGGCAAGCGAGGCAAACTCATCCAGCCCCTGGCCCCAGCCGGCGAGTAGGGCTTTGCCTTTGGGGCCCTGCAGCCAGGGTGGGGCCAGCTCGGGCAGCCATTCCTCGTAGAGGCGCACTGGAACCAGATCAATCTCCGAGCCCGGCATTTATACCTCCAGGTAGGTGGCCGTGAGGCTAATGTTGGCCGTCTGCACCGCGGTCAGGGTCTGATCGCTGGATGGGCTGGTAAGGGCTACATCCAGGACGTTGCCCACGAATAGCGCCTCGATCAGCGCCGACCGGTACACAGTCGCACCAATCGGCAAACCCCGCTGAAATGCGGCGAGGCTGGCGGCAACGTCCGCCTGTACCTGCGCAAGCTGTCCGGCACGCAGGCGGATGGTAGCGTTCAGGGCAATATTTATCTGACTGGCAGCGTAAACCTGCACGTTGGCGGTTAGCGGCTTCCGCGCCTGGATATACGCATCTGCCGCAGCGATCGCCCCCGCGCCCAGGCCGCCCTCGCCCCAGATCACCACGTCCACGGTGCCTTGCCCCCGTGGGTTGTTGTCCAAAACCCTTGCCTTGGTTATCGATGGGTCGCTGGATAGCGCCCAGCTCTCGTATGCGGCTCGAGTGGCGCCAAAGCCCAGCTCCCCCCAGCGCAACCTGCAGCGCGCACGATAGGCAGAATCGGTTTCTGTGTCAATCGCGGCCTCCAGGATTTCCGTATTGCTCACGCTTACGCCGGGCAGTGGGGTAAACATTACTGTTGCCGAGCCGAGGGGCAGATTGTACGCTGCGCCCGGACGTTCGGCTCTAAATTCCAATTCGAGCGTCCCCCCCAGCGGCAACGTGCCGCCGCTGAGATTATTGAATCGCAGGCCCTGCGCATCGCCCACCCAGAGCTGACCCGGCTGGATGCTATATGGACCAAAGCCGGTCTGGGCAGTCAGCGTAAATTTTTGTCGCGCAAATGTGGCCTGCTTGCGGCTCAGGCCGTAGGCGCTCTGGCCCAGCAAGTCCAGGTAATCGCCCTCGGCAAAATCCAAAAACCCCGATTTGGCGATTTGCAACCGCAGCGCCTCGAGGTCGGCAATCCCGGCAGCCTGCAACTCCACCAGGGTTCGCTGGACGCTTCCTTCTACCCAGTCGGTGGGGGGGTAGCCCTTGGCCTGCAGGAAGGCAATCAGCGCGGCCAGCACCTGGTCGCGGCTGCGGGGCTGCAGCAGTTGGTTCAGGTTAGGCACGCAGCACCTCCACGCTCAGATCGCTGATGCGCACCACCAGGCTGAAGGGGCCTGCCTCGGCCTGCACCACGATGTCCAGATCGAGCTGGTTCAACTGCGGCTGGCTGGCGCTCACCTCGGCGCTCAGGATGCGCGGGTCAGCCTCGAGGGCATTTGTTGCCCGCACCTCGATCTCAAATAGCGTCTCGGGGGTGATTTCCCGGTTCAGGAACTGCTTGAGGTCAAGCCGGTACTCGGGGGCATAAAACAGGCTCCCGGGCGGGGTAATGAGGCAGCGGGCCGCCGCCTCGGCCAGATTATCCAGTCCGCTTTTGATCGTCCAGGATAGGTCGGGAAATACCGATAGATCGGTGCCAAAATCCGCCATTACTGCACCCCTTTCACTTTGCTGGAGCCGCCAGATTGCACGGTGCCGGTGGTGGGCACATTTGCAACCGGGGTGGTGTTAAAAACAAATGTCAGCGGCTGACCCTGGAGCAGCACGCTGGAGCCCCCAGAGCCCCCCAATTCCACCAGCGGCGCGTTCACCGTTATCTTGACGCTGGCGGTCAGTTGTACCTCCCGGAGCCCCTCGCCCCGCCACAGGTCGCAGTAGCGCAGCTCGGGATCGCCCTGGTGAAAGCCCACCAGCACCCGGGCCCCCGGCGAGACCTTAACGCTGACCCCGGGCAGGCCCAGCCAGATGGGCACCCGGGTCAGGGCGCCCAGGCGGGGATCGTCCACCTGCACATCCACGTGCATGTCGCCATAATCCTTCAGTACGCTCCCCGGATACAAAGCCAGGTAGTCCAGGTGGGCGGGGCGGGCCAGTTGTTTGATGGCTTTGGTGAGTCGTTCTTGCATCTAGCCTCCCACATACACTGCCGTTCGCAGTTTAGCCCCGATCTGGTGAATCACCCGCTCCACCCGGCCCAACTCCCGGACCTGGCCGTCCCAGAGGCCCTTGAGCACGACTCCGGGCCGGAGCGCAGGCATCGGTAGTAGTGAAAACCAGCCCCGCTGGGGGGCGGCATCAGCCACCACCGCCCCCTCCGGCCCCTGCGGCCAGGCCTCGGCCCCGGCCCAGGTTGTGCCGTCGGGCAGCACCCGCCAGACTCGGTCAGGCAGGCGCGCCATCACCGCCTTAAGGGCCTCTGCAGCAGTACCGCCGCGACGAGCCCAGCGCACGAATACGGTGGGCAGATCCAGTTCCCCCGGCTGCTCCCCTGCTTCGGTTAGCAGATCCCGCACCACCAGTGCGGCCGGCACGCCTTCGTAATCCTTAGGGGGCAGGATTTTGGATAGCCCATCGTAGCCGCCGACCAAAAACACCTCGGTTATACCTGCGCTGGGACCGCCCCGCCGCACCGTGGTGCGGTAGGTGGTGCCGTCCTCAAATCTCAGGGTTACCGCCTCGCCAATTTCCAGGGCTTCCTCCCCCAGCCTCAGCTCGGCCAGCGGCCGGCCTATGCGGGGGATTGTGATAATCCCGCTGCTGACGGGAATGTCGTTTGCAAAAAGAAAGCTCAAGGCCGCACCCCCTTTGCGCTGGGCGGATTGGCCAATGCCCGCTGCTGGGGGATGGGCGTCCCGTCCCGGTCGGCCCCGCCGGTGTCGCCATCGGTTCTCTGCCCCCCGCCCTGCCTGCCCACCTGGGTGGCTTCGGCCTTCACCTTCTTGTAGCTGGGCCGCCACTCCCGCATCTGCAGGGTGGCCGTCCAGCCCTTCACGGGATCATACGGCGGCTCCTCGATGCCGAAGATGTACAGGTGGGTGATCCCGTGCCGCCGCAGGGTGGGGTGCACCGGCTGGTACACGTCGGGGGCTTTCTGCTCCTTGCCTTTGGGGCGGAAGAGCTGGATCAGCTTCTGGAGCTTGTTGAACTCGCTCTCCTTCCAGACCCGGATTTCCACCGTGACCTCGGCATAGTCGTAGCCCAGGTAGGTGTACTCAACCCCCTTCTTCGGAATTTCGGTGCTCTCCTCCTTGAGCGTTCGGCGCACCGATACCTGCACCACACCCTCGATCTCGTTCTGGCCCCGGGCCCGGGGCCTGACAGCGATGCGCTTACCTGCCGGACCCACAAAAACAATCTGGTCGCGCTCCATCAGGCGCCCTCCTCAATGGCGGCCCGCTCGAGGGCCTCCAGGATGGCCTCCACCACCAGGGTTCTGGCCTCGCTGGGGGTCTGGGCCTGCTGCAGCACGATATTGCCGATATGAACGTGCACCTCGCGGGTAACGGTGGCAGCCGAAGCCCCTGCACCCGCGGCGATAACGGCCGCCGGCATCTGGGGGGCGGCCGGAATGGCCGCCGTGGCCAGGGCCAGCCCCGCGCCGGCTACCACCCCGCGCATGGCCAGCAGGCCCCGCTCGAGGCCCAGGCCGCTCTGCTCGCCGATACGGGCCAGGGCCCGACTGGGGGAGCGCACCTCGAGGCCCGCCCGCGCCCCGCCTACTGCCTGCACAGCCAGCCCCTTGGCTGCCTCCCAGATTTTGCCGGGCGCGGCCTTGAGGCCGTTCCACAGGCCGGTAATGGCGTTGCGGCCAATCTCCAGCATCAGCCCCGGCAGGTTGGCCAGGGCGCTGCGGATGGTCTCGGGCAAGGTGCTGATCCAGGCAATCAGCTCCCCGCCTTTGGTGATGATGGCCTGCCACACCCCGTTTACCCCGTCGCGGAACCAGCCCAGGCGCTTGTAGGCCAGCACCACCGCAGCCACCAGGCCCCCCACCAGGGCAATGACCCAGCCCACCGGCCCCATCGCCAGCAGCCAACCGCCTGCCATCCGGGCTGCGGTGGCTACCCAGACCAGGCCCAGGCGCAGCAGGGTGCCGGCCAGGCCGAAGGTCAGGGTGTTGAGCAGGCGGAGCCCGGTGGTGAGCACCAGGAGGGTGCCCATCAGGGCCAGGCCCCCGGCGTTGGTTCCGGCCAGGCCGGCCTGATTGGCCGAGAACCCCCTGGCCAGATGGCCCAGCAGCGCAATGCCCGGCTCCAGCGCCTTCCACACCCCCTGCAGCGCACCCAGTCCGGTCTGCACCCCCGCCCAGAACTGCCGGGCATACCCCAGGGCCAGGGGGAAATACTGCCGGGCCTTCTGCGCCAGCAGGGCGGTCCGATCAAGGAAGCCCAGGATGGCCTCCCCGGCCTTTTTCGGTTCGGTAGCGCTGGCCAGCGGCCCGAACGTTGCTTGCATCAGCCTGCCCAGGCTGTCCTGGAAGCGCCTGGAGATGGCGGCCCCGGGGCCCTGGCTGAAGTCGGTCAGGGCGGCCAGGTTGCTGAGCATCTGCTTGAAGGGCTTTAGCGGGCCGCCATCGCCCACGTCCATCTGGCTGAAGAGTTCGAAGGGGCGGCTTTTGAGGGTAGACATCAGGCCAAAGATGCTGGTGCTCTGCTCCTCCATCAGCCCGCCAAATCGCTTCTGGATGATCTGGCGCACCGCCAGCATGGCCTTGTTCACTGAGCCGACGTAGCTCCCGCCCTTATCAAACTTGAGGCCCTGGGCCTCCAGCAGCTCCCGGCTAATGCCCAGCTCCCGCAGCCGCTCAAAGGCCTCGCCGAAGTTCCCTGAGCGCAGGCGGGTCAGGGGGCTGATGGCGTCCTCCAGCCGCACCCCCATCGCCGAGGCCAGGTCGCCGGCGTCCTTGAGCAGCCCCTGCAGGTTCTTGACATTCACCCCGGCGGCCAGCAGTTGCTTGCCGCCGGCCAGGACTTCCTGGGTCTCGAAGGGCGTCTGGGCGGCAAACCGGGCCAGCATGGCATAGGTTTCCTGGGCCATGCGCCCGGCGTCCGCACCGAACTGGGGCCGCAGCATCACCCGGAGGCTGATGAGTTGCTGCTCCTTGAAGCCCAGGGCATCGAATATGGCCTTGGTGGTCAGCCCAGCCGCCCCAGCCAGTAGGAGGTTGGGCAGGCTGGTCAGGCGGCCAATCAGCCCGCTTAGCGATGAATAGGCATTCTGGGCGTAGGCGCGGATGCTGGCCAGGTGGCGGCTGGCCGCCCCTACCGCCACCAGGGCCCCCACCAGGCGGCGCGCGGCAGCGGTCGATACCCCGAAGCTGCCGGCGATGGCCCGAGCTGCAGCCGCACTGTCCCGCCCGGAGCCCTGCAGCTGGGTGCGGATGCGGCCCAGGCCCGCCGACATGGCCCGCGACTGGGTGACGAAGTTGTTTCGCAGCCCGAAAAACCAGGTCAGACGCCTCATGGTTTCTCCTCAAAGTGGCCCAGCAGCACCGCCGCCTCCAGCGCGGCCCCGGCCAGGGCCTCGGGGGAGTCTTCCCCCTGCCGGTAGGCCAGCAGGAGCTGGCCCGCGAACAGGGGCCGGTCGCGGTGCTTCAGGGCCTCATTCAGCAGGTCGGCGGATTTTTGAAGGAACTCCGTCTCGGCCATCTGGGCAATGGCCGCCAAGTCCTGGCTGATAACGTCGGCCAGGCCGGGGTAGTCCTCCAACATCTGCTCAAACTCGGTCTTTTCGGGGTACACCAGCGCCGCCTTGGCGTACTTCTCGCCGATGGCGTAGGTGTCCAGGGCCAGCTTCTGGCCGCTGGCGGCCTTGTCCAGGTCGGCCCGCATGAGCCGGTATTCGCCCTTGGATAGAGGACGAAAAACCAGCACCCGGCCCTGGCGCACCAGGGCAAACAGCCGGTCACCGTGGATTTCAATCAGCTTGGAGAGGGTGGTGGGGGGCAAAAGGCCCTCGAGGTCATCCGTCAAAAGCTCGGGTTTTCCCATGTTGTTCCTCAAAAATGCCGGCCCCGCCAGGGGCAGGGCCGGTACAAAACGTTAAATCAGAAAGTGGCCAGGTCGCCGGGCACCACGTCCAGCGCCTTGCAGGTCAGCTCGGCCATCAGGGCCTCGGCCCCGGGGGAGGCCGAGAGCGCGTCGTTGAGGATGCGGAGATCATTGAGTTTGTCGATCACGACGTTCTCCTCCGCATCTACAAACGTGACCACCGCGTTGAACGATTTGCGCTTGTATTTGGCCCCCAGTTTGGCGCGGAACTGGTGCCACTGATCCACCGGCATCTTGATGGTTACGTCGGCCGGGGCCATCTGGCCGGGGGTACGCCCCACCGGCTTGCCCCCGGCGTAGATGTACTCCTCCGAGACCTCGCCGGTGTTGTACTCCAGCTCGACATTCACGGGGATGCGTTCGCCGTCAAGGTCGAGCTGGATGCTCGAGTTATCGTACACCTTACCGTTGCGTACAGTAATCGCCACGCGCCACCTCCTAGGCCGCTACCGGCTGCAGTTGCGGGTTGAAGAACCGCACCTTGCCGGTGATCCGCTCGGCGTAGCCCAGCGGGACGATGCTGATGTCGTAGGGGATGGTCTTGGTGCTGAGGATGTTTTCGGCCCGGTCAATGCGCACATATACCGCCGGCTGGTCGGTGGTCTCGTCAATCGAGACCTTGCCGCGCAGGGCGGTCCGTACCAGCCCCTCCACGTAGGCCTCGATGCGCAGGGCCTCCCGCTCCAGAATCCGCCCGGTCGAGGCGGAGACCTGAATCTGCTCGTTGAGCCAGCGCAGCCAGGCCCGGTAGGCCGTCTCGCAGGCCACGTCCATCACCTCGCGGAGCTGAACCTGCTCGTAGTCGCTGCCGGGCGGGGCAAACAGACGGCCCCGGGTGATGTAGAAGCCGCCCTGGATGGTGCGCAACGTGGCAAAGCGAGCGGCGTCCAGGGCCGGTGTGACCGACTCGTCCCCGTGCAACTTGACCACCGTTTTCAGCGCCCCGGAGGCGTAGCGCCCGGGATGCTGCTCCACCGGTCGGCCGCTGTACCGGCCGGCAATGACCCAGGTCGAGGGACGCTTCATCACCAGGCCGGTGATGGGGCTCACCACATCGGCGTAGCGCCCACCGGCGCCCACCCGCACGCTGGTGAAGCTGGCAAATGCCGCAATCAGGGCACTGTCGGTATCGTCGGCGGTGTCCAGGATGGCGTGAATCCAGCGGGGGTTGTTGGGGTCGTTGGCCCGGGTTTCCAGAGCCGCGTTGACCCCTGCGGCCACGGTGGCGCTGGCAACCCCCACCACGTGGATGAAGCGGTAGGAGAGTTCGGTGCGGGCAAATAGCGCGTTGAGAGCATCGTTGAGATCCGCCAGGGTGTAGCCGGGCGCGGTGCAGGTGGCGGTATAGGTATCTCCCACCACAAACGTGCCGTCGGCCCAGGTCAGGGTCAGGCCCGTGTCCGCAATGACGTAAATCCCGGAGACCGGCACGGCCGTCTCGGGGCTGTAGGTGTTGCCGCCGTCCAGCGAGTATTCAAAGGCCGCCTGGGCGGCGGCCAGGTTGGCCGCAGCCCGGGTGATGCGGACGCGCAGCTTGTAGTCATCCCTGGGGGTACTGCCGGTCAGGGCCAGCGTGGCCGTGCCGGCACCGGTTTTGGTCACGGTCCCGGCCACCCCGGCCACGCTGGGGTTGGCCGCCAGGCAGATCACCGCCTGGGTGCCTTCCCCAAAAGCCAGGGCAGCCGCTTCGGCCAGCTTACCGCCCACACGTTCTTTAGCCCCCTGGGGGCTGGTCACGGTCACGATCTCGTTGGGGCTCAGGAGGGTGGCCACGCCGATCTTGACGTGGACGCCCTCGCCGCTGCCGGGAATGGAGCCGATGCCGAAATCCTGAGGTACAACTTCAACCCGCGGCAGCCCGGTCATCGCCCACCCCCAGTCCCGATGGGCTCATTGGCCGCCTCGGCAATACCCCGATCAAAGGCCGCTTTGGTCAGTTCCTGCCCCACCACCCAGCGGTGCTTGACCCGGGCCGCCGCCAGCAGCCAGTCGGGGGTCCCGGCCTCGGCGGCCAGCTCCTCTACGGTTTGCAGTTTGCGGAGTTCCGCAGTCGTGTCGTTTTTCGCCATGTGTTTCCTCCTAGGGGAGCACCTCGGTCTGGTCGAGCAGGGCCCGCTCGAGCCGCACATACACCCCAGGCTCCGCCGCCCCTACCTCTACCAGTACCCGGAAGCGCAGCTGATAGCGCCGCTTGTCGGCCGGCAGGGCTGCGGCCTGGCCGGTCTCGTCTTCATCCCAGCCGCTGGGGAACAGCTCGAGGCTGCTCCCGCAGATGCGCCGCAAGGCCGCCACGCAATCGGATAAAACATCCTCCACCGCGGGGTAGTTTTTGCCCCAGATGTGCAGCGTGTAGCCGGCCAGCCGGGTGTAGGGGGGTCGGGGGCGGGGCTCGGCGGGCGGGGATCCGGCCAGCGCCTCGGGCGCGACCGCCCGGCTATCCGGCGCCGTGAAGGTGTCCTGCCCGGGCACCAGAACCAGTTTGAGCGGTACGTCCAGTTGGTTGAGCGCTTCCGGGCCCAGCTCGATTTTTGCCGGTGCTAGCTCTGTTTTGAGTCGTTCGAATAGGGCTTGGGTCAAGGCACCTCCTGCTGAAAATACGCTTCGGCAGCCTCCTCAAAGGCCCGCTCCCAGCGGGGGGAGAGTTCGGGCTCGGGGATGAAGGGCCGGGCGGGGATCTGCACCTTTTGCGCCTGCACCCACCGCTGGCCCATTTTGAAGCGCAGGGCCTTTTTCTGCTGCGGAGTGATGGTGGCGCCGTACTGGTGGGTAGCCGCATACACCACGTTGGTGCCCACCTCAAAGCCCTCGGGCTCGGTCTGGAGGGCTGATTTGGAGGTCATGGAACGTTGCAGCCGGGCGGTCTTGCGCAGGGTCTGGCCGCCGGTAGCCTCGGCCCGGGCGGAAGGCTTCCAGGGGCGATCCCAGGGGTCTTTCTGTCCTGCGAAGGACTCGTCGATCTGGTTCAGCGCCGCCTGGCCCAGGTTCTTCGCCAGGCCCTCGGCAAACTGCGGCTGGCGCAGTCTGTCTGTGAAGCGGATCAGCCGATCCAGTTTGCGGAAAGCGCCGGTGAGCGCCATCAGGGCCTCCAGTTTCGGGGAATGCGGCCCTGCGTGGTGACGGTGTCCCACTGCTCCAGCGGGGTCAGGCGCAGGGCCGATTTACGCCCCCACCAGCGGCCCCGGTCGGCCCGGGTGTTCTCCGCAATAGAGGGTACCCCGTCCACTTCCCCCACATAAAGGCCGATATGCCCTTCCCGATCCGGCGCGGTCCGGCGGGATCGGGGGGGCTCGTCGAAGGGCGCGCTGCTGAAGAGCAGGTCGCCGGGTTTGAGCTGCCGGAGCAGGGCCGCCCGGTCGGCGGGGCTGGCCGGGTCACGGTCCAGGGCGGAGACGTCCCAGTCCAGCCGGTCGATGGCCCGCTCCACTGCCACCGCCCAGCGGCTGCGGTCGGGGTCGGCCCGCACGCTGTCGAGCATCCGGCTGTAGAGCTTCCAGCGGTTGGTCTCGTAGGCCCGGGCAATGACCTCGAATACGAACGCCACGCACCATCCGGGGGTGCTGACGAAGCCGGGCAGCTCCCGCCGCACGGCCTGCAGGGCAATCTGGACAATCGGGTTCATCTTGTGAGTTTTTTCACTCCTTGCCGCTAAAAGCGTTTTTAGGGCGGGTCTGACCCCGCCCCTATGTGGGGGTAGGGTTAGGGGTTTCCCGCCGCATTCCGGCCCCCCTGGTTCGGCCAGGCGGGGCTTACCAGTTCTTGAGCTTGTCCCGGCCAAAGACCCGGGGAGCAGCCTTTATCTCGGGTTTGGCCTCCGCGGAAACTACCCCCCCAGCCGCCTCGCCTGGAGGGATAGGCGCGCCATCGTCCGCCGGGATCTGCGCCTTGCCCTCCGCCACCAGCCGCAGCCATTTCAGGGCCTCCTCATAGTCCCGCACTACCACGTCGTCGGCTGTGCCCTCCTGGAAACCCCGCCGGGCCAGGATGAGATAAAAGGCGATATCGGCATTGACGCGCTTGAGGGCCCGCACCGGGGGCAGGGGCAGGGTGTAGCGCTGCCCCACGAAGCTATCGATGATGTCGGCGGCGTCCTGGAGGGCCGCCTGTGCGCGGGCCTCGACCAGGGTCGTCCAGGTGCTGGCTTCCGGGTCGAGGGCGTAGCGCATGGCCTCCTCCCGCTTGCGGGTTTTCAGCTCGGCGGTGTCGAGGTAGGGCATTATTTCCTCCGCTTGGGCCGGGCTGCCTTCGGCTCGGGCGCCTCTTCGGGCGCCTCGGACGCCAGTATCTCCACCCGGAGCAGGGAATCGGCCTGCAGGCGGGCCAGCTCCTCGGCCGAGACCAGGGCCTCCTGGGGTTCGGGCCACCACTGCCGCCCGATGCGCCAGCGGCCCCGGCGCTGCGGGGTGCTAACCTTAACGCGGTACATTCAGGCCCCCGCGCTATCCCACACATTTGTAGGCCAGGAAGGGCAGGGTGAAGCCGGCGTTGCCGCGCGCATCCACCCCGTAAACGAACTGCCGGCGCATGAAGACGTTGTCGTCGGTAGGGTCATCTTTGGCTATGAACTCCGGGCTCTGGCGGTTCTGGAAGACCAGCGGTCGGATGGGCCGGCTCACGTCGAGCAGGTACCAGGCGGTAGGCTGGCTGGCCAGTTTGGGCACCACCAGCAGATCGGCCGAGCCCCGCCAGATGTTGGTATCGCCGCCGGCCACGAAGTCGGCGTTGAGGATGCGGCGAGCCGTCCCTTCCAGCTGCGGGGGCACCACCAGCAGGTTGGGCATGACCTCCAGGGGCTGGCCATCGTCTCCCCGGAAGGCCATCATCTCCGCCCGCGTGGCCTCGTAGTTGGCGGTGGTCAGGGCCCGGCTGGTGGCGTAGTTGCTGTATACGCCCAGGCTGCTGTCCACGGTGGAGACCGGGTGGTCGGTGTCAAAGAAGTTCTGCCCGTCAAAGCACAGGCTGTTTTCCCCGTTGCGCAGCAGGGAGAAGACCAGATCGTCGGGGTACATCCGGGCGGCCTGGCCCATCTGGTCGAACTGCATGTTGTAAATCCCCAGGTTGTCGTCCTGGATATCGTTGCGATCTACCGCGACGGTGGCCTCGAAGTTGCGGTTCTGGATGGTGTAGGAGGCCTCGGCCAGGTTCTGAAAGACCCGCTCGCCCAGCCACTCCCGCATCCGCAGCATTTTGAGCAGCCAGCCGTAGGTGTTCTCCTTGGTGGTGCTGGGCACCTCGGTGGCCACCCGGTTCCACAGGGGGGTCGCGGCCTGGTAGGCCTCGTTGTAGCGGGTTTCAAACGAGACCCGCAGGGCTTGTAGTGCAGCAGTCGTGATTCGCATGAGCTCTCCTTAATAGGTCTCGACCCAGACCCCGTCGGCCTCCACGCCGACCACCCTTCCGGCGCGGCTGCGGGTATTGCTGCCGTTGGTCTTGGCCACGGTCGTCGAGTTGACGATGAAGCAGTCGTTGAGCAGGTCGGCCTGGGTGATCTGATCGGCCGCCGAGGAGTTCTGCCACTTGAAAGCCCCCCGGCTCACCCGCACCAGGCGGGCCCCCTGGGCCCCACCCTGGTTGTTGACGGTCTGCTCGGCGCGGCCTGCGGCCCGCAGGTTGGTGGCGGTGCTGCCGTGCACGGCGTAGCCAGCCGCGTTCAGCACCACCAGGTTGCCGGCTTCAATCAGGGTGTTGGCCTCCACCGGCAGGTCGAGGTACTCCAGTATGGGGCCCAGGCCCCGTTGAGGGGTGTTGCGTTCAGGCATGGTGTTCCTCCCGTCGGCGTTTGGTGGCCAGATAGGCCTCGGCGCTCACGCCGGTTTGCGCGATGATGGCGCGTTCGAGCTCGCTGAGGACATCGCTCGGCCCCTGCGGGGGGGCAAAGGGCCCGGTCGGTACGGCCGCCCCCGCCCGCAGGCTGGCCAGGTGGGCCCGAACGGCCTGGGGATTTTTGCGAAATTTCTCCAGCCAGTAGTCCCGGCTGGCGGCGTGGATGCGGCCTTCCGTCAAGGCCGCGTCCACCACGCGCGCGGCCTCGGCGTCCGTCGTCTGGGCCCGCAGGGTGGACAGTTCGGCCTCGAGTTCGCCGACCCGGGCGGCTAGCAGGGCGTTCGCAGCCGCTGCCATCGCCTGGCCGTGGGCCTCGTCGCTGCCGATGGGGGCGTGGATGCCCGCCTCGGCCAGCAGGGCCTCGGCCTGCTCGAGCTGCCCCACCCGGTTTTGTAACTCAGTCAGAGCATTTTCGATTTGCTCGTCGCTGGCATCGGCCGCCAGTCCAAGCAGGGTGATCAGTTTTTCTCGCATGGGATCTCCGTGGGCTGAGGCCACCAGCGGCGCCTGGTTTACCGTGGCCGGCTGGTTGGTCAGCCCGATCATGTCCAGTTGTCGAATATGGCCGTCCTCGTCCCAGAACACCGGCGACCAGTGGCGGTACTCCCCGGCCCTCAGCAGGTTGGCCGCGGTCTCGGTCCAGCGCACATTGGTCGCCCAGAGCCCATCGGGGCGGGCCTCCAGCTGGAACCAGCCGGCGGCCGGTACCGGCCCGTTGTCCACCGGGTTCTGGTTGCGGTGCTCGTAGTCGATGGGCAGCTCGGGCATCTGGGCCCGCCGGATCACCTCCTGGGCGTCCTCCGGGGTAAACAGCAGGTCGATCTGGGTGCCATCTGCCCAGCGGAAGGTCACTGGGCCGTAGGGCCAGATCAGAAACTCCCCGGGCGGCTCCTGGGATGGGAATACGTTGAATCCGGTGTATCTTCGTCTCACACGGTGCTCCCTCCTCGGGGTGGATTTTCGGATCTATTCGAGCGGCTCCGGCCGCTCGGGGTGGGCCAGCCGCTCGGCCAGGGGCTTGCTGACAAACTCGTAGGTCGCCACCGAGCCGGCGATGCCGGCGGCCATCTGGAGCAGCAGGTTTTCAATCCCCAGTCCGCACAGGGTCAGCCCCGTGGTCAGGGCCGCCACCGCGTTCAGAATCACCACCGCCTTGCGGGGATTGGCCTGCACCCAGGCGATGCGCTTGAGGGCGTCTACCAGAAAGGAAACCACCGGCCCCTGCCCCAGCAGCCAGACGCCGAAGCCCAGAACTTTACACGTGTCCATATGCACCTCCTTTCGGGGCAAAGCAAATCCCCCGACCGGGGTCGGGGGGTAGTTTGCCGAGATTACTGCGATTATACGGAATTTTTTGCTAAGGTGCTGCAAGCCCTCGGGCTGCCTTGCGTTCGACGACCGGGCTGGGCCCGGAAGCGATTGGGCCACCAGAATTGCTCCTGGGCACCGTTTTTAACGCTCTCGGGGTGGGAGCGCGTTTTTCAAGCTAAGTTCCTCTAGTGCGCGGCGCTTCTCTTCCCACCAATCCTTTGGAGACAAAATCCATACCGTCTCAAGGGCCTCGAGGTCATCCCCCGCTGCCTCAACCAGTTGGGGCCAGAGCCGCTCGAAATCCTCTCGCGTATACCGGCCTTCACGGTGCAGGATGTAAATCTCGTCGTTCAGGTCTCCGACGGTGGGTTTATGTTCCATAGGCGCTCCCCTCAACGCAGACGAGCCAACACATCCTGAATAATAGCAGATGTGGCCGGGTCAAACTTGCGAAAATCCCTCCGAAAGAACCGGTGGGCAGCCAGAGACTCCGAAAACCACTCAAGCACTCCGTCTCTTGCCCGAAGCGAGACAAATCGGCCCTCCTTTTTGACTTGAATGTACCTGGCAAAAAGTCGGTTCTCCGTCTCTTCTCGCATCGCTTCGTACAGGTGATGCCCGAACTCGTGTACCAGAGTAATTGCTGCGGCCTGGAGGGCCGAGCTACCTTTGGTCGAAACCGCCCGCAGTTGGCCCAACGGCTTTTCGTCGGCCCAACTTCCGTCGGGTCTGGGATATAGCAGCCGGATGGTCTGCGTAAGTCGGTCGTAGTCACCCATACGGTTTGTAAGGTTTGCGGTAATCTCGAGCGTCCGGATAGGATTTTGTTCCATCCAGCGGTTTAATCTCAGCCCTTCCAGACCCCGCAAAATTCGGTCTCTCTCCCGGACGCTTACCTGCCCCCGCAGCTCCAGAATCTCCCGGCCAATCTCAATCCGCTCGGCTAGCTTGCCTTGCAGGGCTTCCCAAAGCTCAGGTGAGTATTTGGCTGGGTCCGGCTCCCATCTTGCTGTGGGGGGCCGGGCGAACCCTGGCGGCACCTCCAGCCCGGGAGGCAGTGGGCTTACCCCTCCCCTGGCCTCCGCTTCCCGCGCGGTCAGGCTCCGCACCCCTGCCCTGCAGCCGAAGTGGTTGGGGGGATATATGCGCTCCCATATGGGGTCATCTGCTGGTCGAATCACGCCGTTCAGGCCCCGGCAGATGGGGGTGGTGCCCGAGTCCAGCACCGCATCGTACATCCAGTAGGGACGAGCCGAACGCACCTGAGGATCGGTCTGTTGCTCGTAGCGCCCAGCAGCGTATGCTCCCAGAATGTTTTGTCGAAAGATCAACTCCAGCCGCCAGGGTTTGGTCCCTCCCCATGCCGCCGAAAGCCGGGGCCCGATGGAACGGGCCCACTCCTCGTAGGGGGTGCCTGCCTCTATCGCGGTCTGAAGGGACTGCAGGATTTCGTGAATCAGGTCAAGCTGGGCCACCCCCGCCACGGTGAAGGCCTGCTGCGCCTCTTGCAGTGTTAGAGAGCGGTATTCCTCCTGGGTGAGGGGCACCTTCTGGCGAAGAAAGGCCTCGGCCTCTTCAAAGCGCAGCGGGTCAGCCCGCACCTTCCAAGCCATCGACATCCTCCCTCACCGCCACACGGCCAGCCAGGTTTGCCAGCACCAGGGCATTTTCCAGCAACTCGGCCAACGCCCCGGGTTCCAGGTCGGCGTACAGGGCTTCCAGCTTCCGTCGTAATGTGGGGTAATCCGGCGATTGCTCAATCACTTGCAAAATCTGCTCCAGGTCGGCCTGCATGATCGCGGCGGCCTGTTTGGTGGCGGATGGAATCAGTTCGTCCACAAATAGCATGCCGTTGACGAAACCTCGAGCCTGCTCCAGCGGCTCCCCCGAGGCCAGCTTCACCCGCCGCCCCCTCGAGGCCATCCTCAACTGATTCCGCATGGGATCCAGAATCTCGTCCTCGGGCTGGGGCGCTGGGATCTGAAACCGCTTCTGGATGTAGCTCACCGGGATGGGTGCCCCCGCTTCCACCAACGTTTTGACGGTCTCGGCGGCGGTGCGCAGATCCTCCGGTTCCCGAATAATCGGCTCCACCACCGGCGTTAGGTCAGCCCGGTCGAAGTTGTAGTGGCAGAAGGGCACCAGCAAATCGCGGCGCAGGGTGGCATAGACCGCCTTGGCGTCGGAGCGGGTCAATCTCTGCGAGATTTTATCCAGGGTAAGAGCCATCGCGTTGGAGCCCCCGGCGCCGTCGAAGCTGCTCAGGGGACTCCCGGTCACGGCCACCGCCATCTCCCGCTCCATGAGCTCGATGAACTTACTGTAGGCGTCGGCGCTGCCGAAGCGCTGGGCCTCCTTGAACTCGATCTCGGCGTTCTTCGAGATCACCCCGCGCCCCTCGGGCCCCAGGGCTGCTACGGCCTCCTTGAGGGCGTTCAGCTCGTCCTTGCTGGCCGTGGGGTCGTATTTGCCCAGCACCAGCGGCTGCCCGTACATCTCCAGAAAGGTCGCCCAGTCCTTTACCGCGTAGTTTTTGAACAGGTACAGCCAGGCCAGGCTGCGCATCAGGCCCGCCCGGTTCAACGATCCCGATTTGGCCCGGTAGTGGTGCACCAGCGCCGCGCCGTAGGGGATGGGGACGGCCCCGTCGTTCGTGCGCATCCGGAGGGTTCCGGTATCTGCGTCATAGGTCAGGTTGCGCTGGTGCACCCAGGTGAACCCCGCCGGCACCTGCATCCGGGCAATACGCTGATACTCCCAGCGCACCGCCACCACGCTGACCCCCTTGGCGATGGCGTCGAGCAGGTCGAGCAGAAGGTACTCGAGGTCGATATTGGCCAGCAGGGCGGCTACCTGGTCCGCGATCTGCTTCGCCTCCGCCGAGTCGTCGGCGGGAAGCACCGCGTAGTCCAGGGCCAGCACCGCCTGCTTCCGCGTTTGTAATAGACTGGCCAGGTAGGCATCCTTCTCCTCAATCTCCTCAAATAGCTCCATCTGCTTGGTCAGGTCGCCCTGCTCGGCCTGGCGCAGGATGGCGGCCAGGCCCGCCGGCTCCAGCCCCCGGGAAATCCCGCTACCGACCCGCCCGCTGGGGGTCTGGGGGGTGGGGGCTGATGGGGGCTTTGTCCCCAGCAATTTTGCGATCTGTTCAGTCAGCCACATTACCAGGCTCCTCTCTCCAGCCGGGGGCCCCCCACCCGTTCAAAGGCAATGGGGCCGCTGGGCCGGGCGGCTGCATGCACGGCCAGGGCAGCCGCCCAGAACTCATCGGCGTGGCCAGCATCATCGCGTTCGGCGTCAAAGCGGAAGTTGCCCGCGCTGGTGGTGATGCGCCGCACCGCGTGCAGGCTCTCGCGGATGCGCTCGTGGGGGGGGACGCGGATCCGGCGATCCTCAAAGCGGCGGCGCAGGGTGATGGCCAGGTCTTCCTTGCACGCGTTGGTAAACAGCACCGGCTCCACCTTGCTGCCAAAGCGCTGGCGGGCCTCCTCCGCCAGCTGCATCCCCAGGCCGGTGGCATCGATGGCGGCCCGGCGCACCTGCGGGAGCAGCCCGTACAGCACCTCCCGCTGGGCGCTGAAGGGGGTGCGCTCGAGCCAGATTACCCGCCGCGTCCACAGCACGTCCCCCACCTGCTCGATCACCCAGATCACGCTCAGGTCGCGCTGCCGTCCGATGTCCATGCCCAGGTACAGCTCGCCCTCCCGCTCCAGCTCGCCGTCGGTGCGGGCTAGTTCGCTCTCGCAGGTGGCCAGTAGATCGTAGGGCAGCCAGGCGGTGTTCTCCTCCACAAACTCCAGCAAGTACTCCTGCTGCCACTTGAGCGGGTCGCGGATGCCCTGACGCAACACCTCCGGGTCAATGGCCAGGCCCTCTTTGACCGCATCGTAGATATCCACCCGGTGCCGGCTCCACACGTCACCGGGTCCGCCCTGCCACAGCTCCCAGAACTTCCCGCTCTGGCCGTTGGGGGTGGATATGACCCGGATCCTGTAGCGCTCGTTGCGGGTGATGGTGGGGTAGATGGCCCCCCAGATCTCGCGGGAGTCCTGGTGAAAGCCGAACTCGTCGAGGAGCACGCTCCCCGAGTAGCCCCGGGCGGTGTCAGGGTTGGCCGGCAGGCTGATGATGCGGCTGCCGTTAGGGAACTGGATCACGTACTGCTTGGTGGCGACATCAAACTGCTCCTGGTGCAGCTCGGCTACCGCCCGGATGGCCTCGCAGTGCCGCTTGGCTTTTTCGGCCAGCTCCAGGCTCTGCCGCTCGCCCCGGGAGAGGAAGATCCACAGCTGGCCCCGGTGCTCGAGGCAGTCCAGGACGGCCTCAAGGGAGGCCGCGAAGCTCTTGCCGGTCTGGCGGGACCAGAGGCCGATCTTGAAGCGGCTCTTATCGGCCACCCAGCGCTGCTGGTAGGGCAACAGGATTACGTCAGTCGAGGCCATAAACCTCCCGCACCCGCCGGATGATCTCGGCGCTGGCCCCGGCCTCGGACAGGGTGGCCTCTACCTTGGCGGCCACCTCCAGGCGCACGTCGGCCCGCTCCAAGCGGCTCAGCACCTCCCCGGCCCGCAGGCCCCGGTCGATCGCCCGCAGCCGCTGGTTGTCGTCCAGGCTCTGCCAGTCCAGGTCGTCCAGCACCCGGAGGGTTTTGGCCAGTACGGCGTTGGCATAGGCCCGGGCCACCGAGAGCTTCCGCCCCGTGGCCTGGCTGATGGCCTCCACCATGCGCTCGGTCTCCAGTGCCGCCTGCATCGCCGGGTGAAGATGGTTGTTTTTATGGCGAGACAGGGCTGCAATGCTGGTCTCGAGTCCCCGCTGCTGTGCCCAGGCCGCAATCTCCTCCATGCGCCAGCGTCGGCCGTCCGGCGTGAGCTCGTTGCCCAGCAGCATCTGGTCGATCTCATCGCGCAGCGGGCTGTTGCAAATCTTGCAGCGGGGCTCGCGGGGATAGAACAGGTCTGACATGGCTCACCTCCTCCTGCGAAATCCGCCAGTGGGCCGTGAATCCCAGCCCGAATCCAATCGCCGCCAGCGTCAGTGCCAGCCAGACCCGCTTTCGAGGCGGCCTCAGCCCTATCTGCAGATGGGCCAGCGCCTCCCGCACGTCCTGCAGCGTGCGGCTCAGGTCGTCGTGCGCAATGGTATGGGCCAGTCGGAGGCCCCGCAGCTCTTCCCGCAGGCTTTCGATCTGGGCTTCGATCCGATCCAGGCGTTCCATCAGCGCCTCGAGGTAAAAAAGACCGCTCTGTCGTGCAGCGTGCCCTCGTACAGGTCGATCCCGGCGGTGGTCAGCCGCACGCTATCGAAGGTGCCGGTGCCGTCTTTGCGCCAGGCCACCTCGAGGTAGCCCTTCTCGGCGCAGTAGCGCAGGGCAGCGTGCAGGTCTGCCTCGCTGGGCAGCTCGTTCAGCTGTTCCAGGGCCGCCACCAGCACCCCTCGGCTCATGGTGTAGGGGTCGTCCGGGTTGAGCGCATCGCCCATCGCGGCGAAGTAGACCACCTCGAGGATGCGGCCCCGGATCAGGGCAGCCCGGCGCGGATTGTTCTTGTTGAAGATGCTCAAGTTGTCCTCCTATGGTTTCCAGTTGATGCCCAGCGCGGCCAGCGCGGCGCCGATCAGGCTGGCGAGCAGCCTGAAGAACCATTCGTTCTGCCACCAGGCGGGGGCTCTGGGCTTGGGAATCTGCAAGATGACCTTGCGCGCTTGCAGCAGGGTCTCGGCCTCCCGCAGTTCCGCCTCCCGCTCGGCCCGCCGAGGCGCTCGGACAGCCCGGATCAGATGCTCCAGCAAGCGGTTCTCATTTTCGTCCATGTCCCTCCAAAACGTGAACCCCGCCGCAGGATGCGACGGGGTAGGCTATAGAAATCCTAGCAAAATTTTTGCTATACGTCTGTTCGCACCACCTCAGCCCGCCGGGCCAGTTCCAGGGTCCACGCGGTCAGGCCCCGGTGCTCGTTGGCGGCCCGAACCCGCCGGTGGTGGGAATCGTAGTACCACAGGCTGGACCACCGGGCCCGGTGCAGGAAGGCCGCCCATTCGTCCTTGATGGCCGGGTCGGTCTGTTCCAGTAGGCTCTTGTAGTCCGACCGCCAGAGGCGCAGGGTGTGCCTGGGAATGTTGATGGCGGGCAGTTCCATCACCCGTACCAGCAGGTAGCCGGGCCGTTCAATCCGCCCCACCGACCGTTCCACCTCCGGGGCGTGGCCGGTACCGTCAACCTGCCAGGTCTTCAGTCCGGTGGCCACCCACCAGAGGTATTTGGCCAGGTGTTCCGCGCGCCAGCGTTCCAGGTTGCTATCCATGCCCCGCCTCCCTGCGGATCAGACCGTCCGGGGTTTCCAGTACCAGCCCGGCCTCCACCAGCCGGGCCGTCAGGCGGTACACCGTGGTCTTGGGAATTCCGGTTAGGCGGGCCAGGGTGGACGGACGAAGTGGTACCGAGGACACGGCATCCAGAATCTGGGCCATTCGGTCGTCCCACTGGACGCTCTGTTCCATTCCCATTCCCGCCTGGGCGGTCTGGATCTGGGCCATTCGGTCGTCCCACTGGACGCTCTGTTCCATTCCCATTCCCGCCTGGGCGGTCTGGATCTGGGCCATTCGGTCGTCCCACTGGACGCTCTGTTCCATTCCCATTCCCGCCTGGGCGGTCTGGATCTGGGCCATTCGGTCGTCCCACTGGACGCTCTGTTCCATTCCCATTCCCGCCTGGGCGGTCTGGATCTGGGTGGTGTGGACGTGGGTCTGCAGATGGATGGTCGGCGTAGGCTCCTTGGCCGCAGCGCTGGGGAGCGGCGGGGTCAGTCGGAGCAGTTCGCCAATGGCCTTCCCGGCCACCAGGGGGCCCAGGGCAAACAGGCTCTGGGCCAGCACCTCCCAGCCGGGGGCCTCCGCCACCCGGGCCATCGCCAGCAGGTTGCCCAGCCAGACCAGCAGAAGGAAGAAAATCCCCCCCGCCAGGCTCCAGCGCAGCCGGGGCTCGAGGGTGGAGGCCAGGCTGAGGGTGAACGCCAGCAGCTCGAGGCCCACCGCCAGGCCGATGGAGAAGTACGCAGGCAGGTCGCCCAGGCTCAGGTCAAACCACTTGGTCAGGTGGCCCGCCGACATGACCAGAGTGGCAAGGTAGGCCAGGGCCAGCAGGCCGATCAGGCTATTGCGCAGGCTGGGGTTCATGCCCCCTCCTGGATTCCCTGCTGCTTCCGCCGGGCCCGGTAGGCCCGGTTGCTGCAGACCTTGGAGCAGTACCTGGAGTCCTTGCGCACGGCCACAAACGTCTGGCCGCACCATAGGCATTCCCGTTCCGCCCCGTGGTGCTCGTGGGGTTCCTCCATCGGTTCGTGGGTCTGTTCATCCCCTTCGGGCTGGGGGTCGGGCTCGGGGTTGACCAGCCAGTCGCTATAGGGCCCGACCAGCCGGGCGATGATCCGCTCGGCGTGTTGCGCGTCCACGGCATGCAGCGCGTGCATCTCGGTCACGGCGGCCACCAGGCGCACCTTGATCTCGCTCGTGTCCATCAGTTCAGCTCCTCTCTGCCCAGTTCCTCGATGGGCGCTCGATCTCCCTGGGCTTTTTGCCAGTTGGGGCCCATCAGCACGATGGCCCCGTTTTTCAGTTCGCAGCGGTACTCGTCCACGTGACCCCCCTGGGTATAGCGCACGAAAAGGCGTTTGCAGGTCTCCATCGCGGCGGGGGTCAGATCCAGGCTGATCTGTGCGGGCCGCCGGGCCTTCAGCTGGGCGACCTCGCCCTCCAGCCGCTTGAACTCGGTATAGGCAGTCGCAATCAGCCAGCCCAGTCCGCTCAGCAGGAGCGCGGCTGCCAAGTATCTCAGCGCCGCCATCGCCCGGCCACCTCCTCGGCCTCGAAGAGGGCCTGCTGGATGGCCTGGGGCAGTTCGGTATCGCCCCAGCGCAGGGTGCGGGCCTCCTGGTAGGCCAGAATGCGCTCCAGGCCGCTGCGCACGTAGCTCAGGGCGTAGGCGATGATGCGGTCGGCCTGCTCCGCACTGTTGGCGATGTGATACCGCCGGGTCATGGGGTCAAAGCCCACCACCTCCGGCTTGGCCCCGGGCAGGGCGGGGCGGGCCGAGAGCTTGGCGCAGAGTTCGACCGCTTCCCGCATCTCCCGGTCGGGCAGCTGGACGGCGTGGGCCAGGGCGTCGCGATCCAAGCCGGCGGGCCCCGCCTCCCAGAGCGCGCGGAAGACCTGGCGGGCCAGTTCGATTTTGTCAGCCATGCTGCACCTCAAAGGCTTGAAAGAGGCGCTCGAGCTCGGAGGCTGTGTCCCAGTGTTCAGTCGAGATGCCAAGCTCGGCCAGGGCCTCGCGGATTTCCCGAATCTGCGACCACGAGACCCGGGCCTCCGCGGCGTAACGGCCGGGCTGTTTGGGAGCGTACTGGGCAATCCGGTACGCCGCTCTGAGCAGCCGGTGGCGCGGGTCAGCCGAATCGGGGGCGGGCCTAAGCATGCGTGGCCTCCCAGGTGTAGGGCCCGTACAGCTTCAAGTAGCCCTCCAGGCTCGGCCGGCCCACGGTCAGCCACTCACCGGTGCTCGGCAGATGGATGCCATATAGGGGCTCCGCCCCGCCCTCGGCGGTCGGGCCCAGCCCCTCGTAGCGCACCAGCACCTCAATGCTGGCGCTGCGCAGCCGCACCGGGGTCAGCTCGTGGTCGTGCAGGAAGGCCAGCACCTGGGCGGTGTTGTCCTGTTTTTGTGCCTGCGCCTGGCGCAGGCGGGCCAGGGCCTGGGCGCTAGGCATCGAGGTCCTCCCGGCGCATGCGCTTCAGAATCAGCTCGATGCCCGCCTGTCCGATGCCCCGCAGGGGCAGCCCGGTCAGATACTGCTTCATCCAGCGCCAGACCGTATCCTCGCTGGGGTAGGTGGCCTCGAGGGTGGGCTCGAGGTCGTAGGTTTTGATGTATCCATCGCCGTTTTTCCAGACCGCAAAGTGTACGCCCTTGAGTACCAGTCGTGGATGCTCGTATATCGTGACGCCTTTGCGTTTCAGCCGTTCGGTAAGTTCAGTGGCAGTCATGTTCCAGCTCCAGGTGGTGCACCTGGCGGCGGGACAGCACCACCGCCAGGGTGTTTGCAGTAACTTCGAGCCAGTCGTCCAGGGTGGGCGAGTAGATCCCGAACAGATCCACCAGTTCCCCAGGGCGGTAGCCCATCGGATGACCGGCGTCGTCCTGGTCGGGCAGCGCGGTGCGGCCCAGGTAGCGCAGGCGCAGAGCAGTGTCGTGCGCGTAGAAGAGCAGCACGGGCCGCCCGGCTTGCCGGATCGCGTCCAGAATCTCCGCAGGGGTGCGCATGGTCGGTTCAGGCAGCACAGTGGAAGCAGGGGATGTCGTCCAACCGGCCGGTGTTGCCGCAGGTGGGGCAGATATAGCCCTGGAGTTGCATAATGGCGCGGATGCGTTGGGCGGCCTCCAGGGCTTCGGCCACATCGGCGTAGAGCTGAGCCCCGTAGTAGTTTCCGTTCATCTCGCACAGGCGGCCGTAGTGCCGGGCCTGCAGGGGTGTCAGGTTTTTGGCGTAGATACGGTCAAGGCTGGTCATGGGTATCCTCCTCGCGGCTGTGGCGACCCGACGCGCAGAGCAGGGCCATGAGCAACGCGCCCATCAGGCCGCCGGCCGTATATGCCAGCAACAGCCAGATCCAGTCGGTCATGAGATCCTCGCTTCCAGCAGGCGGTGTAGCGCTTCCCGGCGCTGGCTGGTCCGCTCCTGCAGGGCCCAGCGCCAGCGGGTATACGCCCGCTCTTCCTCGGTTGCCCCGGCAGCCCGATCAAGAAAGCGCTGTCGGGCCTCTATTTCCCGGTGCAGCTCGTTGCCCGTCACGGGGTCTCGACCCCCTTCATGCGGTGAGGGTTGCGCAGGATGTCCCGCACCGCATCCTCGTTTTCCGGCCCGGTGACCCCGAACAGTTCCAGGCTGGCCACGTAGGCCGCCATCGCCCGGCGGGCAATGCGGCGCAGCTCGGCCGGTTCCAGCTCGTTGTGCTCCTTGAGCTGCCGGGCCGCGTAGATCAGGTCGGTGGCCAGGTCATGCAGGAAAAAGTAGAGCTGCTGGTGCGGTTCGACGTGCAGATTGCTGGTGATTGCCTCGAGGGCGTCCTGGCTCTGCTCGAAGGTCTGGCGCTTGGTGGGCTTTTCCATAGATTTCCTCCCGAGTTGGGCTATTTTGGCGAGGGTGGCGCTTTTGTCCGTTCGGGTGCGGCTCCGACTGCGTGCCGGCTCTGCCTCGCCCCAGAGGGCCCGCAGGTCGGGGTCGCTATGGCTGGTCAGTCTTGTAAAGGCCAACGGCGTTTTCTTCGGCATCGGGCATCTCGACGAACTCGTGGGGGTGCGCTGCCACAATGCGGCGGGCCGCCAGCATCCGCAGGTAGTGCTGCTCGGCGTCGGAATAGTGCATCTTTCCTTTGCGGACGAGCTGGTTGTACACGCGGCGGCGTAGGGCCAGTTCCCGGTCGATTTCCTGTAGAACCTGAGCGAGTGAGAATTCCATAGACCTACCCCGTCTATGCCAGCGGGCGGCCGGTGGTGAGCTGGTTGGCCAGCTTCACCTCGGTCAGCACGCGCTCCAGCAGTTCGGCGTATTTGCCCTCCAGGGCGGCCCGCAGGCTTTGGTGCTCGTCCTGAAGTTCGTCTTTCTCCACCTGGAGCTTGTCGATGGCCGCTTGTAGTTGTTTCAGTCGTTTGTTGTCCTCCTCCCACTGGACGTCTTCAAACACCGCCACCGTCAGGAAGTCCTCCTGTGCGGCTGCTTTGGTCAGCGCGGCAAATTCCGGTGTCTTGCGGGCCAGCAGCCGGGCCTGCGCCGCCCGTTTCTTCAGGTCGTCTTCCAGGTCGCGCTTTTCGGCTCGCAACGCGGTGAGCTGCCGCCCTACCCGGGCGATCTCCCGGGGTAGGGCCAGCAGACGGGTGATGTGTTGTTGGGTTTGGGGGTCAAGCATGATTAATTCCCTCCTGAACAGCATTTATGTATTCGTCATCTGTTTCCGCTGGCACAGCCAGTACGTTCCGACGAATCTGTCCCCACTTACCGGAATGAATCAGGATCTCAATCTGTATCTCAACTAATCTCACAGGAGATAACGTTCCCATAAAAAAACTGGGCCTGAGGTCCTTAACTTGAAGAACATCGCCGACCTGCAACCACGCCAAGTCCAGCGGCAGGCCTACCAGCGGTTTTTTGGGCCAGGATTCACCGTCCTCGCTCAGGTAGATAAACGTTCCGGCGTCTTTGGTCACGGGAATCTCCTCGCCCCTATCGTCGGTAACGCTCTTGGGGAGTTGTTGTTTGTTGCGTCCACTCAGGTGTCGGCGTGCCATTAGCGCCCCCAGTAAATGATTGCAATGATGATGCCTGCTCCAAAGGCACCGGTGGCGATATCGCGGGCCAGGTCTATCCAGCTATAGGGTCGTTTCAGTCGTTTCATTTGCTTCCTCCTGTCAGGTTGAGAAGTGCCGCCGCCTCATCCACGTTCTGTGGTTCGATATGTGCCCGAGTGAACCTGGGCTGGTTTTCGTCTATCTCGGCATTCAAGGTCTCCAGCGCGTCGTCCAGGCTCCGTATGAGGTTCTCGATGTCCCGCATCACCCCGCCGGTGTGGGCGTAGATGGATTTGAGGGTGGCGGGGCTAAACCCGCTCTGGGCGTACAGCCGGGCGAACTCAGGCTGTTTGAGCGGCATGGCCTGGGCCACGATGCCGATGCGGCTCTCGATATCCCGGTAACGGCGCACCAGGGGCACGTACTCGTCCATCGTGCACAGCACGATCGTGGATTTGGTCTCGTCGGCCAGGTATTTGGCGGTGCCCAGGGTACTGCGGGGGATGTTCTCGATGTCGTCCAGGATGATCAGCCGGGGGTTGCGGCGCAGGCTCTCCACCACGATGTTCAACAGCACGTGATAGCGCTCCACCTGCGTGATCTGGAGCCGCTCCGCTGCGGCCCGCACCAGAGCTGGTGCGGAGAAGTCGGGGTAGCAGCGGATGTAGGCCCCGCCCGTCTGTTCGGCCAGGTTTTTCAGAGTAGCGGTCTTCCCCACCCCTGCGGGCCCGTGTATCAGCACGAACTTAAACTGGCGCTTGAGTCCAAAGCGCACCCGTTCTGTAATGATGCGCGTCGCGGTGGTGTTGAGCAGGTCGGGCCGGTCCTCCGGCAGTAGGACGCCCTCCCCCACCGCCCGGGCGATGGCTTGACGAATCATCTCCAGGGATCCCAAAATAGGTTCTGTCATCTTTTCTTCTCCTTTCGGCACGGCCCTCGATTATTCCTCTCCGAATCCAAAGGGGTCGGGGGCCGATGTGCCCATGCCTAGGTTCGCCAGGGCGCGGCTCACGGGGTTGTCGCTCTGGCGCAGCTTCTCTATCAGTTCAGCCTGGCTTTCAGCGGCTTTAGCCGCGGCCTGGGCCGGGGTCTCGCGTTTCAGTTCGGCTTTAGGGCCTCGCAATTCCAGGGCGATGGGCTCAGCAGGAACGGCGGAACCTTTCGCCAGAACTGCGTCCTGCCGCCAGCTCGGGTTGAGGTACTGGTGACGGAATTTTTCGGCCTGGGCGAATAAGTCCTTGATGGCTGTTTTATTGGCCCGGCGCTGGGATCTGGCCTCCGGTGACAGGGCGTTCTCGGGCGCGGGAAAGGCCTGGCCTAGCTCAAGAAGGGTGCCGTTGGGCTGCTGTATATATAGGTTGACGATCGGCTCCCCGGTCATCGGGTGTTCGTACTCAGACACCACCACCGTGCGGTTTTGGTAGAGCATCAGGGTGCCGTCGGGCAAAGTGTAGCGCTGGTTTTTCCAGCGGATCTCGCCGTTGCCCGTCACGGTGCGTTCCTCGCTTTCGGCAAATATCTCCAGCAGGTCGCGCAGGTTGTATTGAATCTGGGTTTCGGGCGGGACTTCCCGCAAGAACAGTTCGGCTCGGGTACAGCCACCGGGCAAAATCCGCGCGTGGTAGTCGTTTTGCAGCCAGTTCAGCGCCTCCTGTTTGTATTCTTCCTCCAGCAGCAGCCGGTTGCCCCGCCCGGGGTCGGCCTCCCGAGGGCAGCCCTTCTCCCACCAGGTGCGGGTGTTTTGGATCAGCCGGGCCAGCTCCCAGTCGTTGCGCTGGCTGGCATCCTCCCCGGCGTAGCCAGGCAGGGTGCGCTCCCAGGCGTGAAAGAGTTTGTGGAAATTCTCAATTTTCCCCCGGGTATGGCTCACCCAGGCCGGTGAGGTGCTGGTCTCGATGCCCAGGGTGGCCAGGCCGCGCTGGGTGGCCTCGGCAATATAGGACGAACCGTTGTCGTGGTAGATGCGTTTGGGTTTCCCGTATATGTTCCACCCGCCCGGTTTGGGGAAGAGGCCCAGAATGAGCAGGCGGGTGGTCGGGCGGCGGCTTTCCTCTCTGCTAAAAACCAGGGCGGGAATGGCCCCGGTGTAGTGGTCAATGCAGTCGTGAATCCGCAGGCGGAATGCGCTGGGCTCGGTGTCTGTGGCGCGGGCATAGCCCCAGACCAGGGTGTCGCAGCGGGTCATATCCATCTGCCAGAGTTCGTTGGGATGGGTCGCCACCACCGCCCCCGACCAGGTGCGCATAAACTCCCGCCGCTGGTCTTCGTTCATCAGGGCCGCCCGGGTCACGGGGTGCGCCTCGAGGCGGCGGCGCACGTCCCGTACTCCCCGAACGCTGAAGGTGCGCACGTAGTTTTTGCGCCTATATATAACCCAAGTTGCCACCTACAAAATACTAGCCAGCCGCCTGAAGTTGTGGGCAAAGATGAAGCCCCACACCTTGAGCACAAAGCCCTGGAGGGTCGTGGCATGTATGCGCTTGGGGAATAGTTCCGTCAGGGCAGCACCCACCGACTCGATAATCTTCCTGCCCACGGTGGCTATGAACTGACCGGGTGGGTGGTAGCGCTTGGAGTTCCCCTTGCGGATGGCACGCAGCCGGATGCCCTCAGCCATGGCCAGGTCATCTTCGGCCTGATAGTCGGTGTACCCCCGATCCACGTACAGCTCGCTTCCCTGCGGCAAGTCCAGCGGCAGCCGATACAACCCCTCCACGTCCGCGGTAGCGCCAGGGGTGAGGAGAACTTCGCTGATCCACTGGTTATCCGTGCAGACCAGGTGGAGCTTGAGTCCGTGGAAGTAGCTGCGTTTGCTGGGAATGTAGCCCCGGTATACGCGGGCTGGGGCCAGGCGGCAACGGGGCGCGCGGATGTTTTCACAGACCGGCAGGGGTAAGGTGTCGAGGATGTAGTGCTCCACTGAGCTTAGCTGCTCCCATAAAGTCTTGCTCAGGGACAATAGCAGCGGTATCCAGTGGGCCAGGCTGTGCAGCCGTCGGCTGAAGCGGCTGGGGGAGGGGATGTAGCTGAAAAGACCCTGCTCTTTGGCATAGATCAGGGCGTGCTTGTGCTTTCCAGCGAAAGCCAGGGCGGCCAGAATCCAGAGGGTGAGGACGACGCTGGCGGGGGTCTTGCTCTGGGGGTCGTCCTTGTGTCCGAGGGTCTTGAGCAGATCGTCTATAATGCAGAAGGCCACTAGAACAGTCCAGTTCATAGTGGCCTTTATTTTCTGCGTAGTCAGGATAGGTGGCAACTTGAGTTATATATAAGGATGTCGGGATTCGCTACCTGCAGCCAGCGGTGAATCATCCAGGCGCTCGCTTGCGGATGATGCAGCCACAAGCTGATGACGGCCTCCAACAGCTCCGTGGGAATGTGCAGGGAGCCTGCATCTGCCCGGCGGGCAAAAAAATGTCTGGCCGACATTTTGAGCCAGTTGTATGCCGTTTTAGCAGATACCCCCTCAGCGCGCGCAAAGGCTGCGATGGTTTGTGTGCGTTCGCCCCGTGGGATCTGGGCCAGCCGCCGCCGCAACTGCTCAATGCGCTCCCACAGGGCCAGGTCGTCGGGGTCTGCCTGGCGTAGGTCTGGCAGCACGGGCCGGTCGGCGAGGGCACTGGGGATCACGCTGTCGCTGGTTGGTTCAGCTTGAAGAGCGGTCGTGGGTGTAGGCAGGATAATCTCGGGGGCGGGCTCGAGGTCGGGCTGTGGGAGTGGGTGTATGGGTGGGCCCCAGATTTGTTCGATGCTGGACGGGTCGAACAGTAATACTGGACGACCTTTCTCAATAACTCGCTCGCAGTAAACTCCCGGGGTGGATTGCAGGCGTCGCACAGCCCTCTCATTGCGCTCCCAGGCCGCTGCTATCTCGCTGGTGCTGTAAAGCCGTAGCGGAAACCTACTTTTTTCTGGCTGCATAGGTTTTCTCCGAAGAGATTTTTTCGATACGATGAACCAGGTAACTAGTTTTTACTCCCAGGGCCCGAGCAAGCCGCTGCAGAATATGCAATCCAATCTGCTCTCCCTTTTTTCCAGAAAGCAGTTCATAGATGTAACCATTCGCAACACCCGACTTTTTGCTCAATACGTTTGCACTCATTTTACGCCTATCCATAAGTTCGGATAGAGCTTGTGCAATTTCGTTTGGGTGTTCTCTCATAGGAGACTATGATATTCTCCTATGAGCCATTTGGTCAAGCGTCATCGAATCGGCACAATCGGTATGGGTAGACCTCGAAAGTACCCGATATTAAATGGGCCCGTCAACGATCTAATCTTCGCCGCAATGAGGCGTGATGGGATCTCAAAGCCCAATGAGTGGGCTGATAAGTGGGGCATAGGTCGAACTGCTCTACGCACCGCAATGGTTGGACGACAATCGGCAGCTGGCACCTGGGTTCGCCCTGATATTAGAACCCTATGGCGACTTGCTAAGGCATTAGACGTACCTCTTGTTTACCTAATTGAGCGGTTCTACGATGACCTGGAAGATGTCGAAGCTCTTTGGCCCCAGATTCCAATTATTGGTTGGGTAGGCGCTGGGAGCGGCAGTGAAGAGGATATCCGAGAAAAGTACGTCCCGGTAGATATGGATATTGCTTTGCGGGGGAGCGCAGTAGCGTTCAAGGTTCGCGGCAACTCTATGTGCGCAGGCCCAAAGCCCATCTGTGATGGCGATGTGATCATAGTAGATTGCCGAAATAAGGGCAGGGTTGGTTCAAGGGTTGTCGCTCGCCTTGCTGATGGCAACTATGTCTGCAAGTTGCTAAAGCATGGCCCTAATGGAAACTATTTGGTCAGCGCCAACCCATCATCAGATAATTCTTATCCTGATGTTATTCCAGCCTCCTCTGTTAAGGAGATAGTTGGAAAGGTGATTGAAGTTCGCTCATCTGATTCCCTTTAGAGATTCAACACGCCCACCTCCCGCCCTCGAGCCTCTTCCTTGAGGGCGAGATACGTTTCGGTTCATTCAACCCCAATTCGGAAAAACAACTCCACCCTATCTCTAGCGTGCGTCCATAAGAGATCAGGAGCTTCCAGGCAGGGTCGTGCTCCATCCGCATGCGCAGACCGTAGCCCAGCAATACCGCATAGATGTGAAAGATTAGCCCCCGGGTCTTGCGGTAGGGGCGTTCGCTCAGCCCCAGTCGATCCAGGCTGGAAAAGACGCTCTCGACGATCCGGTGTCCTTGCCACAGGCGCTTCTCCCGCTGACTGAAGGGCCTCATGTTTCGTCTAGGCTTGGCAATCAGATCCACCCCGCACCGGGCCGCTTCCGGCTCAGGTAGCCCTTGTCTCCTGTGACCACCACATACTTCAACCCCCGTAGCAGCCGCACGGCCACCACCACATCATGCTCCTGGGCTGGGCGCAACAGCACCCGGCGCAAATAGCCCCGGTCGTCCACCTGGGCGTGCAAGCGCAATCCGTAAAAGTACGTGCGGTTGGCATGATCCCGCCCTATACGGCCGGGGAGTCTAACCCGCTTAGCCCGCGCCAGGGCGGCGGTGGGCAACTTCTTGGAATCCATGCGCAGGCGCGATGGGGGATTCAGGAGACCGGCCAGGGCCTTGACGGCCAGCACCACCTGCCCCAGCAGCTGGCTTGCATATTTATTTGTCCGCACAAATGTCCGCACCTGTCCGTGCGGACATTTGTGGGATGAACTGCATTTGTTCATTTTTACGATGCGGATCGATGTCCGCATAACCTCATTGGACTACAGGTTTTTGTCCGCACCCCCTTTAGTTACATTAAGATGGAATCAGTTCATGGTATACCAAACTCGAATAAAAATTGTTTCACGCTGGCTTGTGGAATGCTCCGAGACCGGCCTGGGCTATATAGTCAAGTAATGTTTTTATAGGCCCAGCAAAGCATTATTTTGAACAACCCAGTTCCCGCGCCCAGGTTCATCTCAGCGTGTTTGTACTCAGTATAGTTTCACATCCCGCACTCTCATCGTTTTCAAATTTGAAATTTATGTCGTTCCATTTTGAAATCGTCTCGTTTTTCACAAAGTTCCGGATGGCCTCACTTTTTTCCACCCAGCACCCGCTTATTTTCGCGTCCCTATCGCACGTTTCCGCACGCTTCCGGTTGTTTCGGTTTCGCAACCCTTCTTTGAAATTTATATCGTAGCAATACAGCGTCTGTGAGCCATGGCCGTGGCAGGGTGTGCCGGGTGGGAATCTCGCCCATTTTGGACACCGAAGGTGGGAAAAAGTGGGAAGTAGGTGGGAGATAGTGGTAAAAAGTGGGGATAGCGTGGTACATTACAGTCTAGAACAGCACCTCCGGTGGGAAACGCTCGTGGGGAGACGGGCTCAACAATCGAAACAGCGCAGGAGAACGCGGAATGCCCTTCGGTGAATACCAGTATAGCCTCGATGACAAGGGTAGGGTGGTGATTCCACAGCCCTTCCGCTCGTTTATCGAGGATGGGGTGGTGATCACCCGGGGCCTCGAGGGCTGTCTCTACATGTACCCCCTGCTGGCCTGGAGCAATATCGAGCGCCAGCTACAGAACGTTCCGCTCATCGACCGGGAAGCCCAGGAGCTGGTGCGCTTCTTATACTCGGGGGCTCATAAAACCCAGATGGACAACGCCTCGAGGGTGACCATTCCTCCACCTTTGCGCAAGTTTGCCGGCCTCGAGGACACCAACGAAGCCGTGGTGGTGGGCGCACCCACCCGCTTAGAGCTTTGGAGCGAGCAGCGCTGGTGGGCCGCCATCACCAAGTTTGTAGAGAATCCCACCACCCCCGAAGCCCTGCGCGGCCTGATTGGATGAACCATGTATGCGAACCTTTGTCAGACCTTCTCTATCCGGCCCCGCACCCGGTCGGAGGGAGGCGGCATGAACCACACCCCGGTGCTCTACCACGAGGCCCTGGACTGGCTTTCGATTCGGCCGGGCGGCCTGTATGTGGACGCCACCCTGGGGGGGGCCGGCCATACCCGCGGCATTCTGGAGCGGGGGGGCCAGGTGGTGGCATTTGATCAAGATCCGGCCGCCATCGCCCGGGCACAGGCTTTGGGCTTACCCAACCTAACGCTCATTCAGGCCAATTTCCGCGAGCTGGTGCCCGAACTCGCCAAGCGCGGTACCCCGCAGGTGGACGGTCTGCTGGCCGACCTGGGGGTCTCGAGCTTCCACCTCGACGATGCCGGTCGGGGTTTCAGCTACCAACACGAAGGCCCCCTGGACATGCGCATGGGCCAGGGTGAGCTCACCGCCCACGAAGTGGTTAACACTTACCCGGAAGAAGCCCTGGCCGAAATTCTGTTCCGCTACGGCGAAGAGCCGCGCGCCCGCCGTATTGCCCGCTTTATTGTGGAGCACCGCCCCATCCACACCACCACCCAGCTAGCCGAGGTGATCCGCCGGGCCACCGGCTTCCGCTCGGCAGGCCATCCGGCCCGCAAAAGCTTCCAGGCACTGCGAATTTACATCAACGACGAGCTGGGCGCCCTGGAGCAACTCTTACGCAGCGCCGAGGCGGTGCTCAAGCCCGGCGGCAGGCTGGTGGTCATCAGCTTCCACTCACTCGAAGACCGCCTGGTCAAACATTTTCTGCGTGAGTCTACCGCGCTGCGTTCCCTTACCAAAAAACCCATCGTGCCCTCTGAGGCCGAGCAACGGGAAAACCCTCGAGCCCGAAGTGCCAAGATGCGCGTGGCCGAGCGCATAGACGGAGGCAACCCATGAAAACGGTATTGCGGTGGGGCATGGTGTATTTGCTGCTGCTGACCGGGCTGACCGCATTGGGGCATTACAATCAACAGCTCAACGCAAACCTGGCCGCTCTGGAACAGAAAGAAGCGGACTTACAGCAAAAGGAGACCCGGCTGCTATTGCAGCGCTACCAGCTCACCGCCCCCCTGGCCTTGCGGGCCTGGGCCGAGGCCAACGGCTTTATCCCCATGAGTCTGGGCCGCTGGGTGCGGCCAGAAAGGAGCACCCCTTGAACCAACTGGGCACCCACGAGCAGGCCACCCTTAACCGAGGCTGGGTGGTGCTATTGGCCATAGTGGCTTTTATGCTGGGGCTGGGGTATGGCTTTTATATCCTGTGGCACAACGCCCCAAGCCTGCTGCTACGCCCCCCTACTGCCCAAGCCGCACCAGCGGTTCGCGGCCGTCTGGAGGCCGCCGATGGAACCCCCCTAGCCCTGAGCACGCCCCAGGAGACCCGGCTGTATCCACTGGGACTCTCAGCAACCCAGTTGGTCGGTTTTGGCGAGCGCAGCGGGGGCAAGGGGCTTTCGGGCCTCGAGCTCGATCTGGAGCCCCTGCTGGCCCAGGGCCAGAACCTGCGCCTGACCATCGACCCCCAGGTGCAGGCCATCGCCGAGCAGGCCTTGTGGAAGGGCCTCGAGGCGGCCAAAGCCGACTGGGGTACGGCGGTGGTTATGGAAAGCCAGACCGGCCGACTTTTAGCGGTGGCCAATGGCCCAGCCTTCGACCCCACGGCCCCCCGGGGCGATATTCGCAAGGACATCGCCTGGCGCAACCACGCTTTTATGTATGCGCTCGAGCCGGGCTCAACCATCAAAGCCCTGACCGCTGCCGTGCTGCTGGAAGAAAACGTGGCCCGGCTGGACACCAAGGTCTATGCCCCCATGAGCCGGCGCGTGGCTGGCTGGACGATCAACGACGTGGTACGGCACCCCGAGACCCTCACCCTGAGCGAGGTGCTCAAGTACTCCTCGAATGTGGGCATCACCACCCTGGCCGAGCGAATTCCACCCAAGACCCTATTCGATTTCTTCAAGCAGCTACACTTTCTGGATGACCAGCTTCTTCCACCGTTGTCCTACCAGCCGCCAATTGCGGTGCAGATAGCCGCCCCCCAGGTGCGCCCTATACAGCGCTGGGGGCCTGCCGAGTACGCCAATGCCACCTTTGGGCAGGGTTTTCTGATTACCCCCCTGCACCTAACCGCTGCCTACAACGCCCTGGCCGCCGATGGTGTCTACCGCCAGCCCATCCTGTTCGAGGGCAACACCTCGCAAAGCAAGGCGGTCTTCCGACCGCAGGTGGCCCGTGCAATCCGCCAGGCCCTCACCCAGGGCATAACCGAGAACGCCAAGCTCCGCGGCTACACCCTGGGCGGCAAAACCGGTACCGCCCAGGTGGTGGTGAATGGCCGCTACAGCAGCAGTGTGTACACTGCCCTGTTCGCCGGCTTCATCCCCTCCGATACCCCACGCGTGACCGTGGTGGTCGCGCTGTACCATCCCAAGGGCAGCCGCATCCACGGAGCCCAGGTGGCCGCCCCCATCTACCGCGAGATTGCGGCCCGGCTCTTCGCGCTCTGGGGCGTTCCACCCCAGCCGCAGTTGGAAGCCTCGCCCAATACCAGTAAACTGGTTCATTGATGTGCATCTTGTGTATGTTGAGCAAAACACTCATATGGGCTTATGGTACCGTCCAACACTCCTAAGGAACTCCGCCCTGAATGGGTGGCCAGTCTGACCGGCGGCCAGGTGCACCCCGGTGCCTCGGTGGCCCACGACCTGCACTGGGACTCCCGCCAGGTTGGCCCGGGGGTGGCCTTTTTCGCCCTGCCGGGCGCCCGAACGCATGGGCGCGAGTTCGGTCAGCAGGCTGTGCAAGCCGGCGCCGCTTTCGTGGTCAGCGACCTGAACCACCCCGGTGCGGTGCAGGTGGCCAGGCCTGAGCGGGCCTTGCTGGCGGTTGGGCGGGCCTTGCGGGATCAGTTCAGGGGAAGCGTGCTGGCGGTAGGCGGCAGCTCGGGCAAGACCACCACCAAGGAATGCCTGGCCCAGGGGCTGGCCTGGCCGGCCCCGGAAGGCAATCTTAACAACGCCCCCGGCCTCACGCGCTTCTTTTTCCACCTGGAGCCGGCCGAAGGCTGTGTGGTGGAGCTGGGCATCGACCGGCTGCTGGAAATGGCCGAACTGACCTACCTGGCCCGACCCGATATCGGGGTGCTCACCGGCCTGGGCGTGGAGCATCTGGAAGGGCTGGGGAACCTCGAGAACGTCGTTCGGGAGGAAAGCTGGCTGTTGCAGGTCAGCCCCCTGCGGCTGGCCAGCGTGCAGGCCGCTGAGCTGCTGGACTTACCCAACCTGGTCACCTATGGCATCGAAGCCGGCGACTTCCGCGCCGAAGGGGTCGAGATGGGCCTCGAGGCCACCCGCTTCCGCTTCGAGGGAAAGGTTGTCCACCTCCCCTACCCCGGTGTGGGGCCGGTGATGGGGGCGCTGGCTGCGCTGGCCGTCGCCCGGATGCTGGACAAGCCCCTCGCCCAGACCATCGAGCGGCTGGCCGCCCTCCGGCTGCCCCCCGGCCGGATGCAGCGCCTGCGGCTGGGTGGTATCGACTTTATCCACGATGCCTACAACGCCAACCCCCTGTCGTTTAAGGCCGGAATGGCGTTTTTACAGGCGCAGCCTGGCCGCAAGTGGCTGGTGCTGGGGCGCATGGCCGAGCTGGGCCAGGAAGCCTTAAAGCACCACCTCGAGGCCGCCCGGCTGGCTGCTGCCGTCAGCCCAAACCTGGTTTTCGTCGGCCCGTTTGCAAAACAGCAGGCCGCCGAAGCCGGTGGAACCGCCGTAGAAACCATCGAGGAGGCGGTGCAGTTGCTTTTTGGCAAAGTTCAACCCGGCGACCTGGTCTACCTCAAAGCCTCGCGCAGCGTGGGCCTCGAGCGCCTCCTGGAACTCTGGCCCCGAGAAAACAACCCGTCGGCACCGGCCGGAAAGGAGGGGGCATGAGGGCCGGACTGGCAGCCTGTGGCCTCTGGCTGGTAGCCTGCGCACCCCAGCCAGTTACCCCACCCACCAGCACACCCATCCTGATTGAAGGGGGGGTGGTGGAAGGCCGGGTGGTGCGGGCCGGGGCGCTGCAACTGGCCCTGCCCAGTCCCACCCCCTGGGTGGCGCGCAGCGGCTCCACCCTCCTGGCCGCCTACCCCTTCCAGCTTTTGATCTATCAAGATGGCCTCATCCAGGAGAGCCAGCCGTTGCCGGGGGTTCCCGCTTTCGTGCGGGCCAAACCGCTCCCGCTGGTAGGCCTGGAAGACCGCCTCTTTGTGCCGGGGCTGGGCACCCTTCCCTACAAGGCCAAAGACGCGCTCTACACCAAAGAGGGCGTCTACTGGATCGACCAGCAGGGCCTCTACCTGGGGCGCCGCCTGCTGGCCGAAGGCCGGTTTAGCTTTCTGGCCGCCAGCGAGCGCTACGTGTACGCCTTTGGGCGTGAAGCCCTCCGCCTGCCCGATAACCTGCGGGTTCCTTTGCCCGCTGGCGTGCAGGCCGCCGTGGTGCAAGACGACCTCTACGTGCTTACCTCCGAGGGAATTTACCGGCTAAGCCCGGAGGGGCTTCAACTGGGCTTCCGGGCCGGGGTGTACAAGGGCCTCGAGACCGACGGCACCTACCTCTACACGCTCGAGGCGGGCCGCCTGCGCACCCTGCAGCTTAACCTGGATACCGCCAACCGGTCGGAACCCCAAGCGCTTACGGCCTCTCTTGGCGTCCGGCCCCTTCTCGGTCAGGAGGTACCATGAACACCCTCGCAGCGGCACTGCTCCTGAGCTGGTTCCTGGTGGGGCTTTGGATTACCCTCATGCAGTCGCTGCGGCTTGGCAAGCAGGTGCGGGCCGATGGGCCGCAAAGCCACCTGGCTAAGATGGGCACCCCCAGCATGGGCGGGGTGGCGTTTCTGCTGGCGGCTGGGGTTGTGTACGGCCTCTCGGGCGGCGATAAGTGGGCGGGGCTCTGGCTGCTGGTGCTGGGCATGGCCCTGCTGGGCTTAGCCGACGACCTGGCAGGTTCGCTGCGCCGCCCCCTGAGGGCCCGGGAGAAGCTGGTGGTGCAGGCGCTGATGAGCCTGATCTTCGCCGTATGGGCCGCGCGCCAGGTGCAGTACACCCCCTACCCCGTGCTGGATGTTCTGATCTTTACGCTGGTGGTGATAGCCGCCTGCAACGCCTTCAACTTTACCGACGGGGTGGACGGGCTGCTGGCCAGCGTCACCACGGTCATACTGCTGCCCTTCGTGGGCCTGCCCATCGCCCAGGCTATGGTGGGGGCGCTGCTGGGCTTTTTGTGGCACAACGCCCCCAAGGCCACGGTGTTTATGGGCGATACCGGCAGCATGGCCCTGGGCGCGCTGACCGCAGGGCTTTTCATCCTGGAGGGCAAGCTGTGGTGGCTGCCGCTGGCCGCGCTGATTCCGGTACTGGAGGTGCTCTCGGTGGTCATCCAGGTAAGCTATTTCCGCCGTACTGGAAAACGCTTCTTCCGCATGAGTCCGCTGCACCACCACTTCGAACTGTCCGGCTGGCCTGAGAGCAAGGTGGTCTTTCGCTTTGTCGTTGTCACCGCATTGTGCACAGCCCTGGCGGTGCACCTGTGGGGAGGATTGGGATGAGGCGGCTGGTATACGGGCTCGGTCGCAGTGGGCTGGGGGTGTTGGCCTACCTGCAGCGGCACGGCCTCTCCGCTTCTTTCTACGATGACAAGCTCAAGCCCGAGGAGGCTGAGCAGGCCTTAAGGCTGGGGTTTACCCTCGAGCCCAACCCCACCCCCGGCCTTTACGACCAGGTAATCGCCGCCCCTGGCGTCCCCATCCAGCACCCCCGGCTGGCCGCGCTCAGGGAGGGAGGGGCCGAGGTGATCGGCGAGGCCGAGCTGGTCTACCGGCATTCGCAAACCCCGCTCATCGGCATCACCGGCACCGCCGGCAAGACCAGTTGCACCCTATTCACCGGGCACTTTTTGCGGGCGCTGGGCTTCAAGGCGGTTGAAGGGGGTAACATCGATCCCCCCCTGGCCAGTGTGGTGGACGACGCCGAGGTGGTCGCGGCCGAGATGAGCAGTTTTCAGCTCGAGCGCGTCGTGCATTTCCGGCCCAGGGTGGCGGTACTCCTGCTGCTGGGGGTGGATCACCTGGATCGCCACGGCAGCCTCGAGGCCTACCACGCTGCCAAGCTCAATCTAATCAAGAACCTCACCGCTGAAGATGCCCTGGTCTACAACGCCAAAGACCCCAGAATTCTGGCAGGCATCGAGGGAAGCCCAGCCCGTCGCTACCCCTTTGAGCCGGCCAATAGCCCCCGCGAAACCAATCTGAACGCCGCCCTGCAAGCAGCCCTGGCCTATGCCCAGATCGTCCAGCGCGAACAGCCAGGCCGAACCTGGGCAGTCGAACCCAGCGCACAGGGCCTGGCCCCGTACCGGGCCACCGCCCCCCAGCCCGAGGCCCGCTACGAGGTGTTTGCTCACATAGGGGGTTTGCAGTTCATCGACGACTCCATCGCCACCCGCCTCGACTCGGTACGCATGGCCCTGGAAGCGGCCCCCGGGCCGGTGGCCTGGATCCTGGGGGGTGTGGACAAAGGGGCACCATCCGCCGAACTCCTGGAGGTGGTGGCGCGCAAGGTGCGGTTGATTCTGGCGGTGGGTCGGGATGGCCCCCACCTGGCCGCGCCGCTTCGGGGGCAGGTGGAGGTGGTGGAAATCAGCGAGCCCGACGGGCGCAAGGCCCTGCGCGAAGCGGTGCTCGAGGCCCGCCGGCGGCTCACCACTGGCAGCGTGCTGCTGGCCCCCCTGGCCACCTCCTTCGACCAGTTCAAAGACTACAAGGAGCGCTCCAAGGTATTCCGGGAAGTGGTCATGGAGCTGGGAGGAAGCCATGGATAGCATCCTGCTTCTGGCCCAGCTCCTGCTGTTTGCCCTCTCGGCCCTGGGGGTGGCCACCTCCGACTGGATGCGGGCCGCCCCTGAGCAGCACAGCCTGGAGAACCTGCGCAACATCGCCCTCTCGCTGGCCCTGATGCTACTGGTCTCGCGCCTGCGCCCCCAGTGGGCCCTCCAGACGGCTCGGCCCATCTTTCTGCTATCGCTGGGGCTTTTGCTCGCCAACCTGCTGATAGGCTTTGGGCCGGGCAGCGAGCGTCGCTTTATCGACCTGCCCTTCACCTCGTTCAACATCCAGGCCTCGGAGCTGGCCAAGCTGGCGGTGGTGCTTTACCTGGCTGCCTTTTTCCACAACAAACCCACCGACTACCCCATCATCGGCCCCATCCTGGCCATCAGCCTGGCGGCCGGGCTGATCATCGCCTCCCCCGACCTGGACACCGGCCTGTTCGTGTTGCTCCTATCAGGCTTCTTGCTGATCGTCATCGGCGTGCCCTGGCGGCGCCTGCTGGCCATTGGGCTGGCGGCCTGGGTGCTGGCACTCTCGGTCTCGGGGCTATACCTGCACCGCTTCGAGAAGGTGCGCGACCGCTTCGAGGGCTGGAGCACCTACATCAGCGGGCGGGTTGACGAGCTGAGCCCAGAGGTCATCCGGGGGCCGCTATACCAAATCACCCAGGCCCACAAAATCATCGTCAACGCCGGGCCGTTTGGGCAGGGGGTGGGTTCGCGCATGCCCAACCTGCCGGAGTCCCACAACGACTTTATCCTGGCCTCAATCATCTGGTCGGGGGGGTGGCTAGCGGGCTTTATGGTTTTGCTGGCCTGGTGGCTCATCCTGGCTCGAGGGCTGCAAATCGCCGCCAACCTGGAAGGCGCCCAAAGCGTGCTGGCCCTGGGTCTGACGCTGTACCTGGTGTTGCAAGCCGCCCTCAACATCGCCGCCGTGATCGGCACAGTACCCATCGGTGGCTCGCCGCTGCCCATGGTCAGCATGGGCGGCAACTCCATGCTGATGGCCGGGGTGGCTATGGGGCTCTTGCAGGCCCTCTCGAGGGAAGCCTTTGCCGGACAAAGCAAGACTCGCAAACAGGAGGCGCACCCATGAGGTTGCACAAGCCCTCTGTACCACCCACTCGAGGAGGCGCATGGTGATCGTTACCGGCGGCGGCACCGGCGGCCATCTCTATCCGGGGCTGGCGGCGGCGCGGGCCCTGCTGGCCGCCGGCGAACCGGTGACCTATGTGGGGGCCCTGGGGGGCCTCGAGGAGCGGGTGCTCCCGGAATCCAGGCTGCCGTATCGGCTCATCCCGGCCGGCAAACTCTCGCGCGAGGCGCTGCGTCCGGGTGAGGGGGTGAAGGTGCTGCGGGGCCTTTGGCAGGCCCGGCGGGTGGTGCGGGAGCTGCGGCCCCGGGCGGTGCTCTCTATGGGCGGTTACGCGGGCTTTCCGGTGGCTTTCGTGGCCGCACTGCTGGGCATTCCCATGGTAATTCACGAGCAAAACGCCAGGCTGGGACTGGCCAACCGCATCCTGGCCCGGCTGGCCCGGCGGGTCACCCTCTCCACGCCCATACCACTGGAGCCCCGGCTGGCCGCCAAAAGCCAGGTGGTGGGATACCCGGTGCGCGAGGAAAAACACAGCCCGGCCGAGGCTCGAGCCGCCCTGGGGCTAGATCCCACACGCCCCACCATCCTGATTCTTGGCGGCAGCCAGGGCAGCAAGGAGCTCAACGAACAACTGCCCCAGCGGCTCTATCCCCTCCTGGGCGCGTGGCAGGTTCTGCACCAGTGCGGGGTGCGTTGGGAGGGCGAGCTCAAGGCCCGGGAGCGGGCGCACTACTTTGTGCGCGGCTATGTGGATAGCGCGCTGGCCTGGAGCGCCGCCGATTTTGCCATCACCCGCGGGGGGGCTGGCACCTTATCGGAAGCGGCCTTCCACCAGGTACCGGTGCTGGGCGTACCGCTGCCACGCCACCTGGACGGGGGGGCGCAATGGGCCAACGTGGGCTTTTATGCCGAGCGGGGCGCGGCCCGGCTGCTTCACTCCTGGGATCAGTTCGAGGCCGAGCTTAATGCTTTGCTCGACCCCTCCACGCGGGCCCACATCCGCGATAGACTCAAGGGGTTGTCGCCAGCCGGAGCCGCCGAACGGCTGGCCCGGATTGTCTTGGAGGTAGCGTGAAGCATTATCACCTGATGGGCATTGGGGGAATAAGCATGAGCGGGCTGGCCCGCATCCTGCGCAAGGACGGGCATCTGGTGAGCGGCTGCGACAGCCAGCCCTCCGACCTGACCCGGCAGCTCGAGCGCGAGGGCATCCGGGTCTACCAGGGCCACAGCCCCGAACACCTGCACGCCGTGGACGTGCTGGTGGCCTCCACCGCCATCAAGGACAGCGAGCCCGAGCTGGTCACCGCCCACACCCTGGGCATCCCGGTCTGGCGGCGGATCCAGGTGGTAGCCGAGATTTTGCGCGGTGGCTTCAGCCTGGGCGTCACCGGCTCGCACGGCAAAACCACCACCACCTCGATGCTGGCTAGCATTTTTATCGCCGCTCAGACCGACCCCACCGTGCTGCTGGGGGCCGAGCTGGGCCTGATCGGTGGCAGCGCCAAGGTGGGCTCGGGCCGGTATCGGATTGCCGAGGTGGACGAGTCCGACCCCTTGTTCCGTTTTTTGGAGCTGGACGTGGCGGTGCTGACGAACCTCGAGGCCGACCATGTCTCGCCCGATGGGCAGGCCCGCCCCAACTACCACACCTCCTTCGAGGCCCTGCAGGAGGCCGTGGGTTCCTTCGCTGGTCGGGCCAAGCACGTCATCTACAACGGCGAGCCCCGCTGGCAGTTGCTGGACGCGCTCACCCAGGGCCGCCCCCGCAGCAGCTTCGGGCTTTTGACAGGCGACTGCCACGCTAAAGAAATTGCCCTCGAGCCCTTCGGCAGCCGCTTCGAGCTGGTCTGGCAGGGCCGGTCGCTGGGCCCGGTGCACCTGCAAGTCCCCGGTGAGCACAACATCACCAACGCCCTGGCCGCCTCCGCCGCAGCCCTGGTGGCCGGGATCCCCTTCGAGGCCATCCAGCAGGGCCTCTACCAGTACACCGGGGCCAGCCGTCGTTTTGAGAAGATTGGCGAACTCAACGGGGCCCTGATCGTGGACGACTACGCCCACAACGCCACCAAACTGTTCGCCCTGCTCAAAGCCGCCCGCAACACCGGCCTGCGGGTGCGGGCCGTCTTCCAACCCCACCGCTATGGCCGCAGTGAGCAGGAATGGCCCCTGTACGCCCAGGCCCTCGAGCAAGCCGACGAGACCCTGCTCCTCGATGTCTACGCCGCCGGGGAAGCCCCCCTCCAGCTCACCAGCGCCCAGATTGCCCAGCGCATACTCGAGCACCTCCGCGCCAAGGGCCGCTGGGCTTCCTATCAGAGCTGGGAAAGCGCCCTCGACTACCTGCGCCAGAGCGCCGCACCGGGTGAGCTGATTCTGACCATCGGGGCCGGCAACGTCTTCAGGCTGGGGCGGCTGCTGGTGACCGAAAAGGAGGCCGTGTGAGGGGTTTGGGAAAGGCCACCAATCTGAGGTAGGAATTATGAAAATTGCGCGCCTGCCACTCGCCAAGCTCACCACCATCGGGGTGGGGGGGGAGGCCGAGGTCTGGACGGTGGAGACGCTGCGTGATCTCAAAACGGCCACCCAGGCCCCCTACCGGGTGCTGGGCAACGGTTCCAACCTGCTGGTCTCGGACGCAGGTGTTCCAGAACGGGTCATCCGGCTCTCGGGGGAGTTCGCCGAATGGCGCCCCGACCTCTCGGGCTGGGTGGGGGCGGGCGTCCTGGTGCCCAGCCTCTTGCAGGCCGCGGCCCGGCTGGGTCTGAGCGGCCTCGAAGGCCTGCACGGGGTTCCGGCCCAGGTCGGCGGCGCGGTCAAGATGAACGCCGGCACCCGCTTCGGCGAGATGGCCGACGCCCTCGAGCTCGTCGAGCTCTACCACGACGGCAGACTGCACGTCTACCACCCTTCGGAGCTGGGCTTCCGCTACCGGCATTCCGAGCTGCCCGAGGGCAGCATCGTCACCCGCGTCAAGCTGCGCCTGACCCCTTCCACCGAAGAGGCCGTACGGGCCAAAATCGCCCTGGTGGACGCCGCCCGCAAGGGCCAGCCCAAAAAGAAGAGCGCGGGCTGCGCCTTCAAAAACCCCCCCGGCGACTCGGCGGGCCGCTTGATTGATGCAAACGGCCTCAAAGGCACCACCATAGGCCGGGCCATGATCAGCCTCGAGCACGGCAACTTCCTGGTCAACCTGGGTGGGGCCACGGCCGCCGAGATGTACGCCCTGATCCGCAAAGTACAGGCCGTCCTGCCCCTCGAGGTGGAGTGGGAAATCTGGGGTGAGATAGCGCCCGCCGAGGTGGAGGTGCACCAATGAGGAAAAGCATGCGCTCAAGACAACAGTGCAAGCCGCTCGCCTTATACGGCTCAGCGCAAAGGTTGCTGCCTCTCCGCACCTGCGCGGCGCTTATGGGCGCACTCGCTGAAGGAGGGCCGACGTGATCCGGGCGGTGCTGCTAACCTTGCTGCTGGCCTCCCTGGGGGTGGGTTCGCTGGTGGTGCTGCCCATCGAACGGGTCGAGGTGGTCGGCCACCGGCAGCTCTCCCCCACCCAGGTTCAGCAGATCACTGGCCTCGAGCCCGGTGCGCCGTGGCTGTGGGCCTGGCCTTACAGGCTAAAGCCCCTGCTGGACAACCCCTGGGTGCGTTCGGCCACCCTCGAGCGCCCCGCACCCGGGCAGATACGCATCGTCTTGCAGGAGCGCACCTCGATAGCCAACCTTCTGATTAATAAAACCCGAATGGGCCTGAGCCCAGATGGCCTGCTACTGTCCAACCCGCCCGTCCAAACCCCGGTGATTGAGGGTCGGGGCGAGGTACCCATTGGCGATCTGCTGCTCCTGATACAAACCTTCCCCAACGCAAAGCACATCCGCTACGATGTGGGCGGTTATCAGATCTTGGCCGATGGGCTTAATGTTTGGGGTAAGAACGTCAAAGAGTTGCAAGATTGGGCTAAACTCAGCAGAATAGGCAAAAGTGACGCAAGCGCGGTTCTTGCGCACCCCGCCGCGTGGTCAAACGGCCGTATATATGTGTATTCTTGGGGGGTGAGTGCTCGCCGATGATTCTCGTAGGCCTAGACGTTGGAACCACCAAAGTAACAGCAGTCATCGGTGAACTGTCCGCAGATGGCATCCTCGACATTATCGGGGAGGGCACCGTTCCTTCCCAGGGTCTCAGGCGCGGCGTGGTAACCAACCTCGAGCGCACCACCGAGTCCATCCGCCAGGCCATCTTCCAGGCCGAACGGGTGGCCGGGGTCAAGGCCGAACAGGTCTGGGTGGGGGTGGCCGGGGCCCACGTGCGCAGCGTAACCAGCCATGGCCTGGCCGCCATCCGGCGGGGCCAGCAGATCACCGCCACCGACGTAGAGCGGGCCATCGAACAGGCCAAGGCCTACCCCTTCGAGGGCGATTTCGAGCTTATCCACGCCCTCCCGCTGGAGTTCCGGGTGGACGGCCAGGAAGGCATCCGCGACCCCATCGGTATGGCTGGGGTGCGGCTGGAGGTTGACGTCCACCTGGTGGCAGGCAGCAAAGGCCCCCTCACCAACCTGCGCAAAGCCGTGGAGGATGCTGGCCTGGAGCTACAGGGTCTGGTGCTGCAGGCCTACGCCTCGGGGCTGGCGGTGCTCTCGCCCGAGGAACTCTCCATGACCGTCATGCTGGTAGACATCGGCGGGGGCACCACCGACGTGGCGGTCTTCCGCCAGGGCCGGCTGGCTCACTCGGCCGTCATCCCGCTGGGGGGTGACCATGTCTCGCAGGATATCGCCAAGCTGCTGCAAATCCCGGTGGAGGAGGCCGAGCGGGTCGCCAAAAAGTATGGCGCGGCCCTGCCCGAGCTGGCCGACCCCGAGCTGGTGCTCGAGGTCAGCCAGGAGGGCGCCGCCCAGATCTCTTACCAGGCCCCCGACCTGGCCCGCATCATCCGGCCCCGCCTGCGGGAAATTCTGCACCTGGCCCGTCAAAGCGTGGATGAAGCCCTGGGTCCCCTGGAAATCACCGTGGGCAAGGTCATCCTGACCGGCGGCACCAGCATGGTACGCGGCCTGGAGGAGCTGGCCCGCAAGCAGTTCAACCTGCCGGTGCGGCTAGGCAAGCCCATCGGTGTGCAGGGCCTTACCGACGTGGTGGCCTCCCCTACCCACGCCACCGCCGTGGGCCTGGTGCGCCACGCCGCCAGCCTGGCCGCTCAATCCCACCCTGTCCGCAGCCACCGGCCCAGCCGCAGCAAGGCCGGCCAGGCCAGCAAACCCCTGCTGAACAGCGAGAACGCGAGCAACGCGGCCAGCGGCCTCTGGGAGCGCATTAAAGGGATGTTCAAGAACTTCTTTTAGTTATTTTCGTGTTGGTGCGGTAATCTAGTGCAATAAACCAGGAGAGATTATGGGTGACGTGCAGATTAAAGTGATCGGGCTTGGCGGCGCAGGCAACAATGCGGTCAACCGCATGATCGAATCGGGTCTTACCGGCGTTGAGTTCATCGCAGCCAACACCGATGCACAGGTTCTGGCCAACAGTCTGGCCGAGGTACGCATCCAGTTGGGTGACAAGCTCACAAGGGGGCTGGGGGCCGGGGCCAACCCAGAAATTGGTGAAAAAGCAGCCCAGGAAGCCGAAGAGCTGATTAGCGAGTACCTCGAGGGCGCCGATATGGTCTTCATTACCGCCGGGATGGGCGGTGGCACCGGTACCGGCAGCGCCCCTGTGGTCGCACAAATCGCTAAAAACCTGGGCGCCCTTACTGTGGGGGTGGTGACCCGCCCATTCTCCTGGGAGGGCCCCCGCCGCCTGCGGGCGGCCGAGGAGGGCATCAAACGCCTGCGCGAACAGGTCGATGCCATGGTGGTCATCTCCAACGACCGCCTGCTGGGTGCACTGGACAAAAAGGTCTCGGCCAAGGATGCCTTCATGATCGCCGACCGGGTGCTCTACCACGGGGTCAAGGGTATCACCGACGTCATCAACCTGCCCGGCCAGATCAACCTCGACTTTGCCGACGTGCGCACCCTGCTCACCGGGGCCGGCCAGGTCTTGATGGGCATCGGGGCCGGCCGGGGTGAAAACAAGGTACAGGAAGCCGCCCAGTCGGCCATCCAGAGCCCTTTGCTCGACCGCTCGGTGGAGGGGGCTCGTAAACTGCTTGTCAACGTGGTGGGCGATGAAGATATCTCGCTGATGGAGGCCAGCAGCGTGGTCGAGCAGATTCGGGAAGCCACCGGCGTGGAGGACGTGGACGTGCTGTACGGTCTGACCTACGATAACCGGGCCCAGGACGAGATGCGCGTCATTCTGATCGCCGCGGGTTTTAACGAAAGCGCCGTGGTCGCCAAGCCCGGCGGGCGCCCCCTCATCGACTTTCCCACCAGCAATGTGGACATCAGCAACTTCGACATCCCTGCATTCATACGCTATGGCGATGGCGACTACCCACCCAAGCGGGGCAACTAGTCTGTAAAACCGATTCCCAAGCCTCCACGCCCAATGATCGTCTTAGGCATTGACCCTGGCATCACCAACCTGGGGATCGGTGTGGTAGAGCAGGCCGGAAAACAAACCCGGATGCTGCACGCCGAGGTGGTCAAAACCACCCACGGCGAAACAGCGCCCGAGCGGGTGGGCAAGCTTTACCGGGCGGTCTACCAGGTGGCTGCCGCCTACCGCCCCCAGGCCATTGCGGTAGAAGAGCAGTTCTTTTACCGGCAAAATGAGCTGGCCTACAAGGTGGGCTGGGCCATGGGAGCGGTGTTTTTGGTGGCCGACCAGCTCGAAATTCCGGTCTATGGCTATGGCCCCCCCAAGGTCAAACAAGCCCTGGTGGGAACTGGCCAGGCCGACAAGCACCAGGTGGCCTACATGGTACGAGCCCTGCTGGGCCTAAAGAGCTTGCCCAAACCCACCCACCTGGCCGATGCCCTGGCTATTGCCCTTACACACTGCTTCTATCAGCCGCTGGCCCCAGGCCAGCCGGTTAGCTAGGGTGCAGATATGAACCAGACTGAAAGCCCACGCGCTCTACAATGACTTCTGCTATGAATCGTCTAGTCGGCGTCATGGTCTTTATCTTGATGTGCAGTTTTTCCTGGTCGCAAGGCGTGCGCAGCCTGGGTATGGCCGGCCTGGTCTTGCCCGGCCCCGAGGCCGCGTACCTCAACCCTGCCTACGCCGCCTATCCCGCCGGGCGGTATGGCAGCGATCAGGGCTTCCGGTTACCAGTGGGACTGCTGGGCCTGTTGTTGCGGCCCGAAAGCAGCCCGCTGCCTGCCCTCTCGGGCCTTTCCAACCTTACCAACGAGAACAGCCCCTTTGACCTGCTGACTTTTTACGATCAGCTCACCCATCTGAACGAGTTTCTGATCAACCCCGCCTCCTCGAGGACCTTTATCAACCCCGATACCGGTTATCCCGAAATCCAGATCAATGTAGCGGCCAACGGCATCCAGGTCACCGATTACCAGGGCAACCGCATCCTGCACGACCTGGGGCTGGGAAGCCAAACCTCCATCAGCAGCACCAAAGCCCTCACGCCGGCCCCGCTTTTTCGGGTACCGCTGGCCCTGGAGAACAACCTCTACCTGGATTTCGGCGCGTATGCCGGGGGCTTCGGCCTGAGTCTCTCGCCCAACGCCAGCCTGCGGCAGGCCTTGCAAGGCAGCCAGCTTCAGCCCAACACCGAGTATGCCGTGATTACCAATGCCAGCGCCCAGGCCGGCCTCAGCCTGGGGTTTGGCTATGCCTCCCAGCTACCCGATCTACCCATCCCCGAGGTGGGTCTCACCAAGGTGTATGTGGGGGCGCGGGGTGAGGCTTTTTATGGGCTGACCTACCTCGAGGGCAACTTTAGCATTGGGGTGCAAACCGACGCCCAGGGACAGATTGACCCCAACCAGCCACCGGTGTACAGGGGCACCGCCTTTTACACCATCCCCGGCAACGGCAACGGCTTTGGAGCCCGGGCCGATCTGGGTGTGGTGATGGAAGCCCAGGGCACCACGGTGGGGCTGGGCATCCGCAACGCACTGGGCTTTGCCCGCTGGAGCGGCACCGAATTGCAGTGGAACGGCTCATCCGCAAGCCCCACCTCAACCCCCAGTGAACGCAGCAGCTTCGGCTTCGTGCCGGCCTTCTACCTGAACGCGGCCACCCAGGTACCCCTCGAGACCGGTACGCTGCTGGTAGGAGGAGACCTGGGCTACGAGGGTAGTCTGTTCGGCCGTATCGGCGGCGAGTACAGCCTGGGCCCGGCCCGCTTCCGCGCTGGACTGGGCTTCGACAATGGCTTCCGCTTTGGACTGGGCGCTGGCTTTGTGGCCCCCGGGTTCAGCCTGGACACCGCCCTGACCACCCACCGCGCCCCCATCGTAGGCCACACCGTCTTCGGCATCGCCCTGAGCCTTGGCTTTAACTTTTGAGGTAGACCATGCCCAGAATCGCCTTCGCTCTACTGCTTCTGCTCCTGACCGGGTGCAGCGCCAGCACCCGCTACAACTTCAAGTTTGATATCCTCAGCTTTATCCCACAGAACCAGCGCAGCCTGAACATTCCCAGCGGTTACTACCTGGCAGTGTACCCCAACCTCGAGGGTCAGCTAGTACCCCTACCGATTAGCCTGGACATCCTCGAGCGCGGCCAGATCGCCATCCAGGGCAGCCTTGTCAACACCGGGAGCATCCCCATGACCGGAAGCTACGAGATCCGCCTGGCCCCAGAAAGCGACACCAACCTTAACGACAACTCGGGCGGGGATGTGGGCCTGGGCCGCACCAGCTTCAACGTCGCCGCCGGGCAAAGCCAGTCGATCGCCAGCTCGGTCAATCTCGACGCCACCCAGAACAGCGCGGCGTTTAACATCATCAAATCGGGCTCGTTCCGGGTCGCCATCCGGGTGGAAGTTAACAGCAACGGTGGTCGCTTCGATCTCACCGCCGCCCAGGCCACCGTCATCGGGCGCCCATTTGCCCTCATCAAGTAGCCCGTTTCCCGCGCCTGGATGTGCGGCCTCCGTTCTGGAGGTCGCACAACTTCTTGCTTTAGACGTACCTACTTAACCTCAAGCTGGCGGCGGGCCAGCACAATCTCCTTGGTCGGAATGCGGCTATGAATAAACCAGAAGCCCACCACCCCCACCAGCAAGACCAGCACCTTAACCCAGAAAACCGGGATAAAGAAGATGGCGCTGGTTAGGGCAAAAAAACTCAACATGCAAAGCGCAAATATCTTGGCCCGGCGCGACATCCCCAGGCCGTTGCGGTAGTCTCGCACAATGGGCCCCACCTTGGGCAGGTTGAGTATCCAGTTGAGAAAGCGCTGGCTGCTTCTGGAGAAAAAATAAGCCGCCAGAATAAAAAAAACCGTCGAGGGCATCCCAGGCACCACCGTGCCAACAAAGCCCAGGCCAGCGAAGAAAAACCCAAGAAAAAGCCAGAGGGGCCGCAGAGGGTTGAGGGGCGATCGCATAACCTCTAAATAGTATGACAAAACCCCCGTCGGGATAAATGTACCCCGCGGGCTTTAAAAAGTAATCAGCCGATACTTGGCGTATCGGCTGACCCCTGAACGGTTGGAGGCTTGGAGGTTTAGAGCAACCCGGCCTCGCGCAGCAGCTTGAGCGCGGTGTCGAGGGGTAGCTTTTCAAAGTCCACTTTGGGGCTCTTGGCCACCGCCTGGTTGATGGGCAGCAGGCTCGAGCTGAGCACAACCCCCTGGGTCACCGGATACTCGATGATCTCGCTAGCGAAGAACTGCTGGCCCTTGGCCGAAAGCAGCCACAGCAAGAAACGGTTGGCCGCCGCCGGGTTTTTGCTGGTTTTGAGAATGCCAGCCCCGGTCACCAGGGCCAGGCCGCCCACATCACCATCAGCAAAGTAGTAAGTGGCAATGCGCTGCCCCGCCCGGGCCACGCGCTGAATGTAGTAGTGGTTGGTCGAGCCCAGGTCGATCTCGCCAGCCCGGATGGCCTCCATCATGGCCGGGTTGGAGGCGTAGGCTTTGGGCTCGAGGGCCTTCATATCGGCAATCCACTGCCGGGTGCGGGCCTCGCCATACTGCGCCACCATGGCCGCAATCATGTCCTGGAAGCTGCTGTAGGTCGGTGTCCAGCCAATCCGCCCTTTGTACTGGGTCAACTTGGGCAGATCCATAATGCTTTTGGGCAGGTCTTCGGGCTTGACCCGGCTGGGGTCATAGGCCAGCACCCGCAAGCGGACGGTCAAGGGCACCCACTGGCGGCTGGCCGGTACAAAATAGGCCGGCGTGCGGGTGATGGTATCACCCAGGCGCACCAGCAGCCCCCGTTCGGAAGCCACACCCAGGGCCCCCGCGGTGTTGGCCCAGAAGACATCGGCCGGGCTGCGGCTGCCCTCTTCCTGTAGCGCGGCCAGAATCTCGGCATCGCGCCCATAGCGCACGTTGACCTTAATACCGGTCTCGGCTTCAAACTGTCTGACCAGCGGCTCCACCAACCCTTGTCCGCGGCCCGTGTAAACAGTAAGGCTCTGTTGCTGGGCCTGCGCCAAACCTAGTACGGCCAGAAGGGTGGTTACGAGAACAGCTTTTTTACGCACAGTACTCCTCCTGCAGTCGTTGTCAAGCCGTTTTCGGCTCGAGGGTGAGTCTATGGGCGACCGGACAAAATGTCAAGTATTCCAGTCGGATTTATATACTTATAAATGGTATTCATTTTCAACAAGCTCGCTCTTCAGCGCATGCCCTCGAGCCCAAGGTAAACTGGAGCAATGCGCAGGTTCTTCACACCCCCTGTAATTCGGGCCATCGGTCAAATTCTGGCAGTTTCCTACCCTTTGCTGGCGCTTTCCGCCGGGGCTCGCTCAATCTACCAGCTATTCTTCAAGCCCGGTGTGACCGACTACCTACCCCCCATCCTCTCAGCCATCGCAGCGACGGTCTATCTGATAGCCACCGTCGCTTTTGTTATACGCAAGCCCTGGGCCTGGTGGGTTTCGGTCGCTGCCCTGAGCTTTGAGATGGCGGGGGTTTTGCTGGTAGGGACGCTGAGCCTGCTCATGCCAGAGGTAATAGGCCGCACCGTCTGGCACGACTTTGGCATCGACTACGGCTTCCTACCCCTTATCCAGCCGTTGCTCGGGCTCATCTGGTTGTTCTGGCCCGAGAACCGCAGGCTTTTTTTCGGTTCAGCCAGTCAGTCACCCGCACGGTAGGGGTTAGTGCGAACCACTGCTCGCTTCAGAACCGGCTGGCCGGATGGCCTCGGCGATAAAGGCCCACAACACGCCCAGCAGAAGACCCAATGCCCCAGCCACTACGGTAAAGAGCGCCGGTCTGGGAAAACTGGGCCGCAACGGCTCGGCTGGGGGAACCAGAACCTGTACCAACAAAGTCTGGCTCACCAGTTGGCTGGTTGATTGGGGCTGCATCAATAAGTCGTTCAGGGTGCTGATGCGAGCCTCAAGCTGGGCAATCTGTGAGCGCAGGCGCGACTCATCCAGGCTCAGGCTGGTGTAGGCGGGGTTGGTCGCCCGGGCGGTCTGGGGGTCGCTACCCCGGGCCTCGAGAGCAGCGGCGATGGTAGGGTTCGAGATCGCCCGGCCTGGCGCCTGGGCAAGCTCGGCCTGGATGCTCTTGAGCGCGTCGCGGGCGGCCTGGAGGTCGAGCCGGGTCTGGGCCAGGGCCGCCCGCAGATTGGCCTGGGCGCCCTCGAGCAGGTTGCGCTCGAGGTACTTGCGGGCCACATCAAGAATCCGCTCGGCACGCTCGTTGGCTTCAACAGCAGTACGGCCCTCAGCGGTCAGAAACAGCAGACCCCGTTTCTCGTCGAAGCGGGCCTTATAAAATCGGGTGGGGTCATCCACGTCAAGCTGATTGGCCAGCAACCTGGTCTGCTGCAAGTCCACAAACCCCTGGGCCAGACCAGCCAGAGAAGGCAGGTTGTTCAGTAAGCCCTGGTTGGACTGGTTGGCCAGGCTTAGGCTCACTACCACCTGGCTGGTGTAGGTTTTGGGCCAGAGGAGGCTAAAAATAAGCGTAGAAATCATCAGTCCTACGCTTAAAAAGAAAATAAAGCGACTCCATCGCTTAAGGATTAGGTATATATCTCGCAGAGAAACCTCGTCGCCTGATTGTGACGCATCTAAGTTCATCAAGGTATTTTATGCCTATCCTGGAGGAAACTGTCAAATCGGGAAATATAAAAACCCAAAGCCAGCAAAAGTGTGTAGTAAACACCTGCAAAGAAAAAACTAAAATCAAACAGACCCAGCACCAACGCCACAGCAACCAAGGCCAAGACCCGCCCAGCCCGAAGCCTTATCAACCACCCCAACACTCCACCCAACCAGACCAAAAACCCTAGCAAGGCCAGCCCACCCCCCTCAGCCAACAGGTGAAGCCACAAATTATGGGCATGCCCCGTAATGGCCTCGAGGGCACCGTGAGGTCGGTGAATCTGATAATAAACGGGAAAATTGCCGAAACCCACCCCAGTCCAGGGGTACTCGAGAAAAGCCCGGATTGCTACCTGCCATATAACCAACCGAGACTGTGCGCTCGAGTCGAGTGTCGTGGCCTGGCTCAACCGCCCCAACCACTCAGGCTGCCAGGCTAGCAAGAAGGCCCCCCCCACAAGCACCCCTAACATGCTCCAGCGCCAGCGGCCCAGCCCCCACCACCAGATCCCCAGTAGCAGCAACCAGCCCCAAAAAGCCGCCCGGCTACCCGTCACCCAGATCAGCAAACCCGAGACCGCCAGAGCCGCTCCGCCCCAGCGGCTTCCCCCCAGCAACCAGACCAAACCAGCCAGCATAACAGCGGTATGACCTAGCAGGTTGGGTTGTGGGGTGAGACCTGGTGGCCGAAAACCTTCGTAAGGGGGTGAACCAAGCTGCCATAGGGCATATCCGAGGTGTATGCCCATGCCTAATAAAAGCGCACCAGCCATCCAGGATGGTACGAGCTGCTTTAATACACCCCCCCCTTGCAGCACTAAAAACCCCAACAACATCATCCCCAGCCACCACTCCAACCGCCAGCTCAAACTCCGTTCACCCGTTTGTCCCCAGGAAAAAGCACTGGGGCTCGAGCCCACTTCAAGCTTGGCCCAACCCACCTCTAGGTAGCGCCAATCACCGCCAGCATTGAAAAAATCAATAGCACGTAACGAATGATCCCCCTCCTGGGCGGTGTAACTGGCCCACAACCGCCACACCCCTGGTGCCACCGGTTCCATCTGGGTAGGCACTGGATGATGGCCGGTGTTGGTAAAAAAAGTTATTTGAAAGCGTGCTTCCTTACCATCGTGCCGCAGGTAGAAGCTTTGGGTATAGGTTTGGCCTGGTGTTATTGGGTACCAGTTATCCGTCAAAAATTCGCTTTGCTCGAGCCCCGAGGCAGGGTTCCAGCGGGGCAAGCGCCAAAAACCCTCTCCCACCTGCTGGGCCCACCCACCTGCGCCATCTTGGTGGTTCCAGCCAAACAGGTTTTCTAGTGCTTGTACCACTAGCAAGTTCGCTGCAACAGGGCCCGTAGCCGATTCGATATAAGCCGGTTGCTGCGGAAGTTTGTACAGGCTCTGCGGGGCCCAAACCTGCCCCACCCCACCCAGTAGCATGAGCGCCAGAAACAACCACCCGCCCCCCACGCCCTGCCGCTGTAGCACCAACCCGGCGCCCACCAGCCCAAACAAAACCGCTGCCACAGCAGGCCACAAGGGCATAAAAAGCAGCGGTAAATACAAAAACCACCTCTTCAATAGGCCCCCTTACCAAACAGCACTACCCAGACCGTGCGGGCCAGGATATAAAGATCAAGCCAGGGTGACCAGTTGCGCACGTAGTAGATATCCATTGCTACCCGTTCAGCATACGTCGTATCATTGCGTCCAGAAACTTGCCATAAGCCAGTCAGGCCGGGGCGAACCCTGGTATACAAGCTAAAGTGGGAACCATACCGCTTAATCTCATCATCTACAATGGGTCTCGGCCCCACCAAGCTCATCTCACCTTTCAAAACATTCCATAATTGGGGCAACTCATCCAGGCTGGTTTTGCGTAAAAATCTTCCCACACGGGTAACCCTGGGGTCGTTCTTCAATTTTTGATCGTGCTCCCACTCCGCTTTCAGTTCGGGGTATCGTTGCAAGTATTCTGCCAGTAATCGATCCGCGTCCCGCACCATGGAGCGAAATTTCCAAGCCCTAAAGCGATTTGCAGACAACCCCACCCGCCACTGGCTATAAAGCACTGAGCCAGGTGAGTCCAGACGAATCAGCAAGCCAATGACGGCAAGCACCAAAGCCACAGGCAAAGCAAAAGTTATCACCAAGGCAATATCTATAGCCCGTTTGACCAGGCGGGGCCCCGGCAAAAGAAGCCTCTGGCGAAGCTCGAGCCCCAACACACCACCCAAATCCCGCGCTGTCAACCACAGGCTGGAGAAACCGAAGAGATCCGGAATCAAAATCAAATGGGGGAAAGTACCCCCATGGGTTTCCAGGAGCTCCAGTAGGCGGTCTCGAGGAACCCCCGGCATGGCTATAATCGCGTGCCGAACACCCGTTAGGGCAAATTCCCGAGCCCGCTCGAGGCCCCCCAGCACCGGCACCCCACCTATTGCCCTCCCTTGCTTGGCTGGGTCGTCGTCAAGCAAGGCAATGGGCTTGAGCCCCAAACCCGGCTGTTTCTGCAACGCCCGCACCACCTCTTCCCCAGTTTTACCTGCCCCCAGCACCAGCACCGCCGCCCCCCACCAAGGCCTGCGGGCAAAAAGCTCACGCACCAGCGCCCGGCCCAGCGGCACCAGCACAAGCGCCAGCCCCCAAGCAAACACAAAGGCCCCCCGAGAGTAATCAGCCCCTGCTTTGTACATAAACGTGGCAGCTCCCAGGATTACAAAAACCAGGCTCGTGGAATAAGAAAGACGGCGTAACTCCTCAGGAGGGGCAATACCCACACCATACAAGCCTGCCAGGGCATACGCCAGCGGAAAGAGCAGCAAAGCGGGCCAGAGATCAACATACAAATCCCAAAGCAAGCTCCGATCCCAGAGGTAGCGCAGCCAAATGGCCAGCCCCATCGTGAGGACAGTAGTACAAACATCGCTAGTCAAAAGTAGCGCCGACGTAAGAGCGCTAGATGGCTGCTGGGATGTAATCGGTGAGGTGCTAATTTGCGTGCGCATAAGCATTATGCGACAAGTTGTTTGTACAAAGCAATAGTGGAATCTACCATGTTATCTACGCTAAACGCTTGTACACGCTCGAGGCTCTTTTGTCCAAATCGCCGGCGCATCTCCGCATCCTCCAGTAGCTTGCAGATCGATTCTGACAGAGCTTGCACATTACCCACGGGTACAATAAATCCATTTTCTCCATTGGCAATAGCTTCCTCGCTACCTCCCACACGGGTAGATACAACCGGAAGGCCCTCAGCCATAGCTTCCAGGAGCACATAGGGAAACCCTTCGTAGTTACTCGGCAGCACAAATACATCAAAAGCCCGCATGGCAAGCCGACCATCCATAAAGCCGGGCCAAATCACCCGGTCAATAAGACCGAGTTCATCCGCACGAGCTAGCAGGCTTTGCTTTAATACACCATCTCCAACCATCACCAGACGGGCTAGAGGAAAACAAGAAGCGACCTTTGCAAAAGCTTCCAGTAGTAAATGAGGCGATTTCTGCTGAGAAAAGCGGCCTACGAACCCCACTACCAACTCGTCTTGTTTAAGACTCAAACTCGCGCGAATACCCCCTTTTGTCCCTTCAACATCATGCTCCAACTTTATCCCATTAGGAATCAGATGGGTTTTGCGAGATCTATAGCCCAGCCGATGCGCTTCTGCCAACTCATCCTTGGATACTGCAATGAGTGCATCAGTCCGGTAAGCCAGTATTCTTTCCATTAACCCATAAACAAGCCGCTCTAAACCACCCAAGCTTGGAGCAAGCGTTACAAACGCATGTGGCGTATAGACTACGCTAACTTTATTCCATAGCCCCAATAAACGAGCTATACCACCCGCCTTCGAGCTGTGTCCATGAACAATATCAAAACCTTTCTGCTGTGTGATATAAGAGTTCAGCAGACTGAGCGCCTTAATATCGCCGGGATGGGGTGCGCGCCGCATGGAAAGTTCATAGCATTGTATGCCCGCCTTTTCTAGTACTGGTAGCGCCTTGCGAAAAATATCGTCCATCCTTAAGGAAGAATAAGCCAAATGCACCTCTAGCCCACGGCCAACCAATCCAAGGCAGAGATCGGCCACATGGCGTGCTGTACCCCCACCTGTGGCCTCGAGGATATGGAGCACTCGCATTAGAGCCATCCCCTCTTGTTCTCAAGCTTCGTTTTGAGATTCAGCACCCACGCAACAGGTATATAAAGCAGCAAGGTGTTCTTCAGAACGCCCAGCCAGCTCTCTTTTTTCCAGGGGTCAAAGTAGCGAAGCATAACCCTGAGTCTACTCAAAACCTGCCTACGTCGCTTGGATAGGGAGATTCCTGTGGGGTTTACCTCACACTGCACAACGTACTCATCAAGGTTCGCTACTTTGTATCTCCGAGCCATGCGGAAAAAGAGTTCGAAGTCCTCTGCTGCTTTGTACTGATCGCTGTAGAGACCGATTTCTCTGAGAACCGCAGTACGCCACATCACTGCAGGATGGATAAAGCAGTTGCGTGCATGCATAATACGGCGTATATCCTTATATTCTGTAGGAAAACGCTCTCTAAAAACCTCCCGCCCCGATATATCCACAAACCGCACTTGTCCCCCAATCAAGACGTAGTCTGGGTGGGATTCTAAAAAGCGGAGCTGTTTGGTAAATCTCCCAGGCAAGACTATGTCCCCCGCATCCAGCCGGGCCACATATTCATATTTGCCTTCCAAAATCCACTTCAAACCGTAGTTCAGGGCATGCTCAATACCCTGGTTTTGCTGCAAACGTAGCAGGAAAATCCGATGGGGCTCTGGCACTTTCGGCTGACTTATAGGAGGTTCACTCCCATCATCCACCACCACCACATCCAAGGGCACCTCGGTAGGAAGGGTGGAAAGGGAACGCTCGAGGCCAGTTTGGTTGTTATAGACAGGTATTAGTAAGGCTACCTTACACATCACCCATTCTCCCAACCTTTTTATTTCTAGAAGAAATAAAAATCCCCATCACAAACCAAAACAAGGGTTCCGCACCTCTAAATTGCACAAGACTAGCCACAAAATATAGTACTATGTAGGTTCCTATCTCGTCTTTTTTTGTAAGTATGTGGCTTCGCCTTAGTACAAAAGAAACAAAACAAAGCCAGATAAGCAATCCTAGAGGGCCAAAATCTAAAAGCACTTGAAGAAAATAATTATGTACATTATCCTCCAAAAAATCTTTGTTAGTTATCCATTCAATTGCTGTTATGGCATTTCCGGCTCCAAAGCCGGTTATCGGCATTTGTTGAATTGCCGTTATAGCCCCAGACCACATTTCTAATCGAGTGACAGAGCCAGTTTCCTGACCAATTTGCATAAACCTCTCAAAGCTATGCGGATTAACTAAGTACACAAATATACCTGATAGCAAGATCATGCAGAAGAAGGCAACAAATGTACGCCAGCGTCGCTCAGAGATGAGTTCCAGCAACGCAAGGACAATTCCTAGCAATATTGCAGCACGACTAGCATAAAGAACGGATATAGCTAAGCTTAGGAACCAAAAAGACCAAAAAAACTTGCTTCTTCTAAAGAAAGCAGCATTCATGACTAGCCAGGTAGCTTCTAGATTAGGTCCGCCACCATACAACCAAAAAAGTTCTGGATGAGCATAGGGGTCTTGCAGATACTCATAAATATCCTGCCACGAAAAAAGTATCTTGATCAAGGTCGCAAGCAATAGCAATCCAGAAGCCATACGTAAGGCTAATACAATTGATTCGTACTTAAAAATGCGCCCAATTTGCCCTCCCAAAATACAAACCAGAAAAGCAAAAAAGTAGTTTAAGATTAACAAGCTGTGCGTAAATGGCTTTGTAGTTACTAAAGATATAATGGAAGATGAAAACAAGTAAAAAAAGAAGGCAAAAAGCGGTAGCCATTTGGAAATATTTATTCGCATCACTACTGGAGATACAATCAATAAAATCATTGCAAAAATGTGAAATGGTTTTATAGAAATGGAATAAAAGTTGATAGAAAAAGCCTGCACACTCAAAAGAAAAAAATAAAAGCAATAAAGATAACGTGGAATGTGTGTTTGTTAAGGCTCATTCTTAAGAACATTTTTGTCCTATCTCCATCGATCACTTCGATTACTTTTACTTTCCAGACTCTAACCTAAGGATGCCTCATTTTTTGGTCAAAGAATCATTCCCAAGCGATCCTAACCCGAAGGGTACCTCCTTATAGATTCTGAGTACCGTTTTCTTTGGAAAATAACCTTTAGATTTCACATAGGCCTCCTAAAGATACCATCGACAATTCCCTTTGTTATGCACAACCAAGCAATCGGAATAAATTTATTGTGCTTCAAAAATTCCCATACACTCTTTAGTAAACGAAGACTATATATAGCTTTTTCTCTTGGGTAAAGGGAATTGCTTTTTAACAACCACACCTTGTTGCGAACCTCAAAATAAAATCTGTCTGGCCTACCACTCGTAGTTGGGTTATACTTTCTTAAAGTTTTATGTATCACCACACTTTTTGGAACTAAGAAGCCTAGGCCTTCCTTCAATATACGAGAAGTATATTCAACATCATCGTTCCAAATAAAGTATCTTTTGAGTGGTAAGCCATATTTACCTACAGCTTGCTGCGAAACTAGGATCGAAACAAAAGAAGCGCTTCTTATAGGTAAAAAGCCTAGTTCAACAGCGCGTAATGTAATCTGCGTATTTTTACATTCGGGATTTAAAGTATTCATGGGGTGGGGGGTTTGATCAAGCCATAACACTGCACTAGCCAATATGCTTATCTCCCCTATTGCCCAAGATAAAATTGATATGGGCTTCAATAATTCTTCCAGGGCTTTTGATTCTGCTATTGTATCGTCATCCATCAGCCAAAGCCAATCAAATCCTTTTGCATATGCTTGTTTTATGCCCTCGTAAAAGCCGCCTGCACCCCCACTATTCTCAGCCAGGCTTAGCAACTCTACTTGGGGAAAGGCTTGCTTCACCATCTCTGCTGTTCCATCGGTAGAAGCATTATCCACCACCAGTACATGATCGGGAGGACGTGTTTGAGAAAGAACCGCCTGAAGGCACTCTTTCAGAAGCTCTTTACGGTTATATGTCACAATCACTGCGCAAACCCGTTCAGCCATGTGCGATCTCCTCAAATAGCTTGAGAGCCCTTGCCACTGCCTGATCCATGTTGTAATACTTGTAGTCCGCTAAGCGGCCCGCAAAAAGCACACTGCCCCCTAGCTTTGCCGCTTCCTTCTCATAAAGGGAGTAACGCAAGCGGTTTTCTTCCCTAGGGATAGGATAGTAAGGCTCAAAATTGATATTTTCTGGTTGGTAAGCCTGAGGGTATTCAACAATTAATGTTGTCCAAGGTAATCGCTGACCAGTGAGGTGCTTCAGTTCAGTAGTACGTGTAAAGTCGTATTCGTTAGGATAATTCAGCGTACCCACCTCTTGTTGCCATTCTCTGTCAAAAGTTAAAAACTCAAACCTCAGGCTTCGATACGGCAAAGAACCATGCATGTAGTCAAAATAAACATCTATAGGACCAGTATAAATCATTCGATTGAAGCGAATTTCTCTCACAATTTCACGATAATCGGTATTAAGTAAAACCTTTATGTTTTTATGAGATAAGATGCGTCCAAACATGGCCGTATATCCCTGTTTGGGCATAGCCTGGTAAGTATCCTGGAAGTAGCGGTCATCCCGACTAATGTAGACTGGAACTCGCCCAGTAACCGAAGGATCTAGTTCCTCTGGTGTGAGTTCCCACTGTTTTATGGTATAGCCATAGAAGATATTCTTGTAAATGTAATCAGCCAGGAAGCGTAGCTCTTCATCTTTGGCCTCTTTCATCTTGAGAATCGGCACCTTAACCCCAAAACCATACGTGCAAATCAGCTTTTCCTCTAAGCGCTCTGCGTACTTGGGAGGGAAAAGCGCATAAAGAGAGTTGAGGTTGAAAGGTACAGGAACCAACTTACCCTCTACTGAAGCCAACACCCGATGGTAATAGGGGCGCCACTCAGTAAATTGTGAAAGGTAGTCCCGAACTTTTTTGCTGTTAGTGTGAAAGATATGGGGGCCGTATTTATGTACCAACACCCCGTGCTCATTGTAATAGTCATAGGCATTGCCACCTATGTGATTTCTTTTTTCAACAACCAGCACCTTTTGATCTAGCTGCGAAGCTATACGTTCGGCCAACACAGCCCCAGTAAAACCTGCACCAACGATAAGCCAGTCTACTTTCATGTGTGTTTCTCCATCTGCCAAGGTGCTTTACCATTACGCCATAAGTAAAGACCCATAGCTCCTGTTACAAACATCTCTACTGCAACTACCACATAAGCCATACCAATAAAGCCCATGCCAGGCACCAGTAACAAGGCTAATAGGAGGTTCAGCAAACCCGCAAACAAGATTATGGAATTAAATGCGCGATCGAGTCCCAAAGCCAGCATCCATTGGATACCAAGAGCGTTTGATAGTGCAACCAACGGTAATAGAAATGCCAGTACGCGCATTATGGGAACCGCTCCCTCGTAACCTGAACCCAGCAGCAAGTGTACGATTAGAGGAGCCAATACAGCTACCAGTAAAGCGCCTCCAAGCCCAACAAAACCCATTAGAAAGATTAACCGACGAGCAAGCTGGGCCGCGTCGCGAGGAGCATGTACTACCAAATGGCTCAACCGAGGAAAGAAAAGGCGGTTTATTGGCTCCACCATACCCAACACAGCTTTGGTCAATCGTTCAGCACCTGCATATAAGGCTACTTGCTGAGGCGGTAAGAACAACCCAAGGATAAAAACATTCCCAACCGTGTAAAGACTCACCGCACTACGAAAGAAAAACATGCTCCATCCGGATTTAAGGGCCTCTCCTACTTCCGATAATTTCGGCCAGCAGAGTCCCACCTCTCGCGAAACTAGCCAGAGGGCCGCTCCACTAGCGAATGTCGAAGCCACACCTTGCAAAAACAATACCTTCCAGGCATCGGTGGGGGTGCGTACAAACACGAACATAAAGGCCAAGGCAGCTAGTTTGGTAGCAACCTCGAGTCCCGCCACCAGGCGCAGGCGCTCCACACCTTGAAAAAACCACACCGGACTAAAACCCCACGCCACCGCCCAGAACACTCCACACCATAACAGGCGGAAATCGTGTCGCAAATTGTCTACCCATAAGCTCAGTAGGAACGCCAAGCCAGCTGCTACCAACGCCAGCAACAGCTTAGCCCCCATAACACCAGCCAATATTTCGGAAAGTCGGCCCTTATCATCACGGTAACGAGCTACAGCTCGTGTGGCCGAAAGATTGAAGCCGTACTCAATGAGGAGGCTCAGGTACTGGGCAAACGACTGCACCACTGCCAAGGCCCCAAAACCCTCTGGCCCCAGCACTCGAGCTAGGTAAGGAAGTGTAATAAGCGGCAGCAAGTAATTCGCAAACTGCACTCCATAAAGCGCCAGGAGGTTTTGCGCTGTGCGCCCCCGGAAAACCTGGCTCAGCTTAGCAACCATTTACAAAACACTCCTCAAGCCAAAGCACCTGACCCCTTAGTCCCAGCTTCGGTGAATTCTGCAAAAAGTCAATCGGTTCTGCCAGGCAAAGCGGGTTAGACGTCCTGAACCACATCAGCGCATTGTAGCAGCAACCCTAAAAGTTTCTATGTTTATTCTGTACTGAGGCAGCTTCGCCAATCGCACTCACGCCTCACCCCCAGCAACCCCTGGCTTAAGCCGGGGTTCCCCTCGCAAGGCCTCGGCCAGGAAGACCCACAAGAGGGCCGCAAGGAAACCCAGTACCAATGCACCTAGCGCAATCAAGAGCCGTTTGGGTGATATCGGTTGGTAGATGGGATAAGCCGGGGCGATCACCTGGGTCAGGGAATTCTGCGTGCTAGACAGCTCAATTTGCAGGTCGGTTTTTTTCTGTACCAAGGCCAGGTAGGTGTTCTTAGCCAGCTCGAGGGCTTGGTTGGCTTCATCGGACTCCATCTGGGCTTTAGCTAGACGGGCTTTGAGCACCGCTATGCGCGCGTCCACCTGCGCAATGCGGGCCTCGAGGCTTGATCTACGCGCAGAGAGGCGAGCCTCTTCCGCCTGCGCATCAATGAGCGCCGAGCGCAAGCGCTGGTACTCAGGGTTAAGGCTATCAAAGCTGACCTCACGGGCCGATAGCTGTGCTATTTGGTCGAAGCGAGCACGTAGGGCCTCAGAGACTGTCTTAATACCCTCCCTCATGCTATAGTCGCGCATGGAACTCAGAGAAAGCCGCTACCCCAGTGATCTGACCGACCAGGAATGGGCCATCCTGGCACCCCTGATGCCCCAGCCCTCCGCCGCCCCCCATCGCCCCAGGGAGCATCCCTGGCGGGAAATCCTGAACGGCCTCTTCTACATCACCCGCGCCGGTTGCGCCTGGCGCAGGATGCCCTGCGACCTGCCCCACTGGAAAACCGTCTATCACTACTTCCGTTTGTGGCGCAAATCTGGTTTCCTGCAACAGATACACACCACCCTGCGCGAGAAAACCCGCCGTAAAGCAGGACGCCTGCCCGAACCCAGTGCGGGGATTCTGGACAGCCAGAGCGTGAAAACCTCGGGAAAAGGGGGGTCAGGGGATATGACGCGGGCAAGAAGGTAAAGGGGCGCAAACGGCATCTGCTGGTGGATACCCAGGGGCTGGTGCTGGGGGTCAAGGTGCTGCCCGCCCACCTCACGGATGCGGAGGGCGGGCGAGAGCTGCTGGAGGGGGCCAGGGGGCTGTCGAAGCGGTTATCGCATCTGTTTGTGGATGGGGGCTACAAGCGCAGGTTCGAGGAATGGGTTCGGCGCACCTTGGGCTGGAAGGTGGAGGTGGTGCGCAGGCCGGATGCCAACTTCCGGGGGATTTGGTGGCCTAAAGACCAGCCTCTTCCGGAGGACTTGGAGGAGGAGCTGCGGAAGAGGACGCGGGGGCATCGGGGGTTTGTGGTGATTCCCCGCAGATGGGTGGTGGAGCGCACCTTACGCAGACAAGCGTGCCTCCGCACACGGAGGCACGTCTGCTTGGCCCTGCCTGGCTCAGTTTCAGCCGCCGGCTGAACCGGGACTATGAGCTTCTACCCGAGAGCTCAGAAACCTTCATCTACACGGCAATGATCCGGCTTATGGTCAGAAGATTGGCCTCCTAGAAAGTATTAAGACAGTCTCTTAGAGGGCTCGAGGTTCGCTTCCGGGCTTCATAGCTTCAAGAACGAGCGCCAGTCTCACGCAGAATCCCAGCTACTGAGCAGGCTTCGCCAGCGGCTGATATCCAGCGATACGTCCTCGGGCAGCGCCACCAAGGCCTCCTGGCGGCGGGCCGGCTCTACAGCGGGCCGGGTGCGCAGGGCCAGCTCGTAGGCCGACTTGCGCTCAGTGGCAATATGGAGGGTGGCGTAGGGGATGCGATGGAGGTTTTGCAGGGCCAGGGCAATCTGGGGGGCGATGACCTCAAGGTAGTCCTGGCTGGTATAAAGATCGGTGTAAGCCGTGGGGTACGGCCAGGGCGAAGGGCGGAAAGAGGTGCGGATAATCAGGTGACGTGAAAGCAGCCGCACCAGCTCCTCGGCTACCAGCTTGGAAAGCGCGTAGTAGTTGCGCACCGGCCCCACCGGGTCTTCCTCCCGGTAGCCCCCCACATCCCCCCAGAACACATAATCGGTTGAGATGTGGACAAAGTGCAGGTCGTGCCCCAGGGCAGCCCGAACCAGGTTACGGGTACCCTCCACATTCACCCTCCAGCAAAGGGCTTTTTCGATCTCGGCCCCGGCCACGTTGGTATAAGCCGCCGCATGCACCACGACCTTGGGCTGATACTTCGCAAAAGCCCGCTCAACGCTGGATGGGTCGGTGATATCCAGCTCTGCGCGACTGGGTGCGATAAGCTCAGGCAGCAACTCCCGCAGCGCCGTTCCCAGCCGGCCCGTTCCGCCAGTCAGGAGTATTCCCCCAGTTTCAGCGCTGCCCATACCAGGTCTGCATGAGGCTCTGGTGTTCTTTTTTCGCACGCACCCGCTGCCACCAGCTGGGGTTCTGCACGTACCATTCGATGGTTTCTGCTAAACCCCGGCTAAAGCTGTAGCGGCGCACCCAGCCCAGGGCCTCGGCCTTGGAAGGATCTACCGAGTAGCGGTAGTCGTGGCCAGGCCGGTCAGCCACAAACTTCTTTAGGGTTGCGGGTTTGCCCAAAGCGGCCAGGATGGCCTCTGCCACCTGAACGCCGCTGACCTGCTCCCGCGCCCCTAGGTTGTAGGCTTCTCCAGCAGCCCCCCGGTGCAAAACCAGGTCTATACCGGCTGCGTGATCCAGTGCGTGCATATAGTCGCGCACCGCCGAGCCATCACCGTAGATGGGCAGGGGCTTATCTTCCAGGGCGTTGGTGATGAACAAAGGGATGATCTTCTCGGGGTACTGGTAGGGGCCGTAGGTATTGGAGCCGCGCGTAATTACCACGTCCAGCCCATGCGAGATGCCGTAGGCCAGCACCAGGTGCTCGGCCCCGGCCTTGGAGGCCGCGTAAGGCGAGCGGGGCCGAAAGGGATCGGTCTCAAGGGAGTGCCGGTCGGTACCGCTGAGATCGCCGTAGACCTCGTCGGTGGATACCTGCAAAAAGCGGCGCACTCCCGCCTGGCGGGCGGCCTCGAGCAGCACCAGGGTGCCCTCGATATTGGTTCGCACAAACGCTCGAGCGTCCAGCAAGCTGCGATCCACGTGGCTCTCGGCGGCAAAGTTAAGCACCGCATCGGCCCCTTGCAGGGCTTTCCGGGCATCGGCAGGGTTGGCGATATCACCCTGGATGAACTCAATCCGGTGCAACACGGCTTCCAGGTTCTCCAGATTGCCCGCATAGGTGAGCTTGTCCAGCACCACAATCTGCCAATCGGGGTGGGCCGAGAGCGCATAGTGCACGTAGTTGGCCCCAATAAACCCGGCTCCCCCGGTAACCACCACCCGTTTGAACTGTTTTTGAACGGTCTTATCCATGCTTCACACCAAAGTTTGCACTAACCCCGATCCTCAGCCCACAGCTCGGCCCCAAAAAAGTCCCAGGGCAGGCGGCCTTCGTTGGGGTCGGAGGGGTTGAACTGGTCGTTCATGGCATACAGCAGCAGCGCACCCTGGTGGCCTGCGCGGTAGCCGTGGGCCACGCCCGAAGGGATGTATAAAAGCGAGGGCGCCTCGCCGGAAAGCAGGAAGGAGCGCTTGGTGCCTTTGGTTGGGGAGTCGGCGCGCACATCCACCAACCACACCAGCAAGGCCCCCTGCACCACACACCATAGCTCGTCCTGGGTGCGCTTGGGGTGCAGGTGAAAGGCATTAATGCGGCCTGGAACCGCCCAGGAAAGCGAAATTTGGCGGGCTTCGAAGGGAAGCGGGAAACCCTCTACCCGCCCATCCTTCAGGCGCAGGTACTCCATGAAGGCCCCCTCGAGGGCCCGGTGTTTTTGTAGGGGCTGGTGAACCACGCCGGCATGGGGGCCGCCTTGGGGTAATTCTGGTAGGTTAGATGCGCCAGGGCCTTATCATCAAGTTTCATCAATGACTTATCTTATGCCATAGCAGCCTTCACCATGAGCCAAGACTTCTCTATCCTGATCGTATCGCACAACACCCAGGGCATCCTTAGCGAGTGCCTGCAAAGGCTCAAGACCCACTACCCACACGCCGAGCTGATCGTGGCCGACTCAGGCTCCACCGACGGCAGCCCCGACTGGGTAGCGGCCTCCTACCCCGAGGTGCGGCTGCTGCGCCTGCCCAACCGCGGCTACGCCTACGCCGTCAACCGGGGCCTGGAGGTAGCCCAGAGGCCCTGGGTGGTGGAGATGAACAGCGACGTGTACCTGGAGCAGGGCGACCTCGAGGCCCTGCAGATGGCTTTAGAGGCCAACCCCAGGGCCGCCATGGCCGGGCCTACCCTCTACACCCCCCAGGGGCGGCTACAGTCGTTTGGCCCGCTGTATGCCCCCAACTACTGGAACCTGCGCCGCCCCAGGGCCGTCGGTTGGGTATCCGGTGCGCTCATTATGGCCCGTCAATCAGCCCTACAGGAGATTGGCGGGATGGACGAGCGCTTTTTTTTCTACAACGAAGACCTCGAGTGGTGTACAAGGGCCCGCCGCAAGGGCTGGCAGGTTTTGCTCGTACCGCGCCGGGTGCTCCACCTGGGGGGCAGCTCCACCCCCAAAGACCCCCGCTTTATCGCCGAGGGCTACCGGGGCGGCCTGCTGTTCACGCGGGATTACTACCCATACCTGCATGGGCTACACCGAAAAGCGGTCTGGCTCGAGGCCCATCTGCGCCTGTGGTTCGAGGCACATCCTATGCGCAAAGAAAGCTATCGGCTCCTCTTGGATCGGCTAAATGGTGAGCACCTGGATGTGCCCTTTCTGCCCTAGGGCAGGCTTAGGCTCCGGAATTCCAGAGGGTCTGAAGACCCGGCAAGCCCTGTAGTTTTTCGTCGCGGGTCACCAGCACTGCGCCCAGGCGAAGTGCGGCAGCGGCAATGAAGCGGTCGGCGGGGTCGGGGTGAGGCAGGGGCAGGTGATCGGCCTCCACGGCAGTGGGGGCATCCAGAGGCACTACCTCGATGCCGGGCACCTGCAAGGCTTGCTCGAGCCAGCGCCGCGAATCCAGCCGGAAGGCCAGCCGGTCTTTCCGGGCCAGCACGCTCACCTCCCAGGCGCTGATGGCCGAGACGAAGAGGGCCTGTTGCATGCGGGCCTCTTCCAGCAAAGGCTCGAGTCCGTTGGGAAGCTGGGCAGGGTCGGCCAGAAAGTACACCCAGGCGTGGGTATCGAGCAGGTAGCGTTTCAAGCCAGGGCCTCCCAGGGCTCGCCCGTCGGCTCCGTGGGTTCCTGGTAGTGCAACAGCGTACCCCTAAGGCGCTCCCTCGCCTCCTCACCCCGGTATGGGCGTATTTCCAGCACCGGCCGGCCCCGGTCGCTCAGGATCAGGGGCTCGCCGGTGGCCTCTACCCGGCGCAGAAGCTCCAGGGCATGGGCTTTGAAGTAGCTCTTCGATACCTTCATGACTAGGGTCATTGTACATGGTCACTTTAGAGGAACCAAGCCACCACACCCCATTGACGGGGTGGCCTTGCAAACAAGATGCGACCAAAGCTGGTTACTGCTCCGATGCTAAAAATCACTTATACGCATTTCGGTAGTATCGTTCACTTTGACAAGTCTAAACGATACTACCAAAATGCTTTTCTACTCCCTTCGGTCGGCTTGAATCCTTCACCTCTGACTGCGCAGGGCGGTGAAGGATTCAAGCGGAAGCGGTATTATACCGGTTGACTGCTTCAAAGCCGCACCCGGCTGCGATCCCCCAGCACCAGTTGCAAGGTATGGCGGCGGGCGTTGCCCTGGCCGTCCACCACCACCCCCTGCCCCAGCACGCTGCTATCCAGGCGGTAGGGCAGCCGGTAAACCTGGGCCTCGTCCATTAGAATCGAGTACTCGACCTCGCTGGCAATCACCTTGGCATCCTTACCGATGGCTGTGTAGGGGCCAACAAAGCTGTCCTCGATATGGGCCCCAGCCCCAACATAGGCCGGGCCGCGCACCGTGCTGCGCACAATCCGGGCCCCTGGTTCCACCACCACCTCGCCCACCACCTGGGAATCGGCCAGCTCGCCCTCCACCCGGCGGGTGAGGCTCGAGAGGGCCAGCCGGTTGGCATCCAGCAAATCTTCGGGCTTGCCGGTGTCCTTCCACCAGCCGCGTACCTGGTGGGCTACCACCCGCTTTCCTTCATCCACCAAACCCTGGATGGCCTCGGTGATCTCGTACTCGCCCCGACCAGAGGGTTTGAGCCGGTTGATGATGCTGTGAATGGCCGGGCTAAACAGATACACCCCCACCAGGGCCAGGTTGGAAGGGGGGTCTTTGGGCTTTTCCAGGAGCCGCACCACCTTTCCAGCCCCGTCCAGCACCACCACCCCGAAGGCCCGGGGGTCTTCGACCGGCGTGAGCAAGACGATGGCCTCCGGGCGGGTCTGGCGGTACTCCTCCACCAGGTGTTTGATGCCGCCCGAGAGCAGGTTGTCGCCCAGGTAAAGCACGAAAGGGCTATCGGATAGAAAGCCCTGGGCGGTCTTGACTGCGTGGGCAATGCCCAACGGGGCTTCCTGTACGATGTAGGTCAGGCGAACCCCCCAGCGCGAGCCATCGCCCAGCGCCGCCCGCACCTCGTCGCCCGTTTCTGGGCTAAGGACGACCCCTATGTCGCGGATGCCGGCCTCGAGCAGATCCTCGAGCGCATAAAACAGGTTGGGTTTTCCTGCGATGGGAATGAGCTGCTTGGCCCGTGTGTAGGTGAGGGGACGCAGGCGGGTGCCCTTGCCCCCGGAAAGAATCAAGCCTTTGAGTTCCATCCTCAGGCGCCAGTTTATCCTAAAAGCATCCGCAAGCCCTTCTTGGGCATGTTGTAGAATCGAGGCCAGGCTACGACTGCCCGAGTACCCCTCAACGACCTGTGCTGCGCTTTTGGCTACCGACAGTCGAACTTCCGGAGGTTGCGATATGGTTCAGTCCAGTAGCAGCATGCCTTTCGGCCTCGAGTCCACCCCTCCCCGTTTTGCCCTCCACGGCGAGCCCACCCCAGGTCTAGCCAACCTAGCCCAAGCGCTGAGCGCGGTACTCGAGACCAGGGGTTACATCCTAGACCCGCAGGCCGAGGCGCCGCGGGCCGTGCTTAATTTTATCCAGGCTGAAAAACCCACCCCCTACCGACGCAAAGCCCAGGGCACCATGGTGATCTCCTTCCTCGAGCTACCCCAGATGCCCCCCGACCCCATCGCCGGGCTGTACAGCTACCTGGTGCGGGCCCTTTCCAACATGCTGGTGGTGTATGTGCCGGGCCAGGGGGCCTATTTCCTAACCCTCGAGCTCGGACAGTACCACGAGCCCGAGGGGCCCGGTTTTGCCGAGCGCGTCTTCGAACGGATCCACCCCATCGCCTCCTCGGTGCTGGTGGTGCAGAACATCTTTGAAACTGACCTCGAGCCCGAGCTCTGGCAGGGCGATGACCTGACCGGAAGCCTGAGCGCCGCCGGCCGCAAACTGGCCGAGTGGGACTTGCTTCCGGCGGCTTTTCCCATCGAGGAAATTCTGCCGCCCGAAGACTTCCGCCACGTCAAGCGGCTGTATGGCATTGGCGGGCTATCCTACGGCAACCTTTCGGTGCGCAAGGACGAGCGACGCTTCTGGATGTCGGCCAGCGGGGTGGACAAAGCCAACCTGCGCGAGGTGGGGCGGGACATCCTGATGGTCACCGACTACGACCCCATCCAGAACGCCATGCGCCTCTCGGTGCCACCGGGCCTCGAGCCCCGCCGGGTGAGCGTGGATGCCATTGAGCACTGGATGATCTACCGCGAACACCCCCAAGTAGGGGCCATCATCCACGTGCACGCCTGGATGGAAAACATCCCCTCCACCCAGTTCAACTACCCCTGCGGCACCTATCAGCTCGCCGAGGCCGTGGCGCAAAAAGTACGCGAAGCCCCCGACCCCGGCCGGGCGGTGGTGGGCCTTAAAAACCACGGCCTGACCATTACCGGGCAGAGCCTCGAGGAGATTCTGGAACGCATCGAGGGCCGGCTTTTACGCCAGGTGCCCATGTCCTAAAACGCATCGGCTTTGGTTGCTTGAAGGGCCTCGACCCGAGCGCGTAAGCGTCGGGCCCGCTCCACAAGCGGCTCGGCCCGGCCCGCAAGCTGGGCCTGAAACTCCAGCGCCACCACCTTGCCGGGGGTGAAGGCCCGTCCGTCGGGGTTGGGGAACAGGCTATTCAGCAGGTCGAAGTCTTCGTCGGAGCGCCAGTCGGCTTCTTTTTTGAGGCGATCCAGGTAGCCCCACTGGAAGCGCTCCTCGCTAAGCTGCCCCGTAATAAAGCGCTCGAGCAGATCCAGATAGGCCTGGAACCCCGCCACCGCGGGGTTGCGCACGGGTTTGCCGATGTGAACCGGCAGGTGCTGCAACAGTAAAGGCTCTAGCTGCTCGGGGTTGATCTTCCAGTTGTCGAGGTCGAAGAGGGGCCGGGCCTGACGAAAAAGGATGAACTGCGGGCTCTGATGCTGGATGCCGGTGCGGGCTTCGACATGGCTCGAGGCCGGGCGGTCTTCGGGGATGCGAATGATGCCAACGGCTACGTCCGGGCGGGGCTCGAGGTACTTCTGCACGTAGCGCATGGCCTCGAGGGTTTTGTCGCTGGTGCTGGCCTTAAAGATGGCTGTCAGCTCGAAGCGCTCCAGAAAAGCGTCCACATCCTCGGGCGTTCGGAGGGGAAAGACCCGTTCTCGCAGGCTCATAAGTTCTATGTTAACCGCCAGCGGCCGGGGAATCCGTGGGGTGCGCCCTGGTTTTGGACAATGCCTGCTACCCACCATCCCCCTTCGCATGCCAGGTGTGACCAAGGGCAAAGGCAATTCTCATGCTTTGCGTTATCCTGGACTTCTGGAATGGAGCGGCTGCCCCCACCCCGAACCCTACCCGCACTGCCGGTATTGCTGGCCTTGCTGCTGCTGGCCGGCCTGCTGTTTGGTGCCTATCTCGTATTCCCTGGCTTCAAAGGACGCGTCGATGAGATCTATAACCTGCTTGCCAGCGGGAATCAGCAGGCCATCCAGGCCTGGGTGGCCGGGCTGGGCTGGCTGGGCCCCTTGAGCATTATCGGTCTGATGATCGCCCAGACCCTGGTCTCGGTGGTGCCCATGTCCCTGGTGATGCTAATCTCGGTACTGGCGTTTGGGCCGGTATTCGGCGGGATTCTGGGTTGGATTGGGGCGGTTATCGCGGCCATGGTGGGCTATAGCCTTGCCAGGCTGCTGGGCCCGGTGGTGGTGGATCGCTTCGTTAGCGAGGAGATCCGGCGCAAGGTGGAGGCCCAGGTCGAGCGCTACGGCCCCTGGGCCATCATCGCCCTGCGGCTCTCCTTCGTGGTACCCACCGACAGCGTGAACTTCGTGGCCGGGCTGGTGCGCATGCACCCCCTCAAGTTCTTGCTGGCTACTGCGCTCGGGGCCCTGCCGGTTGCGGTGGTGATCGCCTGGCTGGGTGCCGACTTCTCCCGGCTGGGGCCCTTCCTGCTGGCCGCCTCCATCGTGGGTTTGGTGGCCCTGGGGGGCTGGATTCTCTACGACCGAGCCCGGCAGCGCAAGTCATCTTAAACCATCCATCAGGGCTTCCATGCCCTCCACCGCGCCCATCCGGAGGGAGCAGTCGGCCTGGCTCGAGAGCGGGGTGGGGTTGGGGTTAATCTCGATCAGATAAGCGCCGCTCGAGCGCGCCAGCCACCCCAGGCTGGCCGCGGGTTCGACCTCGGCGCTGGTGCCTATTACCAAAGCCACCTCGGCAGCAGCAAAGGCCCGCTCGGCCTGCTCAAAAGCGCCCGGTGGCAGCATCTCGCCAAACCACACCACATCGGGGCGGCCCCGGGCCTTGCAGGTCGGGCAATAAGGCGGCGGCACAAAACGGGCCGGATCGGGCAGGGGAAACCGCTGGCCGCAGCGCTCGCAGCGGCCCCTGGCAATGTTGCCGTGCAGTTCGACCAGGCGCTGGGAGCCAGCCCGGCTGTGCAGGCCATCCACATTTTGGGTCACCAGTAGAAAGCCCTCCCCTACCCGCTGCTCCAGCACGGTCAGCAGCGTGTGGGCCCGGTTGGGCTCCGCCTGCATGACTTTTTGATAACGCCAGGCGTACCACTCCCAGACCTTCTGGGGGTTGCGGGCGTAGGCTCCCGGGGTGGCGTATTCCTCGATGTCGAAATCCTTCCACAGGCCCGCAGCATCACGAAAAGTGGGAATGCCTGAAGGCTGGGAGATACCAGCTCCAGTCAGCACCGCAACCCGGCGGGCAGCCAGCAATCGCTTGCGCGCGGTTTCTAACTCCATGCTCATAGTGTACGTAAGTTGGTGGGATGTTAGGCTGTACTGCGAACATGTACCTCTACACTGCCCAAGCCATGCGCGAAGCCGACCAAAGGGCCGTTGCAATGGGCTATCCCAGCCTGCTCCTGATGGAAGCCGCCGGAAAACAGGCGGCCAGCCGGCTTTTGCAGCGTTTCGAGGGGCGCGCGGTTGACGTGCTATGCGGCAAGGGCAACAACGGGGGTGACGGTCTGGTGGCCGCCCGCTGGCTGGCCCACTGGGGGCATCCGGTAAGGGTGTATGCCGCCGAGGGCCAGACAGGGGATGCGGCCGTTGCACGACAGGCGCTGCTGGCCCATGGCCTGGAAATAGCCCCCCTCTCGGCCTGGGAGCCTGCGCCGCACAGCGTGGTGCTGGACGCGCTGTTTGGCACCGGCCTGCGGGGGCCCCTGGAGGGTTTTTATGCCGCTCTGGTCGAAAAGGTTAATCAGTCCGGCCTGCCGGTGGTGGCTGTGGACCTTCCGTCGGGCCTGCCCCACCGGCCCCACATCCAGGCCGATCTGACCGTGGCCCTGGCAGGACTGAAAAACGAGCACCTGTTCTATCCCCACCGGGCCGCCTGCGGTCGGATTGTGCTCGAGTCCATCGGGATGCCCCCCAGGGCCCTGCACAACCCCCACCTCCCCGAGGTGTTGTGCAAGACCTCGATGCGCCCGCTTCTGCCCGCCCGTCCAGGCAACGCCCACAAAGGCTTGGTGGGCCGGGTGCTGGTGGCCGGCGGGTATCGCAGCTATACGGGCGCGCCCAGCCTGGCAGCCCTGGGGGCGTATCGAACCGGGGCGGGGCTGGTTACGGTGGCCTACCCCGCCGATTGTGTGGTCAACCCTCCGCTGGAGGCCGTGCGGCTGCCCCTGCTCGAGTGGAATCACGCCGACTTACAGGCTGTCCGCGCCGAAGCGGTGGCAGTGGGTATGGGCGCTGCTGCGGGGGGGGTTAGAGCCGCACTGGCCGCCCTGGAGCTGGGCAAACCCACGGTGCTGGACGCCGACGCACTGCACAAACAGGTTCTATCGGCCTATGTAAAAGCGGGCCTCCCCACCGTGCTGACCCCCCACCCCGGCGAGGCCAGCCGCCTGCTGGAGATCCCCAGCGAACAGATCGCCCGCGCCCCCCTCGAGGCCGCCCAAGCCCTGGCCGAGCGCTATCCAGGGCTGGTGGTGGTGCTCAAAGGCGGCCCCACCGTGCTGGCCTGGCAGCCCCAAGAAGCCCCCCTTTCGCCGCCCCTGCTGGCCGTGAACAGCAGCGGCAACCCCAGCATGGCCACCGGCGGGATGGGCGATGTGCTTTCCGGGGTGGTCGCGGCCCTGCTGGCTGCGGGATTATCGGCCTGGGAGGCTGCCCGGCTGGGGGTCTATCTGCACGGGCTGGCCGGTGATCTGGCAAGCAAGCCGGGTTTGCTGGCCCACGAGGTCGCCGAGGCCCTACCATCGGCCATGAGGCAGTTGCAGCTAGGTGGGGTTAGAGATTTTTGGGAGCCTTGTTAACCCCCAGCAGCAGGACGCTCATAGACAGCATCCACAAAACATCGTAGGCCACGATAGACCATTGCGCCGGCGGCACATTCCCCAAGATATAGACCAATCGCGCCAGGCTGCCCAGCACCAGCGCCCAGACCACGCTTTGCAGGTAACGCCCAATGCGTCCACCAGCCCACACCGGGGTCTGCTGAATAAACAGCAAGGTCAGGTAGAAGGCCACCCCTGCATAGATCAGCTCGAGCAGGCTCAGGGGGCGGATTAAGGTAGCGAGGGCCGAAAGCAACACCCCCCCCAGCCCAGCCAGCGAAGCCAGCCGCTGCGCAAAGCCAAGGGGGTACAAACCCTGACGCTCCATGCGGAAAGGAAGCAGGCTGCCCATCAACAACAGGAGAACCACGCCCACCAGGTAGATGCCCTCGCGCAGGGCCCGGGTATCCAGACCGGCGGCTACGTTATAGGTGAACAGCAGATCCCCCACGCCCAACACCAGCAGGCCTACCGCCAGGCCGGTTAAGGCCCCACGCAGGATAGCCGGCGAGCGGGCCGCCACCCACCACAGCGCATAGGCCCCCACAAAGTTGGACAGGCTCACGGCCAGGCTGCGGACATACGAGTCGCCCAACAAGCCCACCGCCCAGAGCAGCCACAAAAAACCCAGCCAAAGGTAGGCCATATCCGAACCCCGCTATCATACGCCTTTTACCGCAGCCCTGCGTCATGGGCAGCCCGTGCTCACCTTGACCGGGCTGTGGCAGCCCAGTATCATCGGGGTGATCGGCTAGGGGTGCCCCTATAGGGGCTGAGAGCAGGGTAAACCCTGTAACCCTTGGAACCTGATCCGGTTAGTACCGGCGGAGGGAAGCCCATGGAGAAATCCCTACAATCTGACGTGCGCCTTGCTCCTGACCCTCGGCCGGTTCAGGAGGTGGGTTTTTGCACGGGAAACTGTATCTGGTAGCGACCCCACGCCCCGGTCAAGCTGAGGCAGAGCTGATGCGCCGCCTCGAGGCGGCCCTGGAGGGCGGGGTGGATCTGTTGCAGCTACGGGCCAAGAACCTCGAGGCCCAGGCCATCCTGGCCCTGGGGGAAAATCTGCGAGCGCTGTGTGCGCGTTACCGGGTGCCGCTGATAATCAACGACCGCCCCGATCTGGCGGCTTTGTTGGAGGCCCACGGGGTGCACCTGGGGCAGGGGGATCTGAACGTGGCCCAGGCCCGGCGCTTTTTTTCGGGCTGGATCGGGCGCAGCACCCATGAGCCCGAACAGGCCCTGCGGGAGCAGGCCGCGCTCGAGGGCGGCCCGGGCTACCTTTCGGTAGGCCCGGTCTGGGAAACCCCCACCAAACCAGGGCGACCGGCCGCGGGCCTGGCCTACGTGCGATGGGCCGCGCAAAACCTCCGGGTACCCTGGTTCGCTATTGGGGGCATCGACGAGCACACCCTGCCCCAGGTGCTGGAGGCAGGCGCCCGCCGGGTGGCGGTGGTGCGGAGCATCTTAGACGCACCCGATCCCGAGAAAGCTGCAAGGCATATGCGGAGGTGGCTGGATGGTTTGGATTAACGGCAGGGCGGTGGAGGCCGAAGGGAAGAGCCTTGGCGAGATGGTCGAGGCGGTGTGCCGCCAGCAGGGAGTTAACCCCGAGGCGGTCGTGGTCTTGCTCAACGAAGAGATCTGGAGCAAAGGCCGCTGGCCGGATCGCACCCTGGTGGCAGGGGATGTGGTGGAGATCGTGACCTTGATGCAGGGAGGCTAGCCGTGAGCGCACTGGTGATTGCAGGGCAGCGTCTGAACAGCCGCTTGCTGGTGGGCACGGGCAAGTACCGCGACTTCGCGCTGATGCGGGAGGCCCTCGAGGCCTCCGGGGCCGAGGTGGTCACCGTCTCCATCCGGCGCGTCGAGGCGGGGGCCGCCGGACACCAGGGCCTGCTGGAAGCGCTGGACTGGCAGCGCTACCGGGTGCTGCCCAACACCGCCGGAGCCCGCACGGCTGCCGAGGCCCTGCGCCTGGCACGGCTGGGGCGGGCGCTTACAGGCAGCGACTGGGTCAAGCTGGAGGTCATCCCCGACCCCACCTACCTGCTACCCGACCCGCTGGAAACCTGGCGCGCCGCGGAAATTCTGGTGCAGGAGGGCTTTGTGGTGTTGCCCTATATCGCCCCCGACCCGGTGCTGGCGCAGCGGCTGGCCCGGCTCGGCTGCGCCACCGTGATGCCCCTGGCCGCTCCCATCGGCTCAGGGCAGGGCCTCAGGAACCGGGCCATGTTGGAGATTTTCGCGCAGCAACGCGCCCACTTACCACCCATCGTAGTGGACGCCGGGCTGCGCTGGCCCTCGGAAGCGGCCGGGGCCATGGAGCTAGGGGCCGACGCGGTGCTGGTCAACACCGCCATCGCCGAGGCCCAGAACCCCGTGGCGATGGCCGCTGCCTTCCGCCTGGCCGTCGAGGCAGGGCGCCAGGCCTACGAGGCCGGGCCCATGCCCGAACGCCCCACCGCCAGCCCCTCCAGCCCGGCCCAGGGTGTGCCCCTGCCCCAACCGGAGATGCCGCTATGAGCGAGGTGGTGGTGGTGGGCGGCGGCATCATCGGCAGCCTCATCGCCTACCGGCTGCGCCAGGCCGGGCTCGAGGTCACCGTGCTCGAGGCGGGCAGGGCCGGGCAGGCCACCCGGGCTTCGGCGGGCATGCTGGCCCCCTACACCGAGGGCCTTGGAGGGGAGTTGCTCGAGTGGGCCCGGGAAGGGCTCGAGTGCTACCCAGCGCTCGCACGCGAACTCGAGGCCCTCAGCGGGATGGCCGTTCCTGTGGCCCTGGGTGGGGTGTGGCGCCTCGAGGGCCCCCTGCATAGCTGGCAGGCCCTGCACAACCTCGAGCCCCTCCCCGGCGGCTACCTCGACCCGATCACGCTGCTGGCCGCTGTGCAAAAAGCCTTTGTCAGTATGGGCGGCAGCCTACAGCGGGAAGAAGCCCTGCACCTCGAGCCCGGCTGGGTGCACACCCCCACCCAACGCATCGCAGCCCGCCAGATCGTCATCGCCTGCGGCGCCTGGTCGGGCCGCTTTGGCCTGGCGGTGCGCCCCCTCAAGGGCGAGGCCCTGCTGTTGTCGGCCCCACCCCCGCCCGGCCCGGTCTTCGTGGGGGACAGCTACGCGCTGCCCCGCGGCGCCCAAGTCTACCTGGGGGCCACCCAGCGCGAGGGCTGGAGACCCGGTGTGGAGGCAGCCGGGCTGCGCTGGCTGGAGCAGCACCGCCGGACGCACTTCCCTCTGCTGCACCAGGCCCCCATCACCCAGCGGCACTGGGGCTACCGCCCAGCCGGTTCGCTCACGGTTGGGCGGCTCGCCCCGGGCATCCTGGCCGCTACCGGGCACGGGCGCAACGGCATCCTGCTGGCCCCGGCCACCGCCCGCCGGGTAACCGAGATGGTGCTGGACTCGTGGAAAACACACCAATAGATAGTCAAAGGAGCCAACATGACCCAACTGGAAGCCGCCCGCAAGGGCATCATCACCGAAGCCATGGCCTATGTGGCCCAATCCGAGGGGCTCGAGCCGGAGTTGGTGCGGGAGCGCGTGGCCGCCGGACGGGTGGTCATCCCCGCCAACCCCAACCACCGCACCCTGACCCATTTCACCGCCATTGGCGAGGGGATGCGGGTAAAGGTCAACGCCAACCTGGGCACCTCCTACGACTTCGCCGACCCCGAGCAGGAGGTGCAGAAAGTCCGGGCCGCCATTGAGGCGGGCGCCGATGCCGTGATGGATCTCTCCACCGGGGGCGACCTGGCCCGCATCCGCAAGATGACCCTGGAGGCCAGCAGCGTCCCGCTGGGCACCGTACCGATCTACGAGGCCGAGTTCCGGGCGGCCCGGCGCAAGAGCGTCTTCGATATGACCCCCGACGAGCTGCTGGCGGTGATCGAAGAGCACGGCCGTTCGGGGGTCGACTACATCACCATTCACGCGGGAGTGACCCAGGAAAGCCTGCGCCGTTACCGCAATAGCTCGAGGGTCACCGGCATCGTCTCGCGGGGGGGCGGGCTGCTGGCGGCCTGGATGCTGCGCAACGAGCGGGAAAACCCCCTGTGGGAGCGCTTCGACGACGTATTGGAGATCGCCCGCACCTACGACATGACCCTTTCGCTGGGGGACGGGCTGCGCCCGGGCTCCCTGGCCGACGCCACCGACCGCCCCCAGATCCAGGAACTGCTGCTGGTGGGCGAGCTGGTCGAACGGGCGCGCCGGGCCGGGGTGCAGGTAATGGTGGAGGGGCCGGGGCATATTCCCCTGAACGAGATCCAGACCAACGTGCAGTTGCAGAAGAAGCTCACCGATCAGGCCCCCTTCTACATCCTGGGCATGCTCCCCATCGATACTGCAGCAGGATACGACCATATAGCCGGGGCCATCGGTGGGGCGGTGGCAGGCTGGCACGGCGCCGACATGCTGTGCTACCTGACCCCGGCCGAGCACCTGGCCCTGCCCAGCGTCCAGCAGGTGCGCGAGGGGGTGATCGCCTTCAAGCTGGCGGCCCACGCCGCCGACGTGGCTCGAGGCCACCCCGCCGCCCTCCTGCGCAACCACCAGATGAGCCAGGCCCGCTATGCCCTCGACTGGGAGCGCCAGTTCGAGCTATGCCTGTTCCCCCAGGAGGCCCGCCGGCTCTACGAGACCCGCGCCACCCGCACCAAAGCCTGTAGCATGTGCGGCCCCTTCTGTCCGATGAACCTGGTCGAAGCCGTGCTGCGCGGCAAGGCCCGCGCGAGCGACCTCGAGCCGGCCTAAACCCCTGGAGGCCTCGGTGCCCTTCCCCATCGCCCTCACCATCGCCGGTAGCGACCCCAGCGGGGGGGCCGGTCTGCAGGCTGACCTCAAAACCTTCCATCGTTTTGGGGTCTACGGCATGAGCGTGGTCACTGTACTGACCGTGCAGAACACCCTTGGGGTGCGTGAGGTGGCGCCTTTGGAACCCGGTCTGGTCGCGCGACAGCTCGAGGCCGTGCTGCAAGATCCCGGCGCCCACGCCATCAAAACCGGGGCTTTGGGGGATGCAGCCATCGTGCACAGCATTGCGCCAATCCTGGCTCAAACAAACTTGCCGCTGGTGGTAGACCCTGTGCTGGTTGCCAAAAGCGGCGATTGGCTGCTGACCGAGCAGGCCCTCGAGGCTCTCAAGTCCGAACTGTTCCCCCTCGCCACCCTGCTCACCCCCAACCTGCCCGAGGCCCGGGCCCTGCTGGGCCAGCCCATCCGCGACCTGGCCGATGCCCGCGAAGCCGCCCGGCTGCTGGGGGGACTGGGGCCCCGGGCTGTGCTGCTCAAAGGCGGCCACCTGGCAGGAGAAGAGTCCACCGACGTGCTGTGGGATGGCCGCAAGCTACACCTCTTTACCGCCCAGAAAATCCCCTCGAGCCATACCCACGGCACCGGCTGCACCCTTTCCGCCGCAATTACCGCGTTGCTGGCGAAAGGGGTCGCGCTGCTCGAGGCTGTGGCTCGAGCCAAGCGCTTCGTGACCCGGGCCATCGAGACGGCCCCGGGCATCGGAGGGGGCATCGGGCCGCTCAACCACTGGGCGGAAGAAGGGGCTGAAAACCCGTAGCCGCGGGCAGGCGCGATCTATCCCTGGGCTCCCTCTGCGAGGAGACCAACCACCCGCGCCAGAACGGCTGCGGCCACCTCGCCCTTGGTCATGAGGGGCAGGGGCTCGACCACCCCGCCCGGCAGCAGCAGAAGAACGCGGTTGGTGTCCACGGCGAAACCGGCATCGGGGGCGCTGATATCGTTGGCCACGATCATGGAGAGACTTTTGCGCTCGAGCTTGTCCTGCGCGTTCTCCCGCAGTTTCTCACTCTCGGCGGCGAAGCCCACCACCACCGCTGGCCGGCCCAGGTGCCGGCGCTCTTCAGCCACGGCCAGCAGGATGTCCGGGGTGGGCTCGAGTTCGAGCTGGGGGGCTTCCCGCTCCTTCTTGATCTTGTGGGCCCGCACCTGGCGGGGCCGGAAGTCGGCCACCGCGGCCGCCATGATCAGCACATCCGCCTCCCGGCACAGCCGCAAGACCGCCTCGGCCATCTGGGCGGCGGTTTCCACGTCGGTGCGCTCGGCCCCGGTGGGGGTGGGCAGGGCAGCGGCCGTAGCCCCCACCACCAGGCTGACCCGAGCCCCCAGATCCAGCGCGGCCTGGGCCAGGGCAAAACCCTGTTTGCCCGAGGAGCGGTTGGTGAGGTAGCGCACCGGGTCGAGGGGCTCCTGGGTGCCGCCCGCGCTCACCACCACGTGTTTTCCGGCCAGGGGGCCGCCGCGGCCCAGGGCCAGGCGAATCTGCCCCAGGATCTCGGCGGGCTCGAGCATCCGCCCCAGCCCCACCAGCCCCGAGGCCATGCGACCCTGGGCAGGGCCCAGGATCTGCACACCCCGGCGGCGCAGGGTCTCGAGGTTGGCCTGGGTGGCGGGGTGCTCGAACATCCCCCCGTCCATGGCGGGGGCCACCAGCACGGGACAGCGCGCGGCCAGGGCGGTCAGGGTAAGCAGGTTGTCGGCCTGGCCCTGGGCCAGCTTGGCCAGGGTGTGGGCGGTGCAGGGGGCGATCACCAGCAAGTCGGCGGCCTCCCCCAATCCGACGTGAAGCACGTGGGCCTCGCCCTCCCACAGGCTGGCGTAGGCCCTGCGCCCGGTAAGGGAGGCGAAGGTGAGCGGGGTGATGAAACGCTCGGCCCCCTCGCTCAGGATCACATCCACCAGGGCCCCGGCCTGGGTGAGCTTGCTGGCGAGGTCGGCGGCCTTGTAGGCAGCGATGGAGCCGCTCACGCCCAGCACGATGCGCTTGCCCTGCAGGGGGTTCATTGGTTGAGCTCCCAGATGATGCGCAGGCCATCGAGGGTCAGCCAGGGAGCGATGATCTCGATGACCGGGGTTTCCTGGGCGATGAGCTCGGCCAGGCCACCGGTTCCAATAACCTTCATCTGGGGCCCGAGCTCGGCGCGGAAGCGAGCCACCATGCCCTCCACCAGGCCCACGTAACCGAACAGCAACCCCGACTGCATCGAGTGCACGGTGTTACGCCCGATAGCTGTGGGGGGCCGCCTGAGCTCGACCTTGGGCAGCTTGGCGGCCCGCTGGAACAGGGCCTCCGCGGCGATTCCGATGCCCGGCGCGATGGCCCCCCCCAGGTAATCCCCCTCGGCGGTGATGGCGTCGAAGGTGGTGGCCGTGCCGAAATCCACCACGCAGGCCGGGCCGCCGTAGAGCTTATGCACCGCCGCGGCATCCACGATGCGGTCAGCGCCCACCTGCGAAGGGTCGTCGTAGCGCACCCGCACCCCGGTCTGGAGGCTCGAGTCCACCACCAAAGGCTTCCGCCCAAGGTAGTCCTGCACGGCCTGAACCAGCGTCGCGGTCAGGGGTGGCACCACCGAAGCCAGCACCACCGCCTCCACCTGGGCGGGCTTGTATCCGCTGAAGGAGAGCAGGTTGACCAGGGTGATGCCGTACTCGTCGGGCATGCGCTGGGGATCGGTGGAGATGCGCCAGCGCGGCCCCAGTTGCTCACCCTGGTAGAGGCCCAGGGTAATGTTGGTGTTGCCGATGTCGATGGCTAGCAGCATAAAACCTCCTCTTAGAAGGTTCCTTTGTCAATCAGACGATTTCTACTAGAGCGGGCTTGCCAGGGATGCAGCACCAACCGTTCTGGAAGGTAGCCCCGGACAACCTGGCTACAGGCGATGAGCATCCTGATAGATATTACCCCCTACGGCCAGTTTTAACTGCACCCGCTACAGGGTCGGCCGCAGCAGGCGATCGAAGAGCACAGCCGCGTTGGGCTCGAGGCTCTCGGTCATCCAGCGGCGCAGGTTTTTCTCCAGGCTGGCCGGGTCGTCGGTGGCGTAGATGTGCTGCAGGCGCTCGAGGGCCAAGGAGGCTCCGCGCCCCATATACTCCTTGAGCACCTCGTGGGCCGCATTCCAGGCCGTGCTGATTCGCAGGCTTCGCTGAGCCCGATCCTCTTGCTGGGCCTGCTCATACAGATCGGGTGGGGTCTGGTTGGGGGCCTGCACCAGATGCAGAACCCCCGCAGCAAACCGCGCCGGTGGCAAGGCCTCAAAAAGATACTTCCCCCGGGCTAAAAACCAGGCCTGCCCTACCAGGCCGTCCTCGAGCACCAGCGCACCGGTAAACTGCTCCTGCACAAGCGGCTGCATCAGGTTCTCAACCGCCACCTCGCGGGCCTCCACCCCGGTCAGGCGCAGCGACCCCTGGGTAAGGGCCACCAGAGGGGGCAGGTCGTCGGGCTGCAACCGATAAAGCGAGAGGGTGGCCAGGCCCAGCTCACGCTGCACAGCCCGGTAGGCCACGGTACCGCTGAGGTGGCCGTAGGTGGTCTGCCGCCAGGCCCCCAAAAGCCGCCCCCGATAAAAAGCCAACCAACCCCGCTCCTCGCCGGAGAAGCGGGCCAGCAGGTAACCGGAAAAACCCTCCCCCCGCAGCCGTTCAATCAACTCCGGGATTAGCAAGCCACCCGGCGCGTGCTCCACCAGGGGGTCGCGGCGCGACAGCGCATCGAGCAGGTGGCCCATCAGAGAGGGCGAGATGCGCTCGAGCAGACCCTGGTACACGCTCACGGTATCCTCTACCCCGACTGGTTTGACAGGCCAGCAGTTCTCGCATGCCCCACCCACAACCGGCTTACATGCCAGGCACGGGTTCGTAGAAAATACAACCGCATATGCTAGCAGGCTGCCATGACCCCGCCTCCCCAAAACCGGTGCTCTAAGGTGGGAGCAAAACCGCTATAGAACACGCACAGGGCCCAAGGAATGGAGTAAGTCACCCGCCTGTAGTATAGCTTGATTTGATGGTTTTTGCCCCGCGGCTGCACCCACCCCCAGCCCAGCATGCAGGTATGATGGCAAAGACCACCGCCTTCTAGCGGGAGCACTATGTCTGGCGATACCGTATACGTTCAAGTTCCAGCGACCCTGGCTAATCTGGGTTCGGGCTTTGATGCGCTCGGGGTGGCGCTCGATCTGTACCTCGAGGTTCACGCCACCCCGTCCTGCAGCAACGAGCTGCACTACAGCGGCCAGGGGCAGGTGCCCAACACCCCGGACAATCTTATCCACCAAGGCTACCGGGCCGCCTGGCAGTCCCTGGGTGAGCTCGACCCGCCGCCCCTGGCGGTCTGGGCTCACAATCCGATTCCCCTGGCCCGGGGCATGGGCAGCAGCTCGGCGGCCCTCGTTGCGGGGGCAGCCCTGGCCGATGCCTTTTCTGGGGGGCGGCTCGGGCCGGACGGCATCTTTCGGGTGACCGCCACCCTGGAAGGCCACCCCGACAATGTGGCCCCGGCGGTGTACGGCGGCTTTGTGGCCGCGCTGGCCGACCCCCCGCTGGCCCTGCCCATGCCTTCACCCAAAGGGCTGCGCTTTGTTCTGGGTGTGCCGCCTTACGAGGTGCCGACACCGCTGGCCCGGGCCGCTCTGCCCAAAACCATTCCCTACGCCGATGCCATCTTTAATCTGGCCCGCAGCGCGCTGTGGCCCGCGGCCCTGCACGCCGGGCGCCTGGATGCCCTGCGCGAAGCCGCCAAAGACCGCTTACACCAGCACTACCGCGCGCATCTGATGCCGGGCCTCGAGGCCGCTCTTGAGCGGGTCTATGCCGCGGGGGCCCTGGCCGCCTTTGTGGGAGGGGCCGGGCCTACCCTGGCCGCCCTGAGCGAGACACAGCATATCGAGGCCATTCGACAGGCCATGCAAGATTATGTGGGGCAGGGCTTCACGCTGGTGCTCGGCCTGGGAGAAGGGTTGCGATGGAAGGTAGCTTCGATACCATCCCGCTAAGCGACGTGCTTCAGATGATCCACGCCAGCCGTGGAACGGGGGTTCTGCACCTCAAAACCCATCTGCTTCCCCTGAAATTGCACTTCATGCTCGGCGAGGTGGTCGGTGGCAGCATCCTGGACTGGGAAGGCTTTGAGGCCATCGCCACCTTTCCACTCCACCCCGAGCAGGGTCAGTTCCGGTTTGAGGGTGGTCGGGTGCAGGGATCCCCGCTTATGCCGTTCAAGGTTTTTGTGGGGGAGTGGGCCCGCATGAACGATCAGTGGGCCCGCTTCCGCAGCGTGCTGGACTCCCCCAGTCGGGTGCTGGAGACGCCCCGGCCCGTGGAACCTTTTGCCGTTTTTGTGGGGGGCAAGAGCGTGCGGGCGGCGGCCAGAGCCTGGGGGGTTCCGCTGATCATCGCCGCCGAACGGGCCTGGCGGGGGCTGCGGGAGGGCGACCTCACCAAGCTGCGCAAGTATGCCTGGTTCGCCCTGCGCATCCGCCACCCTTCGGCCCGGCGCACCCAGGCGGGCATACGCAACCCCAACGATATGACCGTGCTGCTCGACGGCAGCCGCAACCTGGGCGAGCTCATCCAGGCCGGTCTGCCCATTGCCCAGGTGCGGGCTTACCTGCTCGAGCGCATCACCAACGGGGAGCTCGAGGCCCCCGGTAGGGGCTGGATACTGCGCGACCTGCTCTGGGAGATCGAGGCCGAGCAGGCGGCCTCAAAGTAGCGCGCCCGCATCAAACCCCGGCCCTGCGAAAAGCCTCGCCAACCAGGTGCCTGGCCTCCTGCACCACGCGCTCGAGGTGCGCCTCGCCCCGGAAGCTCTCGGCATAAATCTTGTACACGTCCTCGGTTCCGGAGGGCCGGGCCGCGAACCAGGCGTTCTCGGTCACCACCTTGAGCCCGCCGATGGGCTCATTGTTGCCGGGGGCGCGGGTGAGCTTGGCCTGGATGGGCTCCCCGGCCAGCTCGGTAGCGGTCACCAGCTCGGGTGAAAGGTTGGCCAGCACCTTTTTCTGGGCGCTGTTGGCCTCGGCATCAATGCGGGTGTACACCGAAGCGCCAAAGCGGGCCTCGAGGTCGCGGTAGTGCTGGCTGGGCGACCGGCCGGTCTTGGCCAGAATCTCAGCGGCCAGCAAACCCAGGATGATGCCGTCTTTGTCGGTGCTCCAGGCCGAGCCGTCCATGCGCACAAAGGAGGCTCCCGCGCTCTCCTCGCCCCCAAACCCGATGGTTCCGCTCAAAAGCCCCTGCACAAAATACTTAAAGCCCACCGGCACCTCCACCAGCCGGCGGCCCAGGCTGTGCACCACCCGGTCAATCATGCTGCTGCTGACCAGGGTCTTCCCCACCCCCATGCCGGCGGGCCAGCCGGGGCGGTTTTGATACAGGTAATGGATGCAAACTGCCAGGTAGTGGTTGGGGTTCATCAGGCCGTCCGGGGTCACGATGCCGTGCCGGTCGGCGTCGGGGTCGTTGCCGATGGCCACGTCGAACCTGTCCTTGAGGCCAATCAAGGAGGCCATGGCGTAGGGCGACGAGCAGTCCATGCGAATTTTGCCGTCTTTATCCAGGGTCATGAAGGCAAAGCTGGGGTCAATGCGTTCGTTGACCACGGTCAGGCTGAGGCTGTAGTGCTCGGCGATGCGCTGCCAGACCCGTAGCGAGGAGCCGCCCAGCGGGTCTACCCCAATCCGGACACCCGCGGCCTTGATGGCGGCCATGTCCACAATGCTTTCCAGTTGGCGCACATAAGGGGTGACGAAATCGAAGGCCCGAACCGCCTCCAGGGCCCGGCTGAGGGGCCAGCGCCTTACCTCGGTGAGGCCGTCGCGCAGGATCTGGTTGGCCCGTTCCTGGATCACCCGGGTCACGCCGGTATCGGCGGGGCCGCCGTTGGGGGGGTTGTATTTGAAGCCGCCGTCCTGGGGGGGGTTGTGGCTGGGGGTGATCACGATGCCGTCGGCCAGACCGCTGCTGCGATTGCGGTTGTACTCGAGGATGGCGTGCGAGACCAGGGGGGTTGGGGTGTAGCCGCGCCCTTCCTCAACCCTCACCTCCACCCCATTGGCCGCCAGCACCTCCACCGCGGTAATCCAGGCCGCCTCGGAAAGCGCGTGGGTATCCATGCCCATAAAGAGCGGCCCGGTAATGCCGTGCTCGGCCCGGTACTCCGCTACCGCCTGGGCGATGGCCAGGATGTGGGCCTCGTTGAAGGTGCCAGCCAGGGAGGTGCCCCGGTGGCCGCTGGTGCCAAAGGCCACCTGCTGGGCCGGGTTGAGGGGGTCGGGCTTTAGGGCATAGTAGCTGCTCACCAACCGAGGGAGGTTCACCAGAAGGCTATGGGGTGCGGGTTGGCCGGCCAGGGGGTGTAGGCTCATAACGCCTCCTTCTGCCAGGAGTCTACGCGTTGGTGGGGTTGGTTTGTCAATGCGAAACGCTCAGGCCTGGGCTATCTCCTGGCCCTTGTGCAGGGCTTCTATCCTATCCACCACATACTCGGCAAAGGGCATGGAAGCCGTCCAGGCCGGCGAGATGGCGTTGAGCACGTGCAGGCCCTCCCCATTGCCCTCGAGCAAGAAGTCCATCACCAGCTTTTTGTCCTGGTGGTCGTAGAGCTGGGCGCGGATGCCGGGGCGGCCCCAGGTGCGGTAGTTTTCCGGCTTCACCCCTTCCAGGAGGGCCGCGGCCTGCTGGACGAGGTAGGTTCTGGAGTACTTTTTGATCTCTTCCAGGGCCAGGCTGCGGAAGTTGAAGTCGTTGCGGAAGAACAGAATGGCCTCGTCGCGCAGAATCGAGAGGGCCTCGAGCGCGTCGAAGCCCTTCAGGCCTTCGTAGTTCTCGCGCCAGAAAGCCGGAATGGCGGTGGGGCCAATTTTGGCCTGGCCGTCCACCGTCACCGTAAAGTGGACGCCCAAAAAGGTGTTGCGCAGGTCGGGCACCGGGTAGATGTTGGTTTTGAGCGCGCCCACCGGCTCCGAGCCGTACACGTACAGCCCCTTGAAGGGCAGGATGCGGTAGCGCAGCCCCACACCAAAATCGTGGGCCACCCGGTCGGCGTGCAGGCCCGCGGCGTTGAGCACAAAGCCCGCGCTGTAGACCTCCTGGGGCGTGATGATGTCCCGGCCCCGCCGGCCCTGGTAGGGGGTATCCAGGTGAATCTCGATGCCCTGGGCTTTACACTCGGCGGCGATGGCGGCCATGCACTCCTTGGGATCCACGGTGGCGGTGTTGGGCGACCACAGGGCCAGCTCGGTCGACTTCACCCGCGGTTCGATTTTTCTGGCCTCCTCGAGGGGAATCAGGTAGGTCTCCACCCCGTTCAGGTCGCCCCGGCGCTTGAGTTCCTTTAGCCCCTCCACCTCCTGCTCGTTTTTAGCCACCACCAGCTTGCCGCAGCGGTTAATCCGGAGGCCCCGCGCCTCCACAAACTGCTTCCAGCGGGCGTTGCCCTCGCGGGTGAAGCGGGCTTTAAGCGAGTCGGCAGTGTAGTAAAAACCGGCGTGCAACACCCCCGAGTTGCGCCCGGAGCCGTGCTGGGCCAGTTCTTTCTCTTTCTCCAGCACCACCACACTGGCCGCGGCATCGCGCTTTTTTATCTCCAGGGCAATGGTCAGGCCCACAATGCCACCGCCGATAACCAGGTAGTCGCAGGTTTTCATCCCTTTGCATTCTATGCCGCTGCAAGGGCAGGCCCGGTTCAAAGTCGAACCCTGGCCGCCTCGAGGGTCGGTAGGGCTTATGAATTGACGATGCGCCGCGTGGGGTAGGGAATGGCGATCCCTTCGGCGTCGAGCCGCAGCTTGATGCGGCGGCGAAACTCGCGCCCGATGGCCCACTGCTCCTTGGGCTTGGTGTTGAACAGAACCCGGATCAGGATGCCCGAGTCGGCCAGCTGCTGGATGCCCAGGGTTTCGGGCGGCTGGTCGGTGAATTTGTCGCGCCACTCGGGGTCGTGATAGAAAGCCTCGGCTTCTGAGCGCACCACCTCGAGGGCCCTGTCTACTGGCGTCTCGTAGGCCACCGAGACGTCCACCACCGCGCGGGCCCAGTCGCGGCTCATCACCGTAACCTGCTGGATGGTGGAGTTGGGGATGAAGTGCACCCGGCCCTCCAGGTCGCGCAGCACGGTGATGCGCAGATTGAAGCGCTCCACCCCCCCCGAAAGCTGGCCCACGGTAATCACGTCGCCCACCCCGTACTGGTCTTCCAGCAGGATAAAAAAGCCGTTGATCACATCGCGGATCAGGTTCTGGGCGGCCAGCGAGATGCCCAGCCCCACCACCCCGGCCCCAGCCAGCAACGCCGTGACGTTCAGGCCTAGGTTGGACAGGGCAAACAGCACCCCTAGGGCGATAATCAGCACCTTCAAGACCGACTCGAGCACGCTCTTGAGGGTTTGTAGCCGCACCTGCTCCCGGCTAAACTCCCCCGACCCCACCGGAACCCGTTGCAACAGCCGGGGCACCAGGCGCAAAGCCAGCGAGGTCGCGCCCAGGATCAGCAGCACGGCCAGCCCGCGCTCCCCCAGCCAGCCGAAGAGCACCTGGCCCCAGGCGTAGAAGGGCTCGAGGCGCACCTGCCAGACCTGGGCCCCCAGGGCCGCTATCATGGCGGCGGTGAAGCCCCACCACAGCCAGCCGATGTAGCGCAGGTAGCGGTCGTCGCGGGTGTCGGGGGTCAGTCGGGCCAGCCAGCCCACCAGGCCGGCCCCGGCCCGCCCTACCCAGAAACCCAGAATTAGCAAGCCAACACTGATCAAAACACGCAGCCAGAGACTCGATATCTCCACGCTTCCCCCTCCTATCCAGCCAAGCGGGCCATGCCGGCCCGCACCCGCTCCACCAGGCCGGCCTCCACCACACCCCTGGCTTTGCGAATCGCGCTCAGCACCGCCCGCCCATCGGCGGAGCCATGCCCGATAAACACCGGGCCCTCCACTCCCAGCAGGGGCATAGCCCCGTACTCGGCGGGGTCCATTTTGGCCCGCAGGCTTTGCAGGGCCGGGCGCACCAGCAAGGCCCCCAACCGGGTCAAGAGCGAACCCCCGCTCAAAGCCTCGCGAATCCACTTAAAGATGGTGCGGGCCTCACCTTCGGAGAGCTTGAGCACCACGTTGCCGGTGTAGCCATCGCTCACCACGATATCGGTGGTGCCTTTGAAGATGTCGCGCCCCTCCACGTTGCCGTAGAAGCGCAGGCCCGGCGCGGCCTTGAGCAGGGGAAAGGTTTGCAGGGTGAGTTCGTTGCCCTTGTGCTCCTCCTCCCCGATGGAGAGCAGCCCCACACTGGGCTCCGCTATCCCCTGGGCCTGGGCATAGGCCGTGGCCATCACCGCAAACTGCACCAGCCACTCGGGCTTGCAGTCCACGTTGGCCCCGCCGTCGGTCAGAAAGGTGCGCCCTTTTTCGCTGGGCAGCTCGATCAGCAGGGTGGGCCGATCCACTCCCCGGATGCGCCCCAGGTTGAACAGGGCCGAGGCCAGCGTGGCCCCGGTGTGCCCCATGGCCACCACCGCCGAGGCCTCGCCCTGCTTGACCAGCTCCATGCAGACGTTGATGGAAGCCCGGCGCTTTTTGCGCACGTCGGTGGCCTGGTCGTGCATGGTGATGTACTCGGGGGCCTCCACAATGGGCAGATCCCCCCCCTGCTTTCGGAGTTCCTGCTGCAAAACAGCCGTGGGGCCTACCAGCACCACCGGGATTCCCTGTCTGTGGGCCAGCAGGGCGCCTTCTACCGTAACTTTGGGGGCATGGTCGCCCCCCATGGCGTCGAGGGCAATCGGTCTCACACCCTGGATTTTACGCCCTGGGCCGGAGGCGGGGCGCAGCTACCCCGCCGGATCAGCCGTCCAGGAAAGCGCTTGCGCACCACCTTATCCAGGTCTTGATTCTCGATGGCCTCGAGCACGATTTCCACCGCCACCTGCCCCATGGCCTCCACCGGCTGCTCGATCACATCCAGGGGCGGGGTGACCAGGGCCGTCCAGGAGTAGTTATCGAAGGTGAGCAGGGAGACATCCTGGGGTATGCGCAGCCCCAGCTCCTTCAGGGCCCGAAAAGCCCCGGCGGCCTCGCTTCCGGTCAGCGAGAACAGCGCGGTGGGTGGTTCGGGCAGCCGCATGAGTTCCAGGGTGAGGTGGTAGGCCGCCTCCTCGCTGCGCTCAATCACCCGCTGGTACTCGGGTATTGGGGCCAGCCCCACCGCCTGCATGGCCTCCGGAAAGACCCTCGAGCGCTCGTCGGGGGTGATCACGGGGTGGTAGTCGCCCAGCGTGGCGATGCGGCGGTGGCCCAGGTCGTAGAGGTACTTCACCCCGGTAAACACGCACTGCCGCCCGTCCAGCATCACATAGCTAAAGGGGCTGTTGGGATAAAAGTGGTCGATTTCCAGGATGTAGGTTCCCCGTTTGTGCATCTGTACCAGGTAGTCGAGGTTGGGGGAACCGAAGGCCGAGCGAATGATCAGGCCGCTCACCCGTTGACCACGAAACATCTTGAGGTGCTGGAGTTCGATGGCCGAGTCGTACTCGCTGTCGGCCACCATCAGGGCGTAGCCCCTGGCCCGCACCTGACGGGCAATGCTGCGGATGAGCGCGGCAAAAAAAGGCTCGATGATGTTGCCCACCATCAGCCCCAGGGTCTGGGTGCGGCCCCGCCGCAGGCTACCCGCTAGCTGATCCGGTTCGTAGCCCAGCTCCTCGATGGCCTTGCGCACCCGGGCCAGGGTCTCGGGGGCCAGGCGGTGGGGTTCGTGGATTGCGCGCTTGGCCGTGGTAGGGGCCACGCCCGCCCGTTTAGCGACATCCAGGATATTGGCCACGTGACCATTGTAACAAACCAGGTATTGACAAAAAAGCACCCGGCATTTAGTCTAATGGTCACGAGACCATAAGCAGGTAGAGAGAGAAAAGCGGCAGCTCACTTTTATAGCTTTGTGCGATGAATGGTCACGTGACCATAAGCTCCAGAACGGTTATTCTGCTATGAAACCCCTGGCGATTGGCTTAGATTTTGGCACCGAGTCGGCGCGGGCCTTGCTGCTCGACCTCGAGCGCGGCCAGGAACTGGCCGTCGCGGTGGAGCCCTACCCCCATGGTGTGCTGACCCACCGCCTCCCCTCCGGAGCGCCCCTGCCCCCGCTGTGGGCTTTGCACCACCCCGCGGACTACCTGCAGGTGAGCCGGGTTCTGCTGCAAAAGATGCGGCTCGAGGCCCACCAGTCGGGCGGAACGGTTGTGGGCATCGGCCTAGACGCCACCGCCTCGAGCCCGCTCCCTACCGATGCCTCGGGCGTTCCCCTGGCCCTCAAAGAAGCCTTCCGCTACCAGCCGCACGCCTACCTAAAACTCTGGAAACACCACGCCGCCGAGCCGTACGCCCAGGCCATCAACCAGGCCCACCCAGGGTTCTTGCAGATGTACGGCGGCAAAACCAGCGCCGAGTGGTCGCTGGCTAAAGCCTGGCAGGTGCTGGAGGAAGCACCCGAGATCTGGGAGGCCACAGCCCGCTGGATCGAGGTGGGGGACTGGCTGGTCTGGCAACTCAGCGGCGAGGAGGTGCGCTCGAGCTGCCAGGCGGGTTACAAAGCCCACTGGCAGCCGGAGGGCTACCCGGAGGCTGCGCAGCTCCGAGCTTTGCGGCCCGGTCTGGAGGGCTGGCTGGATAAGCTGGCCTGGCCTCAGCCGGTAGGCCAGAAGGCAGGCGGCCTGAGCCAGGCCTGGGCCCAGCGCACCGGGCTGCCAGCGGGAATTCCGGTGGCCACCGCCAGCATTGACGCCCACGCCGCCGTGCTGGGGGTGGGCGTTCAAGAAAGCGGGGTTCTGGTGGCGATTCTGGGAACCTCGAGCTGCCACCTGGCCCTGAGCCCGTCGGCCTGCCCGGTTCCTGGCATTGCCGGCATCGTAGCGGATGGCATTCTGCCCGGTCTGTACGGCTATGAGTGCGGCCAGCCCGCTTCGGGGGACATGCTGGCCTGGTGGGTGCGCACCCTGGCCTGGGCCGCTCAGGAGCCCGAGCAGGCGGTTTTTGAGCGGCTCAACCTCGAGCTCAGCCAGCGCACCCCCCGGCCATCGGGCCTGCTGGCCCTGGACTGGTGGAACGGCTGCCGCACCCCCTTGATGAACGCAAGCTTGAAGGGCGTCTTGAGCGGGCTGAGCCTGGCTACCGACCCTCCGCAGATCTACCAGGCCCTGATCGAGGCCACGGCCCTGGGCACCCGCTGGGTCAAGGAAACCCTGGAACAGGCGGTGGGCCCCCTACCCCGGGTGGTGGTTACCGGCGGGCTGTCCAAAACCCCCGCCATCGTACAGATCCTGGCCAACGTGCTGGGCTGCGAGGTGGAGGCCAGCGCCACGCCCCATGCCTCGGCCCGTGGGGCGGCCCTGTACGCCGCCATGGCCGCCGGGCTTCCGCTGCCCCCAGCGCCTGCGGCCCAGGGCTTTACCCCCAACTCCGGGGCCTACCTCGAGCTCTACCCTTCCTACCGCTCGCTGGCTGAATACTTCGGCTTTGTTCAATCCAAGGAGGTGAAAAGCTAGCTCGAGTCCAACATCGGTATCGGCCCAAAGCAACCTAGACCCAAGGGAGGTAAATATGCGCTTTTGGCAAGTTTTGCTGGCCTGTACGGGCCTCCTGCTCTCCACGGCCCTGGCCCAGACCACCATCACCATCGCCACCGTCAACAACCCCGACATGATCACCATGCAGAAGCTCACCCCGGAGTTCGAGAAGGCCAATCCGGGGATCAAGGTCAACTGGGTGGTGCTTCCCGAGAACGAGCTGCGCCAGAAGGTGACCACCGACATCGCCACCAACGCCGGTTCCTATGACGTGCTGACCATCGGCACCTACGAGGCCCCCTTATGGGGCAAAAACGGCTGGCTGGTGGAGATAAGCGGCCTGCCGGCCTCGTACGACCTCGAGGACGTGCTCAAACCGGTGCGGGCCGGGCTTTCGTACCAGGGTAAGCTCTACGCCCTGCCCTTCTACGCCGAAAGCTCGATGCTGTACTACCGCAAAGACCTCTTCGCGGCCAAAGGCTTCACGGTACCGGCCCAGCCCACCTGGACCCAGGCCATCAACTGGGCCCGCCAACTCCACAACCCCAGCGGTGGCGTTTATGGCATCTGCCTGCGTGGCCTGCCGGGCTGGGGCGAAAACATGGCCTTTATCACCACCCTGGTCAACACCTACGGGGGGCGCTGGTTCGACGAAAACTGGAGACCCCAGCTCACCAGCCCCGAGTGGAAACGGGCCATCGGGCAGTATGTGGAGCTGGTCACCAAGTACGGCCCTCCCGGCGTCACCGGCAACGGCTTCACCGAGAACCTGACCCTGATGTCGGAGGGCAAGTGCGCCATGTGGATTGATGCCACCGTGGCGGCCGGCTACCTGGCCAACCCCAAAACCTCCAAGGTGGCCGACAAGATCGGCTTTGCCAAAGCCCCGGTGGCCGTCACCCCCAACGGCGCCCACTGGCTGTGGAGCTGGGCGCTGGCCATTCCCAAGTCCAGTAAGAAAGTGGAGGCCGCCAAGACCTTCATCGCCTGGGCCACCTCCAAGGAGTACATCGAGCTGGTAGGCCGCACCCAGGGCTGGGTCAGCGCGCCCCCCGGTACCCGCTACTCCACCTATAACAACCCCAACTACCAGCGGGCCGCGCCCTTCGCCAAAGTGGTACTGGACTCCATCAACACTGCCGACCCCACCAAGCCCACCCTCAAACCCGTGCCCTACACCGGTGTGCAGTTTGTGGGCATCCCCGAGTTCCAGGCCATCGGCACCCAGGTCGGGCAGTTTATCGCCGGGATCGTGGCGGGCCGAACCAGCCTGGACAACGGGCTGGCCCAGGCCCAGGCCGCCGTCGAGAAGCTGATGAAAGAGGCTGGCTACATCAAGTAAAGCCAGACGGGGCGGGCCTTCCGAGCCCGCCCCTCAAAGGTAACCATGACATACCATCGCGTCCTCACCAGACCACGCCCGCAGGCTCTGCGGCCCAATTCCCTCTGGCTGCTCGGCCCGGCTGTTCTTTTGCTCATCGTCTGGACGCAGATTCCGTTTGTCCTCACCCTATACCACTCCTTCCGTCGCTTCAATCTGCTCAACCCCGAACGCCAGGGCTTTGTTGGTTTCGAGAACTTCGCCTCCTTGCTGACCGACCCCATCTTCTGGACGGCCATCCTCAACACCCTGGTGCTGGTGGGCTCGGTGCTGCTGATTACGGTGGCCGTCGGACTGCTGCTGGCGGTGCTTTTTTATCAGGACTTTCCCGGTCGGGCTTTAGCGCGCACCCTGGTCATCTCGCCCTTCTTTGTGATGCCGGTGGTCTCGGCCCTGATCTGGAAAAACATGCTGATGCACCCGGTGTACGGGCTTTTTGCCTGGATCGCCGAGAGCCTGGGGCAGCGGCCCATCGACTGGCTGGCCGCCCACCCCATGCCGTCCATCGTGATAATGGTCTCCTGGCAGTGGATTCCCTTTGCCATGCTCCTGATTCTCACCGGGCTACAGTCGCTGTCCAAAGAACAGCTCGAGGCCGCCAAAATTGACGGTGCCAACGCCTGGCAGGAGTTCCGCTACATCATCGTGCCGCACCTGGCCCAGACCCTGAGCGTGGTGGTGATGCTGGAAACCATCTTCCTGCTGACCATCTTCGCCGAAATCTACGCCTCGACCTCGGGCGGGCCGGGCCTGGCCACCACCACCCTGCCGTACCTGATCTACCTCAAGGCCTTCGGCGAGTACCGCATCGGGGTGGCCGCCGCGGGGGCGGTGTTTGCGGTGATTCTAGCCAACATCGTAGCCATCTTCGTTTTGCGCATGATTGGGCGCAACCTGCAAGGAGGGCGGACATGAGCCAGGGCCGACGCATCCGCTGGGAGCTGACCGCGCTGGCCTACCTGGCCGCCGGTATTATGTTCTTCCCCATCTTCTGGCTCTTCCTCACCGGTTTCAAGAGCGAGGGCGAGGCCATCGCCATCCCCCCCAAGCTGATTTTTCAGCCCACCCTCGAGAGCATCCAGGAAGCCCTGACCCGCAGCGACTACGGCCTGCACTTTCTTAACTCGATCATCTCGGCCCTGGGCTCCACAGCCCTGGCCCTGCTCCTGGCCATTCCGGCGGCCTACTCCATGGCCTTCTACCCCACCCGGCGAACCCAGGGCCTGCTGCTGTGGATGATCAGCACCAAGATGATGCCGCCGGTGGGGGTGATCATCCCGGTCTACCTGATCTTCCGCGACCTGCGCTGGCTGGACAACGTCTGGGCCCTGGCCCTGATTTACACGGTGATGAACCTGCCGGTGGTCATCTGGACCCTGTACGCCTTCTTCCGCGAGGTGCCCCACGAGATCATGGAGGCCGCACGGGTTGACGGGGCCAGCATACCCCAGGAGCTCTTGCGGGTGCTCCTGCCGCTTTCGGTTCCGGCCATCGCTTCGGCGGCTTTGCTGAGCATCATCCTGGCCTGGAACGAGACCTTCTGGAGCCTCAACCTCACCTCGGCCCAGGCCTCCCCGCTCTCGGTGTATGTGGCCTCCTTCAAAACCGCCGAGGGCCTGTTCTGGGCCAAGATGTCGGCGGCCTCGATGATTGCCATCCTGCCGGTGATGGTGATGGGCTGGCTGGCCCAGCGGCAGCTGGTGCGGGGTCTGACCTTTGGCGCCATCAAGTAACGCTATCTAGGAGAAATCGTCATGAAAGCTGCTGTGATTACCCGTCCCCGGAACCTCGAGGTTCAAGACCTTGCCCCCCCCTCCCCCGGCCCCGGCCAGGTGCTGGTGCGGGTGGGCGCGACCGGGGTCTGCGGCACCGATCTTCACCTTTTTGAAGGCCACTTCCACGCCAACCTTCCACTGGTGCCCGGCCATGAAATTGCCGGGGTGATCGAGCAACTGGGCCCTGGGGTAACCCATCTGCAAGAAGGGCAACTGGTAGCCCTGGATCCGGTGATCGCCTGCAACCGCTGCTGGGCCTGCCGCCGGGGCCAGCGCCAACACTGCCTGCACTTCCAGGCCCTGGGGGTGACCCGGGCCGGCGGGTTTGCCCAGTACGTGGTGGCGCCGGCCGAAAATGCCTATCCAGTCAAAAACCTGAGCGCAGAGGAAGCCGCTTTTGCTGAACCGCTGGGGTGCGTGGCCTGGGGCCTGCTGCGCCTGCAACCACAGCCCGGGAGCAGCGCCCTGCTGTTTGGTGCCGGGCCCATCGGCCTGCTGCTGATGCAGGCCTTGCTGATCTCAGGGGTCAGCACGGTTACGGTGGTGGATCCGGTGGCCGAGCGGCTGGCGCTGGCCCGGCAGCTCGGGGCTGCCCATACGGTGCAGAGCGGGCCGCAGCTCGAGCGCACCCTGCGCGAGCTGGCCCCCTACGGCTTCGATATTGTGGCCGAGGCCACCGGCCATCCGCAGGTGGTCGAGGCCATGCCCAGCTATGCGGCCGTGGGCGGCAAGCTGCTCATCTTCGGGGTGGCCCCCGAGGAGGCCCGGGTACAGATCAGCCCCTACGACCTTTTCCAGCGCGATCTGAGCCTGATCGGTAGTTTTTCCCTCAACGGCACGCTGCCCATCGCCCTGAACTGGCTGGAAACGGGTCGTGTGCAAGTAAAACCCCTTATCAGCCACCGCCTGCCGCTGGAGGCCCTGGGCCAGGCCCTGGCCTACAAGGAGCAGCCCGGGCTGGGCCGGGCCCTCAAGGTGTTGATTGTTCCCGAAGCGTAGGTGCGGCCATGATACTGGATAAGTTCAGACTCGAGGATCGCTTGGCTGTGGTCACCGGCGGGGGCCGGGGCATTGGCCTGGCCATCAGCACCGCCCTGGCCGAGGCCGGGGCCCAGGTGGTTATCGCCGAGCTGGATGCCGAGGCGGGCCAGCGGGCAGCGCAAAGCCTACAAAGCCAGGGGCTGCGGGCGGAGTTCCGCCCCCTGGACGTAACCCAGTCGGCCCAGGCCGATGCGCTGGCCCAAAACCTCCACCAGGCCTATGGGCGGGTGGACATCCTGGTCAACAACGCCGGCATCTGCCGCAACACCCCGGCGCTGGAAACCCCCGACGCCGAGTGGCTCCAGGTTTTCGACATCAACGTGCACGGGGTCTTCTGGTGCAGCCGGGCCTTTGGCCGGGTGATGGTGGCCCAGGGCCGCGGCAGCATCATCAATATCGCTTCGATGTCGGGGTTGATTGTGAATAAACCCCAGCCCCAGGCTGCCTATAACGCCTCCAAGGCCGCGGTGGCCCACCTCACCCGCTCGCTGGCCGCCGAGCTGGCCCCCTTTGGGGTGCGGGTTAACGCCATCTCGCCGGGCTACATCGGCACCGAGATGACCCGGCGGGGCCTCGAGACCCCCGAGTGGCGCCGGGACTGGCTGGGCCTGACCCCCATGGGCCGCCTGGGGGAGCCCTGGGAGGTGGCGACCTGCGCGGTGTTTTTGGCCTCGGAGGCCAGCAGCTACCTGACCGGCAGCGAGCTGGTGGTGGACGGCGGGTACACAGTCTGGTGAAGCATGCGTGCGGTAATCCCAGCCCCTCATGTAATCCAGTGGTCGGAGGCCGACCCACCGCAGCCGCAGCACGGTGAGGTGCTGCTCGAGCCCCTGGCGATAGGGGTGTGCGGCTCCGATTTACACGTGTACGAAGGCCAGCACCCCTTTGTGCGCTACCCGGTCTTCCCCGGCCACGAGGTGGCCGCCCGGGTGGTGGAGGTGGGTTCGGGGGTAGACCCCGCCTGGCGGGGGGCGCTGGTGGCCCTCGAGCCCGCCCTCACCTGCGGCCAGTGCGTGCCTTGCCGCAGCGGCCGCTACAACATCTGCGAGCGGCTCCGGGTCATGGGCTTCCAGGCCCCTGGGGCCCTGGCCGAGCGCTTTGTGAGCCCCGTCCAGAACCTGCACCGCCTGCCCCAGGGGTTTGATATCGAGTTAGGGGCCATGGTCGAACCGCTGGCGGTGGCGGTGCACGCGGTGGCCCTGACCCCCGTACAGGGCAAGCGGGTGGCGGTGCTGGGAGCAGGCACCATCGGACTGCTGGTGGCGCAGGTTGCCAAGGCTTACGGTGCAGCCCAGGTGGTGGTGGTGGATCTGCTCGAGGCCCGGCGCCGGGCGGCCGAAGGGCTGGGGCTAGCGGCCAAAGCGCCAGATGCTGCCAAGTACGAGGTAATTTTTGAGTGCGTGGGTAACGAAAGGGCCCTCGAGGCGGCCATCCAAGGAGCCCACAAAGGCGGTACGGTGGTGGTGGTGGGGGTATACGGCCGGCCCACCACCCTGTCCGCCGGCCTCGTCCAGGACTGGGAACTCACCCTGAAAGGAAGCCTGATGTACACCTTCTCCGACTTTCAGGAGGCCATCCGGCTACTGGCCCAGCAGAGAGTGCTGGCCCAGCCCCTTGTCACCCACCGCTTTGCCCTGAACGAGGTTCAACCTGCTTTCGCCGCGGCTTTGGGACGGGATAAAGCGCTCAAGGTGCTGTTGCTGGCCTAAAAAGCCACCGGCATGGCCTTGTGGCCCCGGATCACGAACCCACCGGCGTACTCGATCCGGTCGGTGGCCAGGTGGATGTTGGGCAGCCGCTTGAGCAGGGTCTGGAAGGAGGTCTGGAGCTCGAGCCGCGCCAGGGGTGCGCCAATGCAGTAGTGGATGCCCAGGCCAAAGGTCAGGTGGTAGTTTTCCGTGCGGGTCAGACAGAGCCGGTCGGGATCGGGGAACTTGCGTGGGTCGCGGTTACCCGAGGCGTACATCAGGGCCACCTCCTGGCCGCGCCGCAGGGGGATGCCTTTGTACTCGAAGTCCTCGAGCACCCAGCGCTCAAACATCGGCAAAGGGGTGTCGTAGCGCAGCAGCTCCTCCACGGCCAGCTTGAAAAACTCCGGGTGGTTCTTGGCCGCTGCCTCCTTGGCCTGCTCCATCTGCTCGGGGTTGCGCGAAAGGGCCAGGAAGCCAGCGGTGGTACCATTGACCGTAGCCTCGTGGCCAGCGTTCAGGAGCAGGATGCAGTTGGCCACCAGCTCGTCGGGGGTGAGTTTGTCGCCCTGCTCTTCCACCTCCACCAGGGCCGAGATCAGGTCGTCGCCGGGCTTGCGCCGGCGTTCGTCGGCCAGTTGCCGGATGTAGGCCGAAAACTCCACCACCGCCTGGTTGGCCTCCCTGGCCTGCTCATCGGTGAAGCCCAGCTCGTACAGCTTGACAATTTTGGCCGACCAGGGGCGCAAAAGGTGCCGATCCTCCTTGGGCACGCCCAAAAGCTCGGCGATCACCGTGACGGGCAGGGGTTCGGCGTAGTCCCGCAGAAGATCCATCTGGCCCAGGTCTTCGGCCCGGTCGAGCAGTTCGTTTACGATGGCCTGAATCTTCCCGCGCAGCCCCTCCACCCGGGCCGGGGTGAAGGCCTTCATCATCAGGCCCTTGAGCCGGGTGTGCTTGGGCGGCTCGTTATCGAGCATGTGGTTTTCCTGGAAGTGGTCAAAGTCGCGGGTCAGCGGGTTGGGCGGCGGCCAGCCCAGCTCGTCGCGGGAGAGGATGTGGGTAATCGAGCGGCCCAGGCGCTTATCGCGCAACAGGTTGGCGATGTCCTCGTAGCGCAGGAAGAAAATTTTGTTCCAGACCTCGTCGTAGAAGACTGGCAGGTTCTCCCGCAGGTGGGCCAGGGTGGGGTAAGGGTCGTAGATAAAGGCAGGGTCGTTGATGTTGAGGTGATAGCTGTGCATCAAGCCAAAGCATAAGCCCCCTTGGCCGTCCAGGTAAGGGGGCTGCGCTTATGGGATGGGCCTAAGCGCTAACCTGCACGTGCTTATTGAGCCGGGCCACAAAGTTGCTCTTGGGGGCCGCCCCCACCATGACCTCCACCGGCTGCCCGTCTTTGAAAAGGATGATGGTGGGGATGCTCATCACCCGGAATTTCATGGCGGTCTGGGGGTTGGCATCCACATCCAGCTTGGCGACCGTTACCTTACCCTCGTATTCCTTGGCCAGCTCCTCCATCACCGGCGCTACCATGCGGCAGGGGCCGCACCATTCGGCCCAGAAGTCCACCAGCACGTACTTATTTTCCTTGAGGGTGGCGTCAAAGTTGGCATCGTTGACTTCGATCGGTTTGGCCATAGTTATTTACCTCACAGGCTAGGCCCAGGCACAGGCCCTCTAGGCTCCACACTCTAGCACGGCTGGCCGGCTGCAGGGGAAGCCGATACACTTTTTATAGTGCAAGGAATCGATTTGTTGAATAGGCCCGAATACACCGAGGCGCTCGAGCTTTGGCATCAGGGACGGTTCTGGGAGGTGCACGAGGCCCTGGAGCCTCTCTGGCAGCAGCTTTCGGGCCCGGATCGGGAGCTGACTCATGGGGTTATCCTGCTGGCCGCTGCGTTGCATAAAGCCAGGGACAACCCCCGGGGTGGCTGGCGCAACTTTCACAAAGCTTTGAAGCATCTGGAGGGCCTGCCTGCAACCTACCGGGGGGTTCGGGTGGTTGATTTGATTGAGGCCACCCGCCAGGCCCTGCAAAAAGGCCCTGGCCAGATACCCGCCTTTCCTCGCCTGTGACAGGCGTCTGGGGCCATGCAGGTGAAGATGGCTGTTGGTTTACAGAACAGGCGCGAACGCTAAGCGTCCAGCCACCCCACCGCCCAGACCGCCCCCTCGCGCAGCTCGAGGCGGATCGCCAGCAGGTCGGTGGGGGCAGGCCCCGCGACCCTGAGGCCATCGGCCTGGAAGCGGCTGCCATGACAGCCGCACTCGATGAAGCGCTGCTGATCCGGCAGGGGCACCGTACAGCCCGCGTGGGGGCAGACCCGGGAGAAGGCAGTCAGAAAAACCCCCTGCGCCTCCAGCACCCGCGGGCTGGGCTGCGATGGGGGCGGCACCCGCACCAGCAAGCAGGGCTGGCCGGCAAAGCGGAACTCGAGGTCAGCCCAGACCTCGGGCAGTTGGCCGGGCTCGGCAATTCGCACCGGGGCCGGCGCCGGTGTCTGGCCCCGCCCCGCCGCACCCAGCGCCAGAAGGCCGGCCAGCAGGGTTTTACCGACCTCGCGTCTATTCACCTTGCCCTCCTGTGACAAAGGCAGGAGGCCAGGAACCTCCTGCCGTGTAGTGCGGAAGTTTTTATGCGCATTTCGGTAGTATCGCTCACTTTGACAAGCCTAAACGATACTACCGAAAGGCTTTTCTACTCCCTTCGGTCGGCTTGAATCCTTCACCTCTGACTACGCAGGGCGGTGAAGGATTCAAGCGGAAACGGCATTAGACCAGCACCAGGGCGTCCTCGGGATGGTTCCAGGGGCGCTCGGAGCGGCTCCTGAGCACCTCGAGGGCCTCCTGCTCGCTCATCACCGGGTTCTGGAAGCGGATGCCCAGGGCCCGGGTCATCAGGGTGAAGTTGTAGGTGTTGTCAATCAGGCCGATCCGGGCCGCCCCAATCCCCCGGCCATACACCCCAAACAGGGTGGGGCTGGCGGTGTGCTGCCCCGAGTTCCAGCCGATGTTGGGCAGGTCGGGCTTGCGGGCATCGGTCTGGCGCATCACCCAGGAGAGGGTGTTGGCGGGCTGCACGCCGTAGCGCACCGTGTCGGGCTGGTAGACCCGCTGGGCGATGGCGTCCACCACCGCCTGGGCCTGCTCGGGTTTGAGGGTCACGCCCTTCACGGTGCGGAAGATTTCCACCACCTGTTCGGGGCTGGGGTTGTTGCCGAGGCGGCCCAGCATGAACTCGAAGGTGCCTTTCTGGTTCTCGAGCATCAGCACCCCGGCGCTGCTCTCGCGGTAGGAAGAGCCGGTGCCATACAGCGCAGGCGCCCCGCAGACATGGTCGGAACCAATGATCAGCAGGGTGTCGGGGTTCTGATCCACAAAGTTCATCACCACTTCCAGGGCCTCGTCGGCGGCCAGGATATCCCACAGCGAGCCCGCGGGGTCGTTGAGGTGGTTGGCGTGGTCGATGCGGGCGGCCTCGACCTGGAGCACAAAGCCCTTGGAAGAAGCGGCCAGACGGGGCAGGGCCGCGCGGGTCATCTGGGCCAGGCTGGGGGTGTCCACGCCCTGGAAGCGCCGGTCGGCCTCGTAGGGGATGTGGCTGCTGCTGAACACGCCCAGCAGCTTGGAGGCGTTGGAGGCCTCGAGCTCCCGCAGGTTCTTCACCACCCCATACCCCTTGGCCGCGTAGGCGGCGTAGAGGTCTTTCTTATCGCGGCGCACCGCTGGGTCGAAGAAGCGCTGGCCTCCACCCAGGTACACTTCCGCGCCGAACTCCAGGTACTGCTCGGCGATCTGATCTTCGGCGTTGCGGTCGGGGTTGGAGATCACGAAGCCCGCCGGGGTGGCATGGGTGATGGTGGCGGTGGAGACCAGGCCCACGGCCTTGCCCTGCTGCTTGGCCAGGGCGAAGATGGGGGTGAGCTGGCGCCCATCTACGTGAATAGCCAGCCCGCCGTTCACGGTCTTGACCCCGGTGCTCCAGGCGTTGGAGGCTGCGCTGGACTCGGTGACAAAGCTGGTCAGGCTGTTGGTGTTCTGCAGCCCGCTCACACCAGTAGCCAAAAAGCGCTCCAATGCCAGCGGCTTGCCCAGCACCCGCCGGGCGTAGAACTGGGCGATGGCGTAGTCTTCCCAGCCCATGCCGTCGTAGGCGAAGAAAATCAGGTTGCGCGCACGGGTCAGGATGCCCGGCTGGTTGGCTTGGGCGCTCTGGGCCTGGGCCGAGAGGGCCGCAGCAGCTCCGGCGACCACTCCTGCTTTGATTAGGTCTCTGCGTTTCATACCTGTACCTCCATCCAATATGCTTAGCAAGGCCTGTCAAGCCTTGGTCAACACACAAGCAGAGCTGGGCCACACTTCCCCTCCCTCGAGGCTTACCAGCCAGGGCCTCATGCAATAGGCTATGGGCGATGAACGCGTACACCTACCTCTACCGCGGCGGCCTGCTGGAAAACCGCCACAAGGTTTCGCTGGCTATTGTGGAGCCCTCTGGCCGGGTGCTGGCCTACGGCGGCAACCCCTACCTCCAGGCCCCCCTGCGCTCCTCGGCCAAGCCCTTCCAGGCCCTGGCCCTCTACCTGAGCGGCGCCATCCAGCGCTTTGGCATCACCCCGGCCGAGGTGGCCCTGACCTGTGCTTCCCACGATGGAACCGAGCAGCACGTCGCCGTGGCCGCCAATTACCTGCGCAAAATTGGCCTGGACGAAAGCTATCTGGCCTGCGGCACCCATCCCCCCTTCGACAGCGAGGCGCGCAAGGCCCTGCAGCAGGCCGGCCAGGCCCCCACCCCCCTGCACAACAACTGCTCGGGCAAACACACCGGCATGCTGGCGGCCGCCCTGGCGCTGGGGGTAAGCCCCCGCGGTTACGAACAGCCCGAGCACCCGGTGCAGCAGCTCAACCTGCAGACCCTGCGGGAGCTATCGGGCCAGCCCCACATCCCCTATGGCGTGGACGGGTGCAGCGTGCCCACCTTCGCCTTGCCCCTGGCCCCCGCCGCCCGGATGTTTGCCCTGCTGGCCTGGCCCGAGGCCGCCCCTGCCAGGTACCAGGCCGGCCTGGAGGCGGTTTTTCAGGCCATGCGGCAGCACCCCGACCTGGTGGCCGGCCCCAAAAGCATTGACACCGTGCTGATGCAAAAGCTACCGGGACTGGTGGCCAAGCGCGGGGCCGACGGCTACTACGGCCTGGCCCTGCGGGAGACCCGCTGGGGCCCCCTGGGCATCGCCCTCAAGGTGGAGAGCGGCTCCAACGAGGCCCGGGAACCCATGGTAATCAGGCTGCTGGAGGAACTGGGCCTGCTCTCGCCAGAAGTGGAGCTGGAGTGGCGCCGGCCGCCGGTTCGGAATGTGCGGCGGCTCGAGGTGGGGCATCTGGAGGCGAGGCTCGAGCTTTCCTGGGTCTAGAGCACTCAAGGCAACCCCGATATTCCGGGTGGGGGCAGCGTACAGAGCACCACCCGGCATCGGGGCTGCAGGCTGCCTGGTGCTACGTCCTAACCTCGAGGCTGGCCCACCCCAGGTGCCGGACGCAGGGGCGCAGGAAGGCGGAGCCAGATAAACTCGTTGGCGTCCTTGACCTCGGCCCCGCGCCCGCCTGTGGCCGGGTAGTTGTTGTCGTTGGCAACCAGCAGCGTGCTGGCGTCCAGCACCAGCACCGCCTCGATGGTGAAGTAAGGAAAGCGAAAAACCCCACCCTGGGTGCTGGGGGCCAGTCCCCTTGGATCGGCGATGTTCAGCAGGTCAACCACCAGCTCTTTAGCGAAAATCCCGTTGGCATCGCGCCGGTTGAGATCAATCTTGTAAATGCGCTTGAAGCGGGCCTCCGCACCTTGCCGGGCGTCGCGCTCGATAACCAGGTACTCGTTGTCGTTGATGACGGCCATCTCGCCAATGGCATGGGCAGGGTCGTCGAACTGGTAGCGGCCCACCAGACCCACCCAGCGCTTGCTGACCGGATCGAACTCCATCAGACGCACCGTGCCAGCAGGGTCGCCGCTAACAGTGCCCTCGAGCATGGCGTAGATGCGGTTGCGAGAGGGGTTGGTGGTCATGCCCTCATAACCCCTGGTAGTGGGCAGGTTGGCCGCGCTGGGCTGCCCCGGGCCTACCGGGTTCAGCAGGAGAGCCGGGTTCTGCGGAGCCCGCACCTGGTCTTTGCTAGGGTCTTTGCCCGCGCCGTAGTCGGGCGTGGCGAAGGGCGGATCCAGCAAAACACCGTTGGCATCGAAGTGCAGTAGATAAGGCCCGAACTCATCCCCAACCCAGAGGGTTCCATCGGCGGCAATCACAAACGATTCGGGGTCAAAGTCGTAGCCGGTGAGCAGGCGGTCGGGGGTGTTCTCGTTCAGGATGGGAAAAGGCACCAGGCGGTTGGGGTCGCGCAGTTGGATAAAGCGGTTTACCTCAACCGTTCCGGCGCCCCCCTGCGCGGTGCGGGGCCGCGGGGTCACAAGATACAGGCGCAATAGATAGTCCGGGCTGTTGGCCTTGGAGCCAAAACCGTTGTCGGAAAGCACCCAGTAACTACCGGGCTGCGGCCCGAACTGGACGGCGCTAAAACCCTGCACCGGCTGGCTGCTAAAGGGGGCCGGTGCGTTGCGAAAACCCGGGTTCTGGCGGTAGGCCCCACTGGCCGGCCCCTCGGCAAAAGTATCGGCAGGCAGAACCGCAAACCCCACCAGCTCCACCTGCGGTGCCTGGGCCAGCCCTATCGCAAACGACAAACCCAATGCCACCCATCGCTTCATATTTCACCTCCGACGATATGATGCACAGGCCAAAGTCAACACCCATTCAGCCGGCGCTTGAAAATTGGGTGACAAAAGGTAGGCTGCTAGCGATGGAGTTTGTTGAAGCAGTCGCATCGCGCCCACCCCTGGTGCTGGGGGTAGACCCCCGGCCCGAGCTACACGGCCCCAACCCACTGGCCCACATCCGCCGCTACACCCTCGAGCTTCTGGAAGCCCTGGCTGGCAGAATCTGCGCCGTCAAGTTCCAGGCCGCCTTCTTCGAGGCCCTGGGCCCGCAGGGTTTTACGCTGATGCACGAGCTGATCGTGGGGGCCCGGGTGCTCTCGCTGCCGGTGATTGTGGATGCCAAGCGGGGCGATATCGGCTCCACCGCCGAGGCTTATGCCAAAGCCTATCTGCAGGCCTATCCAGGCTCGGCCCTGACGGTGAATCCATACCTAGGCCGCGATGCCCTGGAGCCTTTTTTCAACGCGGCCCAGGCCTCGGGGGGCGCGGTGTTCGTGCTGGTCAAAACCTCCAACCCCGGCTCAGGGCTTTTTCAGGACTTGCCCCTGGAGCAGGGGGGTCGGCTGTACCAGGCTGTGGCGGACTACCTGGCCCAGCAAGCCGAGCAGCAGCGGGTGGGCGAGTGGTCGCGGGTGGCGGCGGTGGTGGGGGTGACCTACCCCGAGCAGGTTACCGAGATACGCCAGCGCCTCCCCCACTCCTTGCTACTCCTGCCCGGCCTGGGGGCCCAGGGGGGCCAGGCCATCAAAGGGCCGGGGCTGCTTAACTCGGCCAGCCGGGCGCTGTATTACCCCGGCGGCGAACCCGACCTGGAAGCAGCCGTGCGCCAGGCCGAGGAATACCTGGCCGCGCTGCGGTAACCCCTAGCCCCCTTTGAGCGCCCGCCTGAAAATCTGCGGGGCGAACTCGGCCACCGCCCGCAAAAAGCCGGTCACGCCGCGGGCCCGGCCCGGGGTAATGTAGACCGGCACCCCCAGGTTTTCGGCCTCCAGCCGCACCGGCTCGGAAAGGTCGTGGCCCACGTAGCTGCTGATGATCATCAGGCCGTGGGCCCGCTCGAGCCGGCTATGAATGCGCCGGATGACCTCCCGCCCCGCGGTGTAGCTATCGGAGTCGAACCAGTCGAGCTCGAGGCCCTGGTGTTGCAGGATGGGGGTCAGGCGGCTGCGAAGCTGGGTGTGCCCCCCACCACGATCAGGTACTCCCCGTGAAAGCGGGGCAACCCCTCGCGCATCAGAACCTCGGGGGTGACCCCGGCCAGGGTATCGGGGCCGCCCTCGAGGGTTGCCAGGGCCCTCGAGGTGGCCTTGAGCTCCTCCAGGTAAAGCTGTAGCTCGGGGTCGGTGGGGTTCAGGAAAAACAGGTTGCGCAGAATCTCGCGCGAAAGCTCGAGGTCTTTTTCCCGGTAATAGGCGATGTCCAGGGCCTTGCGCCAGGTCTCGGTGGCTTTCTGGTAGGCCCCGGTGCGCTCGTAGTGCTCGGCCAGGTCGTAGAGCACCTCCAGGGCCTCGGGGTTGCGAGCCAGCTCAGAAAGCAAGAGCCCCTCGGCCCCCAGGGCCTGCCCGGCGTTGTACAGCGCGGCCAGGTAGCGCCCCCGCACCGCCCCGGCCTCCTGGCTCTGGGAGAAGCTGCGCGAGAGGCGGTAGGCCAGCTCGAGGTGCTCCAAAGGCGGCTCGGCGGACTGTTCAAGGCTCTGGGTGAGCATCCGGAAGGCCTCCCAGGGCCCCTCCAGCTCCTCCACCAGTTTGAGTACGGGCTCAATCTGCGCGAAGGGCTGCAACCCCGCCTCGCGCACCCGGCCCAAGAACTCCCGGGCCAGCACCGGCTCCCCGGCTTCCCGCGCCTCCAGGGCCAGCTCAAACAACTGGGTTACCGGGTAGGCCCGGTGGGCGTGGGCCCGCTTGTGGTCGCCCAGCACCTCGAGCACCGGGGCCCCCAGGGCCCGCCTGGACAGGGCCAGCAGGTGGTAGGCCAGCCCAGCCGCCTCCCCCCTGGACTCCCGCGCGGCCCGCTCGAGGTAGCGCAGCGCCTCGGTGTGCCGCCCCTCGCGGTGCCGCAGCAGACCCAGGGCCAGCAGCGCGGTGGCGTCCTCGGCCCGGGCCACCGCATCGGTCAGGTAGGGCTCCGCTTCCTTCAGGTCGGCCAGCGGCACTTTGTCCAGGTCCTCGGGGCCCCGCACCTTCAGGCCCGCCAGGGCCAGCCCCAAAGCCCCGTGCGACTCCCCCAGCACGTACAGGCGCTGGGCGTACCGGGCCGCCCGGCCCCACAGGCCCTGCTGCAAGGCGGCCTGCAAGCCCGCCCGCAGCAGCCCGCGCGACAGCAGGTCGGGCGAGAGGTCTTCCACAAACTCCACCCGGCGGCTGGCCTCGCTCCAGTCGCCCTCGCGGCACAGGCGCACCACGCGCTCCTCGATGCGCTCGAGGGTGGTTTTGAGGTAGACCTCGGCCTCGGGCAGGCCGCACTCGAAAAGCTGCCGCAGGGCCTCCGAAAGCCGCCCCAGGCCCAGGTAGACCTTACCCAAGGCCAGTTTGAACCGCCCCCCCCGGCTGGACAGCGCCTCCAGGCGGGGCAGGGCCCGCTGGTAATCCTCCTGCTCGGCCCAGCACAGCACCCGCAGGTTTTCGGCTTCGGGCTGATGGGCCAGGGCCAGGGCCGCCTCGGCTTCGGCGTAACGCGCCAGGGCAAACAGGGCCCGGCCCCGCAGGTAGGCCAGCTCACCGGTGGTGCCTTCTGGCACACGGCCTAGCACCTCGGCATACGCGCCGCCCTCGAGCAAAGCCCAGACCTCGTCGCTCGAGGGCAGGGGGCTTGGTGTGCTTGGCCTGGGGTTCGGGGCTTCGCCCGGCCCCGGGGAGGGCTCGGGCCGTACCATCGCTACCGGCATTCGGGCGGTAATCAGGGTGTAGTCCCCCTCGCCTACCACCTGCACCGCCTCAAACCCCATCTGCACCAGGGCCTGCTCGACGGCCTGGGGGTTCTTGCCCAGAAAGGGGCCATGCGCGTAGGCCAGCAGACCGCCCGGTTTGAGCAACCCCTCGAGGCCCTGCAGGCGCCGCACAAAGTCGAAGTGCTCAAGGTAGTGGGGGGCCTCGAGGGTGTTGGGCAGGCCCCCCAGATACCCCTCGGGCAGGCAGGAGAGCAGCAGCACCGCGTCCATCTCCGGCAGGCCCGGTTGGTTTGGAAACCAGCCCTGGTGCCACTGTACCCCCGGGCCGGTGCGGGCTTGACCCACCTCCACCGCCTGGGCCACCCCCTCCAGGGCGTGCCACTCCAGCTCGGGCCGGGCCTCGCGCAGCAGCGTCACCAGCGCGCCGGTGAAGGCCCCCACCTCCAACACCCGCCCCTGGGCCGGCAAAAGCGGGGGCAGCACCCGCATATAAAACTCCACAAACGGCAGGTGCATGGCATACACCAGGGCTTCCAGTCGCTCCCGCGGGTGGCAGAGCACCGCGGTGTAAAAACTTCGCACCGCCTCCAGGTCGCCCCCTTTGGCCTCCAGATAGCCTTTCCAGGCGTCCAGGATGGGTTTTCGTCGGCCGGGGCTGCCGATGCGTTTGGCCAGCACCGCCTCGAAACGGCCCGGCGAAAGGGGGGCCTCGAGGTGAAACTGGCTACGAAAGTAGCGCTTGACTTGGGTGTTTACGGTGTCCACAAACCACCTCGCTCAACAGAAGCCGTTGAGGGGTATTGTGGCAAGTTCGGCCCAGGCTGTAAACCACCCAGCTCACTACCCCCCGTGGGTATGCGCCCCACCGGTTCAGGTCGTGGTCGGCGTAAGTGGGCGGGCTACTCGAGGGCAGCAGGTACGAAGCGAACCGTCTGCCCCGGGCGGAGCTGGGCCAGCCAGGGCAGGTCGGCCGGGTGCACCAGCGCCGGCTTGGCATAGCCGCCAATGCGGCCCCGGTCGTTGAGCAGCACAATGGGCTGACCCTCGGTGGTAATCTGCACCGCCCCCAGCGGGGTGGCCTCGCTGATCAGTTCGCCCCCCGGCACCTCCGGCCCCACAAACCGAAGCCCCATCCGATCCCCCGAGGCCAGCTCGTAGGTTCCAGCGCACAGAGCCCGCATCGCTTCCGGGCTGTACTGCGGCCCCGGCAGCAGGCGAACCCGCCGCACTCCCAGAGGGGGTAGGGCAAAGCCGAAGCCCGCTCGAGCCTCCCTTATCTCCGCCACCCCCAGCACATCACCGGCCTGCAAGGGCCGCCCGATCAGGCCCTTAACGTCGGTGCTGGCGCTCCCATAAAAGCGATCGCTCTCGAGGCCCCCCGCCAGGGCCAGGTAGCCCCGCGCACCGTCGGGGGCCGCGGCAAAGTGCAGCTTATCGCCAGTGCGCAAGGCAAAGGTCTGGGCCACCGCTACCGGCGCGCCGCCCACCAGGGGCCGCATTCCATAGCCCACAAAGACGGCCACCAGCGGCCTCAACGCGCTCAGCACGGGGCCCTTGAGGGTCAGTTCCAAAAGCGGCGCATCCGGGGGGTTGCCCACCAACCGGTTGGCCAGGCCCGCCAGCCGCCCATCCAGCACCCCCGAGGCCGCCAGCCCCAGGCGACCGGCCATGCGTCGCCCGCTGTCCATCACCAGATCCAGCAGGCCCGGCTCCTCCACCCGCAGCGCCGGATACCGCGGTGCCGCTGGCAGCAAGGGCTTGAGGGCGGGCACCGCCGGGGTGGGGCCTTCAGACGGCACAAACCGCACCCGGTCGCCGGCTTCCAGCAAAAACACCGGCGCGCGGTGGGGGTTGTAGACCTGGGTGAGCGCGGTGCCGATCAGGTGCCACCCACCGGGCGAGGGCAGCGGATAAATCCCGCTCTGGCTACCGGCAATCGCCACCGCGTGGGCCGGCACCAGGGCCCTGGGTGTTCCCCTTCGGGGTAGCCGCAGGCGCTCGGGCAGGGGCCCCAGGAAGGGAAAGCCCGGCGTGAAGCCGGTGGCGAACACCCGGTAGGGGGTCTGGCTGTGCAGCCGTACCACTTCCTTGACCGAAAGGCCGGTCTGTTCGGCCACCCAGGCCAGGTCGGGCCCATCGTAGCGAACGGGTATCTCGACCTCCTTGCCTGTAGGGGTACCGATTAACGTGTCTAGATGCCGGTGCACCCAGCGCTCCACCCGCGCCCGTGAAACCCGGTCGGCGTCGTACTCGAGGTAAAGCTTCACATAGCCAGGCACCACGTCGGTCACGCCCGGCAGCGGATCGGCCAGCAAGGCCCGCACCAGGGCCAGCATCCGGGTGTTGGCCTCGAGGTCGAGTTGTTCGGAGAAAGGCAGGTAGAAGCCGGTCAGGGTCATGCAAGGCCAGGATACCGCCCCTGAATAGACAGCAGGCCGTTACTCAGTAGGTCTCGATGCTTACCCCTTCGGCCCGGAGCGCCTCCCGGATGGCCCGGGCAATCTCGACCGCGCTGGGGTTATCGCCGTGGATGCACAGGGTCTGGGCCCGCACCTCCACCCAGCCGCCCTCCACCGCCGCCACCCGGCCCTTCACCACCATCTGCACCGCCCGACGGGCCGCCTCGGCAGGGTCGTGAATCCAGGCCCCAGGGGTTCCCCGCGGGGCCAGCCGACCATCGCGGCTGTAGCCTCGTTCGGGGAAGGCCTCCGCGACGGTGCGGAGCCCCAGGCGCTGGGCCTCCTGCTCCAGCGGAGTGTTGGGCAGCACCACCAACGGCACCTGGGGGTCGAAGTCCAGGGCTGCCTGGGCGATGGCGCGGGCGGTCGGGGGGTCTTTGGTGGCCCGGTTGTACAGGGCCCCGTGGGCCTTGATGTGGTGCAGGGGCAGGCCCCGCACCTTCAGAAAAGCGCTCAGGGCCCCCACCTGGTAGAGCACGTCGGCGTAGACCTCCTCGGGTGTGGCCGCCATCTCCCGCCGCCCAAAGCCCACCCGGTCGGGGAAGCCAGGATGGGCCCCCACCGCCAGGCCGGTCTTTTGGGCGAGCTCGAGGGTGCGCCCCATGGTGAGCGGGTCGCCGGCGTGAAACCCGCAAGCCACGTTCACCGAACTCAGCAGGGGGAACAGTTCCTCGTCCCGCCCCAGCTTCCAGTTGCCAAAGGATTCGCCTGCATCGGCATTCAGGTCAATCTTCATAGCGCCCCTATCCACCGGTCATCCGGGCCGGCAGCCAGGTCACAATCTGCGGGAAAACGGTGATCAAGGCCGCCGCCAGTAGCAGCATAGCCAGAAAAGGCAGGGCCGAGCGGGCAATGGTGAAGATATCCCGCCCCGAGAGACCCTGCAGCACGAACAGGTTGAAGCCCACCGGCGGGGTGATCTGGGCCAGCTCCACCGCAATCACCAAAAAGATGCCAAACCACAAAAGGTCAATCCCCACCGCCTTGGCTAGTGGAAGGATTACCGAGGTGGTCAGCACAATGATGGAGATGCCGTCCAGGAAAGCCCCCAGCACCAAAAACAGCAGCATCAGAACAGCCAGTAAGGCGTACTTGGAAAGCCCCAGCCCGGCCACCCAGGCCGCCAGGGCCGCCGGGATACCGGTAAAGGCCATGGCGATGGAGAGCACCGCCGCCCCGGCCAGAATGAAGCCAATCATGCTGCTGGTACGCACCGCGCCCATCAGGCTCTCCAGCAGGCCCTGCCAGCTCAGGCTGCGGGTCCAAAAGGCAATGATAAGGGCCCCCAGCACCCCCAGGCTGGCTGCCTCGGTGGGGGTGGCTATCCCCGCATAGATGGAGCCGATCACGGCCACCATCAGGAGCAGCACCGGCAGGATTTTGAGCAGGCCGCGCAGACGCTGGCCCAGGGGCAGCGGGGGGTCGGGTGGGGGCATTTTATCGGCGTTCAAGAGCCCCGAAAGCACCACCCAACCCATGAACAGCAGCATCACTAGCAGACCCGGCAGGAGGCCCGCAATAAAGAGTCGGGCCACCGAGACCTCGGCGGCCACTCCGTACACGATCATCATTACCGAGGGAGGAATCAGGAGGCCCAGGGTGCCCGAGCCGGCCAGCGAGCCCAGTACCATGCGCTCCGGATAACCCCGCCGCAGCAGTTCGGGCAGGGCAATTTTGCCCACGGTGGCGGTGGTGGCCGCCGAAGAGCCGATTACCGCCGCGAAGATGCCGGAAGCCAGCACGTTGATGTGCAGCAGGCGGCCCGGAATCCGGCGCAGCCAGGGGGAAAGCCCCTCAAATAGGTCGGCGGCCAGGCGGGTGCGGTAGAGGATCTCGCCCATCCAGATAAACATAGGCAGCGCCGCCAGCGACCAGCTCGAAACCGAACCCCACAGGCTGCTGGCCACGCTGGCCCCCGGGGGGGTGTTGGTGAAGAACTGCAACCCCACCCAGCCCACCCCCAAGAGCGCCAGGGCAATCCAGACCCCGCTGCCCAGCAACACCAGCAGCAGCAAAACCAGGAAAAGCGCAATCTGCGTGAGTTCCACGGCTACTCCTGCCCCCCACCCTCGGCAAGATAGGACGGGAGCTCTCCTCGCCACAGCGCCACCAGGGTATCGGCCAGGGCCACGGTAAAGATGGTTATGCCCACTGCCAGCAGGCTTTGCGGGATCCAGATGGGCAGCGGCAAAAGCCCAGGGGCCAGGTCGCCGTAGCTATAGGAATCCAGCACCAGCCGCCAAAGCTGCAAGGTGGCGTAGCTCGAGGCCAGCAGCGAGAACCCCCCCACCCCCAGTTCCAGCCCCCGCCGGGCCCGGCCCTGCAAGCGCCGCACCAAGACCCCCACCCGGATATGGGCCCCCGCCCGCAAAGTGGGGGCCAGGGCCAGAAAGACCGCCCCGGCCATGGCAAAGCCGGAAAGCTCGTTGGCCGAGGGGATCACCAGCCCAAACTGCCGCCCCACCACCTGGGCCAGGATAATCAGGAAGATAAAGACCATCAGCAGCCCGGCCAAAAAGCCCGAAAGGTGGTACAAACCATCCAGGAACTTGCGCATACAAACCCTTCTCGAGAACCCTCATCCACAAGCTATTGTGGGTGAGGAACCCGCTTCGTGGTGCTCGTGGCTTCGCCCTAGCGGCCCAGGTAGGTTCGGTAGATCTTGACCCCGGTGGCCCCAGCCCGCTTGAGCCATTCGTTGGTCATGGTCTCGCCCACTTTCTTGAGATCGGCCACCAGTTGAGGGCTGGGCTGCAAAACCTGTATTCCCCGTTGGGCCAGGATGGCGGTCTTGCTGGCGGCCTCCTGCTGGCTGGCCTGCCAGCCGCGCTGTTCAGCCCGGCGGGCAGCCGCTAGCACGGCCTCGCGGTCGGCAGGGCTCAGGCTGTCCAGGGCCCGGCGGCTCACAAACACCATATTTTTGGGAATCCAGGCCCTGAGATCATAATAGTAGCGGGTGAAGTCCCAGGCCTGGCTATCCACCCCGGTCGAGGGGGAGGTAATCATGGCGGCCACAATGCCGGTGGCAAAGGCCTGGGGAATATCGGCGGCCTCCACCTGGGTGGGAATCATGCCGGTTAGCTCGGCGATGCGGGCCGTAGCCGGATTGTAAGCGCGGAAACGAATCCCTCTCAAATCGGCCCCACTGTTAACTGGCTGTTTGGTATACAACCCCTGACCCGGCCAGGGCACCGAGAACAGGAGGGTCATACCGCGCCTTTGCAGCCAGTTTTCGATCTCGGCGCGGGAAGCCCGGTAGAGCTTCTGGGCATCCTCATAGCTGCTCACCAGGAAAGGAATCGCGTCCAAAGCAAAGACTGGGTTCTCATTAGCCAGCAGCGAGATGAGCACCTCACCCATCTGAATCTGGCCGTTGCGCACCCCCGGCAGAATCTGCGGGTGCGGCAGCAAGGAGCCCCCGCTGCTAACCCGGATGGTCAGACGGCCCTGGGTCGCGGCCTCGACCTCTTTGGCGAACTCACGGATGTTGATGGTGTGAAAGTTACCGTCGGGGTAGGGGGTGGCCATGTTCCAGACCTGGTTCTGGGCCCACCCCAGCCCAGCCAGCATCAAACCCAGCAAGACACCGATTGGTTTTCTCATGTCCTCCTCCTAGCGCACTGCAAAAAGCGACTCCAAAAAGCCCCCTATATCGGCTTTCCAGGCCCCCACATAGCCCAGCCGCCGGGAAACCTCGTGGGCGGCCCGGTCGAGCTGTTGTAGGTAGTTGTGCAAGACCGCCTCCTCGCGGTAGTGGGCCTCGGCCCCGGCCAGGCTGATGGCCGCCAGCACCTCGCCCGCCGCCCCGCGAACCGGTGCGGCCAGCTCGGCGGAGTGAGGCTCGAGCTCCCCAAAACTCGCCGCAAAGCCGCACTGCTGGGTCTGGCGCAGCAGCTCTTGAAGCCGGGGCTGCGCCACCGGGGTAGCCGGGGTGTAGCGCCTGCGCGCGCCCTCCAGCACCGCTTGCTGCACCGCGGGCGGAGCAAAAGCCAGCAAAAGCCGCGTCGAGGCCCCGGCATAGAGCGGGGCCCGCCGGCCCGGTGCGATGTACAGCCGCACCCGGCTGCGGGCCTCGAGCACCTCCAGATACACCCCCTCCTGGCCATCGCGCACCACCCACTGCACCGACTGCCCGGTGGCCTCACGCAGCTCCGCCAGGATGGGCCACGCCACCTGCCGGGCTGGGTAGGCCGCTTTGACCAGGGCCCCCAGGTGCAAAAGCCGGGTGCCCAACCGGTAGCGCTCGCCCTCCCGCACCACCAGCCCGTGGCTTTCCAGGGCCCGCAGGCTGCGCAGGCAGGTGGCCTTGGCCAAACCGCTGGCCCTGGCCAGCTCGGAAAGCCCCCAGAAAGGCCGCTCCTCGCTGAAAAAACCCAGCAGGTATAGGGGGCGCTCGAGGGTGGGAATGGTCTCCGGTTGTTTCATTGAATGAACCACCTAACCAATAAATGAAACTTTGGGGGCCATGGTATTCCCCAGCCCCCTTCCTGTCAAGCGCGCGGGGCGCGGCCTACCAGCCCAGCACCAAGGCAAACATCAGCGGGGCCACAATCGAAGCGTCCGACTCGATGATGAACTTGGGCGTGTCCACGGCCAGCTTGCCCCAGGTGATTTTCTCGTTGGGCACGGCCCCCGAGTAGGAGCCATAGCTGGTGGTGGAGTCGGAGATCTGGCAGAAGTAGCCCCAGACCGGAATATCCGGGCGCTGCATATCCTGGTGCAGCATGGGCACCACGCAGATGGGGAAGTCGCCCGCAATGCCCCCGCCAATCTGGAAGAAGCCGATGGAGTGCTGTTTGGAGGTCTCTACGTACCACTCGGCCAACATCATCATGTACTCGATGCCGGTGCGCACGGTGTGGACGTTTTTGATGTGCCCATTGAGGCAGTGGCCGGCGTACATATTGCCGGTGGTGGAGTCCTCCCAGCCCGGTACCACGATGGGCAGGTTCTTCTCGGCCGCCGCTACCATCCAGCTATCCTTGGGGTCAATCTGGTAGTAGGGCTCGAGCTTCCCCGAGCGGATAATCCGGTACAAAAACTCGTGCGGGAAGTAGCGCTCCCCGGCCCTATCGGCGGCCTCCCACTCCTCCAGCAGGGCCGCCTCGAGCCGCCGCATGGCCTCCATCTCGGGAATGCAGGTGTCGGTCACCCGGTTGAGGTGGCGCTCCAGCAGACGCTGCTCATCCTGCGCGGTCAGCTCGCGCCAGTTGGGGATGCGCTCGTAGTGGTTATGGGCCACCAGGTTGAAGAGGTCTTCCTCCAGGTTGGCCCCGGTGCAGCTTATAGCGTGCACCTTATCCTGCCGGATCATCTCGGCCAGCGAGAGCCCCAGCTCGGCGGTGCTCATGGCCCCGGCCAGCGTAACCATCATCACCCCCCCCTGCTCGAGGTGGGCGCGGTAGGCTTCGGCGGCCTCCACCAGCGTGGCGGCATTGAAGTGACGAAAATGGTGCTTCAGAAACTTTGAAATTTCTCCACTAGGCATACAAGCTCCATTCTCGCGGGGTGGGCGATGGTGGCTCCCCCCTTTGGTCTTCAGACCAAGCGCCACGGCGCTCCAGGGACAAAGGCGTCCCGCTGAGCTCCACCTGAAAAGTGTACCCAGGGTTGTGTGGGCAGTCAAAAATAGGGGCTTTGCTCACTACTCATAGATGCCCGCCCGGCGTATGGTGGGGTTCGTGAAGGACCTCGAGTCTCGAGCCGATATCGCCGTTGTGGTAGACAGGTTTTATGCCAAAGCCATCCAGGATGAGCAGATCGGTTACCTATTCGAAGGCCTCGATCTGATGAACCACCTGCCGGTCATCTACGACTTCTGGGAGAACATCCTGTGGCGCACCGGGGCTTACAAAGGCGGCATGATGTACAAGCACCTGCTGCTCAACGCCCGCAAGCCCCTCAAGCTCGAGCACTTTCAACGCTGGCTCGAGCTGTTTACGCAAACCATCGACGAGCACTTCGCCGGCGAGAACGCCCGCACCATGAAGCAGTTCGCCCACTCGGTGGCCCGCACCATCTACGCTCGAGTCTCCCAGCAAAATAGCCTCCCGCTCGGGGTTCGGGATGCCCCTAGCGAAACCAGCGCCAAAGCAGATTGAATAGCAGGCTCAGCGCCAGACTCACCAGCAGCATGGAGGTGAGGGGAAAGTAAAAGCGAAAACCCTCGCGCTCGATGCGAATATCGCCGGGCAGGCGGCCAAACCAGGCCAGCAGCCCTGGGGCATACAACCACACCAGGCCCAACAGCAGCAGCACCAGGCCCAGGGCTACCAACGCGCGCCCGATCTCCATGCTTCAATGGTAGCCCAGTTCGCGCAGGGCTTCAGGGTCTTTGCGCCAGTTGGGGTAAACCTTGACCTGCAAGTCCAGGTACACCTTGCGGGCTAGAAAGACCTCGAGCTGCTTGCGGGCGGCTGCCCCAATTTCCTTGAGCTTGCGCCCCCCCGCCCCAATCAGGATGGGCTTGTGGTTCTCGCGCTCGACGTAGATGTTCACCTGAATGTAGAAGGTTCCTCCGCCCCCGCCAGCGGGGGCAGGGCGCAGCTCAAACGCTTCGGTTTTGGTGGCAATCGAGTAGGGAATCTCTTCCTTGAGGCGCTTCATGGCCTCCTCGCGCACGATCTCGGCCGCCCATTCCTCGGGGGTCTGGTCGCCCTTGGCGTAGTCTTCAGGGAAAAAGAAGGGGCCTTCGGGCAACAGGGAAAGAATTTCATCCCGCAGGGCTTTGGCATCGCGCTCATTCTGCGCCGAAATCATACGGGTTTCCAGGCCCGGCAAAAGCTCAGCGTAGGCCTGCAGCGCAGCCTCGGGATACCTGGCGGCATCGGCCTTGTTGCCAACCAAAATAATGGGCACCTGATCTTTCATGGGCCGCAAAGCCCGCGCAACCAGCTCATCTTCGTGGGTAGGGGGGTGGCGCAAATCCACCAGCCATAGCACCAGGTTGACCTCGGCCAAGGCCTCAGTAATCTGCCGGATCATGTACTCGCTCAGGGCATCGGAGGCTTCGTGCCAGCCCGGCGTGTCCACAAATACAATCTGGCGGTTGCCCTCGGTGTGAATACCGCGCACCCGCTTGCGGGTGGTCTGCGGCTTGGGGCTGATGGGGGCGATTTTCACGCCCAGCATGGTGTTGACCAGGGTAGACTTGCCCACGTTGGGCTTGCCCACCACGGCTACAAATCCGGAATAGGTCGTGCCTTCAGTCACGCCTCCTAGTATAGGGGCCTTCCCCACATCCGTTATCCTGTAGCGAGTTATGCCCGATCCCCTGGCCCTTGCGCTCACTCCCCAGATTGGCCCCCAGCGCCTGCAGCAAGCCCTCCCAACCGACCTGAGCGTGGAGGCTGTGGCCGATGTGCTGGGCCCGGAAATTGCAGCAGGCTATGCCAGAACCCTTCAGAGCGGCCTGGCCGAACAGGAGCGCGCACAGGCAGCCCGGTTGGGGGTGCGGCTGATCGGGCTCTGGGAGGAGGACTACCCAGAGGTGCTCCGGCATCTGGAGAGCCCGCCTACGGTGCTGTACCTGAAAGGGGAGCTGCCTCCTTCCGAGCGCAACATCGGAATTGTGGGCACCCGCAAGGCCAGCCCCTGGGCTACCGCCTGGACGCACAAAGTAGCCCGCGAGCTGGCCGAGGCTGGCATCGGGATCATCTCGGGGCTGGCTCTGGGCATAGATGCCGCCGCACACAAAGGGGCCCTGGACGGGGGCGGCTATACCCTGGGGGTGCTGGGCAGCGCCATAGACCACTTCTATCCGGCCCAGAACCGCGCCCTGGCCGAGAGGATGAGCGTACTCTCGGAGTTCCCACTGGGCACCCCCCCACAGGCCGGGTTGTTTCCCCGGCGCAACCGGATCGTGGCGGCCTTCTCCAGGGCGGTGCTGGTGGTGGAGGCCGGAGAAAAAAGCGGCAGTCTGATTACCGCCAAGTTTGCAGCAGAGCTGGGCCGCGATGTGCTGGCCGTACCGGGCCGGCCCGGCGATACTTTTTCGCTGGGCTGCAACCGGCTGATTCAGGACGGAGCCGGGCTGGTGCTGAACACCGAGGACGTGCTGAACGCCCTGGGGATGCTGGCCCCCAAAAAGCAGGCCGTGCAGTTGGAGGGAAGCGAGGCCAAAGTCTACCGGGCCTTGCTCGAGCTCCCCGAGGCCCTGCCCGACGACCTCGCGCAGAGCACCGGCCTTTCCACTGGCGAGGTTCTCTCGGTGCTGATGATGCTCGAGCTTAAGGGACTGGTGCAGAGCAGCGCAGGGCGCTACAGCCCGGCGTGATGGGCTAGCTCAGGGGCAACCTCTCCAGAGGCCGCCACCCGCTCGAGGGCCTCCTGTAACACCTCCACCCCTGCTCCCCGCCGGCAGGCCCGCTCGGAGAGTACTCTTCGCCACAGGCGACCACGGGGCTGCCCCTTGAACAGGTTGAGCATGTGCCGGGCCATGGCCCATAGCGGGGTGCCCTGCTCGAGCTGGGCCTCGGCGTAGCGCAGCATGGCCTGGGCCACCTCGAGGCGGGTGGTGGCGTGGGCCTCGCCAAACAGCCTCCGATCCGCCGGCTCGAGCACGAAGGGATCCTCGTAGACCGCCCGCCCCAGCATCACCCCGTCCACCTTGGCCAGATGGGCCTGCACTTCTTCCAGCGTGCGCACCCCCCCATTCAGCACGATGGTCAGGTGGGGAAAGTCTTGCTTGAGCCGGTAGACCCAGTCGTAGCGCAGCGGGGGGATGGTGCGGTTTTCGGCGGGTGAAAGACCCTTGAGGTAGGCCTTGCGGGCGTGGACGATAAACACCCCCACCCCCACCCCGGCCAGTTTTTCGACGAAGCGGGCCAGATAACGGTAGTCCTCCACCTCGTCCACCCCCAGCCGGTGCTTGGCCGTGACCGGAATTTTCACGGCCTGCCGCATGGCCGCCATGCTCTCTGCCACGAGATCGGGCTCGAGCATCAGGCAGGCCCCAAACCCACCCCCCTGCACGCGCTCCGAGGGGCAGCCCAGGTTCAGGTTAATCTCGTCGTAGCCCCAGGCTTCACCAATCCGGGCTGCCTCGGCCAGCTTTTCCGGCACCGAGCCCCCTAGCTGCAAGGCCACCGGGTGCTCCTCGGGGCTGAAGTCCAGCAGTTTGGGCCGGTTGCCCAGCAAGATGGACTGATCCACCACCATCTCGGTATACAGGCGCACCCGCCTGGAGATGAGCCGCACCAGATAGCGAAAATGCCGGTCGGTCCAGTCCAGCATCGGCGCGACGGACAGCCGGTAGGAGTCTTGGTCGAGCGGGGTCATTGGACGTTGGCCAGCACCTCCTGGGGCGATAAGCGCTTGGGCTCGCGGAACTCGATATCCTCCCACTCGCCTTCCTCGACGACCTCGAGGTTGGGGTTGAGGCCACGGAAATAGGCCACCACCTCCTGCACCAGATCATCCGGGGTCGAAGCCGCCGAGGTGATGCCCACCCTGCGCACCCCCTGGAGCCACTCCGGCCGGATGTCGTGCACGGTATTGATGCGCTCGGCCCGGCCCACCAGGCTCCGGGCCAGCTCCAGCAGCCGCATCCCGTTGGAAGAGGCCAGGCTGGTGAGCACCAGAAACAAGTCCACATGGGGCGCAATCTGCTTGACGGCATCCTGGCGGTTTTTGGTGGCGTAGCACAGGTCGTGGCGGCTGGGCACCACCAGCCTGGGGAAGCGCCGCTTGAGGATCTCGATGGTGGCCAGGGTATCGTCCACCGAGAGGGTGGTCTGGGTCAGCACCACCACCTTTTCGGGGTCGGGCACCTCGACGGTGCGGGGGTCGGCCAGGCGGGGATCGCGCCCCACATGGGTGTGCACCGCCACCAGGATGGTGTTTTCCGGCGCTTCACCGCGGGTGCCCTTAATCTCTTGGTGGTCGGCGGAGTCGCCAATCAGCAAAATCCAGTAGCCCTCCCGGGCGTAGCGCTTGGCCTCGCTGTGGACTTTGGTGACCAGGGGGCAGGTCGCATCAATCTGGTGCAGGTTGCGGCGGGCTGCCTCGGTACGCAGCCAGGGGGGGATGCCGTGGGCCGAGAACACCACGGTTTCGTTCAGCTTTCGGCCCGCCTTCGCCAGCTCCTCGCGGAGCGCGTCCACCTCGGATAGGTCTTCGACAAAGTGCACCCCGTGTCGGTCTTGCAGCCGTTGGATCACCACATCGTTGTGCACGATGGCGTGGTACACCACCAGTTCGCCCTCCTCGCGCAATTCCCGAGCCGCCTTTTCCACTGCCTCAATGGCCATAACCACCCCGGCGCAAAAGCCCCGGGGTTTGGCCAGATAGACTCGCTCGACCATACCGAAAGCCTACCTTAGCACAGGCCATTGCCCGGCTCTGTAAGCTGAAGCCGCTACACGCCGTAAAGCGCCGTATATTTGCGGTTCAGATAGTCTATCAAAAACTGCGGGTTCAGATCCTGGCCGGTCACCTGCCGGAGCAGGTCGCGGGGCCAGTAGCGGCTGCCCTGATGGTGGATTTTCTCCCGCGTCCAGTTCAGTAAAGGCGCAAAATCGCCGCGCTCGAACCTGGCCTCGAGGTCGCCCAGCTCCTGCTCGGCCTGGGCGAAAAACTGCGCTGCGTAGAGGTTGCCCAGGGTGTAGGTGGGGAAGTAGCCAATGAGCCCCGCCGACCAGTGCACATCCTGCATCAGGCCGTCCTTGATTTCTGGGGCCTTTATTCCCAAGTAGGCCTGGTATTTGGCATCCCAGGCCTCGGGGGCCTCGTCCAGGCTCAGATCTCCCCGCAACAGCGCCAGCTCGATCTCGAAGCGGATCATGATGTGGAGGTTGTAAGTCACCTCGTCGGCCTCCACCCGGATCAGGCTCGGCTCCACCGCATTGACGGCGAAGTGGAAGTCTTCCAGGCGCACATCCCGCAGCGACTCGAAGTACTGCTGGGCTTTGGGCCAGAAAAAGCGCCAGAAGCCCAGGCTGCGCCCCACCAGGTTCTCCCAGGTACGGCTCTGCGACTCGTGCATCCCCAGCGAGATCTCGGTGCCCATGGGGGTGCCGAAGTGCTCGGGCAGAAGTCCCTGCCCGTACAGGCCGTGCCCCATCTCGTGCACGATGCTGAAAAAACCGGTGTTGAAGTAGCCCTCATCGTAGCGGGTGGTCAGGCGCACATCGCCGGGGCCGATGCCCTGCATGAAGGGGTGGGCCACCACATCGAGCCGGCCCGCCTCGAGGTCAAAGCCCAGGGTTGCCAAAGCCTCAAGTCCAAAGGCCTCTTGCGCGGCCTGGGGGAAAAAGCGGCGGAGAATTGCAGTGTTGGGTTTGCGCGCACTGCCCTCGAGCCGCTCCAGCAGCTTTACAGTGGCCTGGCGCAGTTGAGCAAAGACCGGCTCGAGCTGCCTGGCCGTGGCCCCCAGTTCGTACTGATCCAGCAAAGCGTCGTAGGGCTCCTCCCGATAGCCCAGCGCCTCGGCCAGCTCACGGGTGAGGCCGAAGATTTTTTTCAGCGCCGGCTTGAAACCGGCCCAGTCGTTCTTGGGCCGGGCCTCCTGCCAGATGGCCTCGCCCTCGCTGGTGGCCTGGGCCAGCTCCACCGCCAGGCGCTCGGGTACCTTGGTCTGCAGGTCGTAGGCCCAGCGCCACTCCCGCACATTCACCGCCTCCACCGATTCGGGCGCCCCCAGCCAGTCCGAACCCTCCACCACCGCCAGCATCTCGCCGATGCGGGGGTCGGTGGCCCGCTGGTGCAGCACCTTGGCCAGCGCGGCCTGCATCTGGGCCCGGTGGGCGTGCCCTTTTTTAGGGGTATAGGTGGCCTGATCCCAGCCGGCCAGTCGGGCAAAGGAGGCCAGGCAGGCGGTTTCGCGGCTGTGTTCCAAAAGCCAACGGTATGCTTCTTGCGGCGTCATACCCGCCCATCATAGCGGTTCAGTCCCAGGCCACCCAGGCCCCACCCCCCTGCACATCGAGCCGCAGGAGGCCGTTGTGGTACGCATACCCCTGGCCGCGCGTGGGAGGCGCAACCCCCCAGACCTCGGCCACCACCCCCTGACGGGCATGGCCGGAGCGGTCGGTAAAGCGGAGCTCGAGCCGCCTTCCATCAAAGCCGCCCTCGAGCTCGCTCCAGGCCCCTACGTCCTCACCCTCGCCCGCATCCTCGAAAACCCAGCCCCGCACCTCCGACCCCAGCGCCACCCGGAAACAGAGGAAGGGCCAGCGGGCGGTGCGGGTCGGGTAGCGGGCCTCGGTTAGGGGAATGGCCGTGCCGGCCCGCTGGAAAAGCGGCAGGTGCTCCAGCGGGGCGGCGACCCGGTGAAGGCAGGCTCCCTCCAGCCGCTCAGCGCTCCAGAAGTCCTGCCAGCCCCCAGGCGGTAGGTAAACCTCGCGGGCCCGCTCCCCCCGGCGGAGCACCGGGGCGGCCAGCAGGGCTTCGCCCAGCAAAAACTGGTCGTCGCGCCAGGCCGCCGCCTCCCCAGGCCAGTGCAGCCCAAGCGGGCGCAGGAGCGGCAGCCCCTCCTCGTGGGCGGTGCGGGCCAGGCTGTAGAGGTAGGGCAGCAGCCGGTAGCGGAAGCGCAGGGCCTCGCGCATCTGGCTCGTCCAGGGCTCGCCAAAAGCGTAGGGCTCCTGGCGGCGGGTGCCCAGGGCGCTGTGGTTGCGGAAGAAGGGGTACAGGGCACCCAGCCACATCCAGCGCAGCAGCAGTTCGGGCTCAGCATCCAGGCCAAACCCGCCCACATCACTGCCGGCCAGGGGTATCCCCGAAAGCCCCAGGGAGAGTAGCATCGGCACCGAGAGGGCCAGGTCCTCGTAGCGGCTTTCGTTGTCGCCCGTCCACACAAAAGCGTAGCGCTGGATGCCAGGGAAACCGCTGCGGGTCAGGATGAAGGGCCGCCGCCCCAGGGCTTCCAGGCCCCGGTAGGTGGCCTCGGCCATGCCCAGGGCATACAGGTTGCGGGCCTCGAGGTGGCTCAGGGCCCCCTGCCGGGCGGTGAGGGGCAGGGCCTTATCGGGCGGCTCAGCGCCCCCCAGCTCCAGCACCGCAGGCTCGTTCATATCGTTCCAGATGCCCGCAAATCCGTATGTTCCCGCAAACTTCTGCACCTCTTCGGCCCAGAAGGCGCGAACCTCCTCGCGGCTAAAGTCGGGCCAGACCGCCCGGCGGGGCCAGACCCCCCCCACCAGCAGCTCGTCCCGGTCGTCCTGAATGAACACCTGGCGGCGCCTGCCCTCCTCAAATACCGCGTACCCCTCCTCGGCCTTCACCCCAGGATCCACGATGGGCACCAGCCGCACCCCCCGCTCCGACAACTCCTGGGCCAGGGCGGCCAGCCGGGGGAAACGCTGGGGGCTGGCCGTAAAGACCTTGTACCCGTCCATGTAGTGGATATCGAGCCAGACCGCCTCCAGGGGCAGCCCCTGGGCAGCAAACTGCTCCACCACCTCCCGCACCGAGGCTTCGTCGGCGTAGCTGTAGCGGCACTGGTGGTAGCCCAGGGCCCACAAAGGGGGCATGGGCGGCCTCCCGGTCAGACGGGTCAGGCCGGCCACCACCTCCAGCAGGCTACCCTCTAGCAAGTACAGGTCGAGCGTGGGCCCGGCCACCGCCAGGCGGGCCTCGGCGGGATGGGAAAAGCCCAGGTCGAACAGGCTGGGATAGCTCTCGTCCAGGAGCAGCCCCCAGGCCCGGTCGCCCTCAACCCGCAGTAGAAGGGGGCTGGCCTGGTAGAGGGGGTCGCGGCCCGGCCGGGGGGGCTGGTCGGCGGTAAAGTTCCAGTACCGCCCCCCCCGGCGCTCGAGCCCCCCCACCCGCTCCCCCAGCCCCAGGTAGCGGGCCGCACCCAGCGGAAAGCTAAGGGCCAGCAGAGGGTAAGGTACGCCGTCGGTGAGCAGCCGCAGCAGCGGTGGAACCTCGCGGTGTGGGCAGCCCCAAAAGGCCAGCTCGAGGCCCCCCCACCCAAGCCCCTGCTCCCCCAGCGCCAGCGGCGAAAGCCCTTCAGCGAGGTAACTTTCTGCCACCTTCTGGGGTTGCCTGCGCGCCACCCCCCGCACCGCCGGGCCCTCCTTGGCGGTGTCGCGGGGCCGCTGGGTCAGCAGGAGCCGCCAGGCCCGCACCCCCTCGTGTTCGACCTGTTCCACCCTAGCCTGCACCAGCCCCCCCTCGAGGGCCAACCGATCCATCCGATCAAAGGGAATGTCCCAGTTCAGCAGTTCGTTCAAAAAGCCTCCCAGCGTAGCTCACTCAAGAATCCCAGACACCCACAACCGGGCCGCGGGTTTCTCAAAACCTCGAGGCTCCCGGCACACACCCGTGCAAAACGATGGCTCAGCCTTTCACAGCCCCCGCAGTCAGCCCGGCCACGATGCGCTGCTGGAAGATCAGCACCAGGATCACCAGCGGCACCGTCACCACCACCGAGGCCGCCATAATCGAACCCCAGGGAATCTCAAAGGGGGTGGCCCCACCAAACGAGGCAATGGCCACCGGCACGGTGCGCACGTTGTTACCAATGGTAAAGGTCAGGGCGAAGAGGTACTCGTTCCAGGCGGCGATAAAGGCCAGCAGGCCGGTGGTCACCAGACCAGGGCCGGTGAGGGGCAGCATGACCTTGATCAGGGTTTGCATGGGCGTGGCCCCGTCCACGTAGGCGGCCTCCTCGAGCTCCCGCGGCAGCCCCCGAAAGTAGCCGGTCAGCACCCACACGGTAAAGGGCAGGGTGAAGAGCATATACGACAGAATCAGACCCGCATGGGTATTAAACAAACCCGTCTCCCGCAGCAGCACAAACATCCCCGAGAGCACCGACACCTGGGGGAACATGGTCATGGCCAGCACCAGGTACAGCACCGCATTCTTGGGAGGAAAGCGCAGCCGACCCAGCGCGTAAGCCGCCATCACCCCCAGCACCAGGCAGATCAGGGTGGCCCCCCCTGCCACAATCAGCGAGTTGAGCAGGTTGCGGCCAAACTCCGCCCCGCTAAAGACGTTCTGGTAATGCGTAAGGGTAAAGGGCACTGGCAAAAAGCTTGGGTTCGAACTAAACAGCGCATCGCTGGTTTTGAAGCTGCTAATTACCGCCCAGTAAAAAGGAAACACGCTGTAGACCACGATAAAGACCACCAGCGCATAAAACAGCACCCTTCCAGCGTAATAACCCAGACCTTTAGTCCTCACCGCGCACCCCCTTTCCAGCCACGCGCATGTACAGCACCACAAAGATAAAGATGATCACCAAAATCGCCACCGATACCGCAGAACCATACCCCAAGTCCTGAAAATCAATCAGGGTCTGGCGGTTGTAAATGGCCAGGCTGCGGGTAGCGGTGTTGACCCCCACCATCACGAAAATCACGTCGAAAACCCGCAGCGCGTCCAGGGTACGGAAAATAAGGGCCACCACCAGGGCTGGGGTTAGTAGCGGGAGCGTCAGCGTCCAGAACTGCTGCCACTTGCTGGCCCCGTCAATGTCGGCGGCCTCGTAGATGTCGGATGGAATCAACTGCAACCCGGCCAAAAGCAGCAAGGCCATGAAGGGGGTGGTCTTCCACACATCCACCGCCACCATGGCCCACAGCACGGTATTGGGGTTGGCCAGGAAGGCGATTTTGTTGGCTACCAAACCGGTATTGACCAGGATGACGTTAATCACCCCGTAGATGTCGTTGAGCATCCACTGCCACATCTTGGCCGAGACCACCGTGGGGATGGCCCAGGGAATCAGGATGGCCGCCCGCACGATACCGCGGCCTCTAAAGTTGGAGTGGATCACCAGGGCAATAGCCAGGCCGAGCACGGTCTCGAGAAAAACCGAAACCACTGTAAAGCGCAGGGTGTTCCAGAGCGCACCCCTAAAGTCGGGGTCTTGCAACAGGAAAATGTAGTTCTTAAAACCCACAAACTCGGTGGGCTCTACAAATGAGATATCGGCCCGGTGAAACGAGTAGTAGAACACCTGCGCCAGGGGATAGCCCGCCACAAACGCCACCACCAAGAGCGTGGGCAGTACCAGCAGCCAGGCCAAGCGGGTTTGTCGAATAGTGAGCATCTATATACACCTCCACTCAAGTTAGCCGTTGGGAGCCAGCTATTTTTCTAGGTGCTGCTACTATATCGCTTTATATGCCCATCGTCCAATGATCTGTGCTCAATGCATCCTTCTACCAAATACCAAAGAAATGGGGCCGGATACCCGACCCCACTCCCTATCAAAGCACCACCACAAACTTAGCGCAGAATGCGCCGGAAGGCGGCTTCCATGTCCCGCACAGCCTGGGCTGCGGGCTTGCGCCCGGTGATGGCTTCGTGCACGCCCGTCCAGAAGGCCTCAGAGACCTGGTTGTAGCGGGCACCCGCCACACCTGAAGGACGGCCCACGGCGTTCTGGAAGACCGGCAGCAGGTCTTTGAAGAAGGCGTTCTTAGCCAGCACCTGGGGGTCGTTGTAGAGGGCCGGGCGGGTGGGCAGGCGCGAAAGGCTGATGGCGTTGTCCTTCTGGACTTCCACGCTGGTCAGGTACTTGACCAGATCAGCAGCAACCCGCTGGTTGCGCGAGTAGGCCGAGACCATCAACTGCCAGCCACCCAGGGTCGCGGCGTGCCGGCCCTCCTGGCCCGCCCCGCGGGGTAGCACGGTTACCCCAATTTTGCCGCGCACAGCGCTGCCCTCAGTCTGGCCCAGGCTGTAGGCATAGGGCCAGTTGCGCATAAAGGCGGCGTTGCCCGACTGGAAGGCGTTGCGGGCTTCCTCTTCAGCGTAGCTGGTCACCCCCGGCGGGGAGATGCGGCCCACCCAGCTCCGTACCATGTTGAGAGCAGCAATAGCCTGAGGGTTGTTGATAGTAATACGGCCATCGGGCTCGATGATGCGGCCGCCGCCCATGGAGAAGATCCACTCCAGCGCATCGCAGGTCAGGCCTTCGTAGGCCTTGCCCTGCCAGACAAACCCCCAGAAATCGCGGTTGCCGGCCTGGCGCTCACCGGCCTGAATCCTGGTGGCCATCTGGTCAAGCTCGGTCCAGGTCTGGGGCGGGCGCTGGTACCCGTACTTTTGCAGCAGGTCGGTGCGGTAGTAGAGCAAGCCCGCATCGGTGAAGAAAGGAATTGAGGTCAGTTTGCCCCGAATGGTGTTGTTTTCGATGATGCGGGGGAAGAACTGGCTCAGCTCGGCCTCGGTAAAGAACTGCTTGAGATCGGCCGCGTGGGGAGCCACAATGCCAGGCCAGATCACGTCAATCATGTACACGTCCACGTCGGCACTGCGGGCTGCCCAGTATTGCTGGTACAGGGCCAGACGGTCGTTGGTATCGGCGGGGGAGTCAATGTACTCGATCTTGTTGCCGGTTTTTTGGGCCCATTCTTCCGCTTTGGCCTTCATCCAGCGGCCGCCTTCACCCACCGCGGTGGAGTCGCCCGCCACGCGGATGGTTACCCCCTGGGCGAAGGCCAGCCCACCCAACATAAGGGTCAGGGCCAATGCGCCTAAAAGCCACTTCTTCATGTCTCCTCCTATTTCGTTGGAAGTGCTTCCACGACAAGCCAGCCGCCGGAGTCGCCAGCATTCTGTCTTTTAGAAGAACTTCCTCCGCGAAGTCTATACCAGCCGCCGCATACTGTCAACTCAGTACCAATCACTTAGCAAATCGCACAGGAACAGTAAAATTCAGCGCGACCACTCCACATATTTGGATGCCGTCTAAGGGAGAAACCCTGGCAAAGATTGGACTGGATAGCGGTTTTATAGTGCTTCAGGGCTCTTTCATACGCATTTCGGTGGTATCGTTCACTATGGCAAGCCTAAACGATTCTACCGAAATGCTTTTCTACTCCCTTCGGTCGGCTTGAATCCTTCACCTCTGACTGCGCAGGGCGGTGAAGGATTCAAGCAAAAACGGTATCACAACCTTTTGAACGAACCCGGTTTTGGCTTGCCGCAGCCAGCAAACCAGGGGCGCTGTTCCAATGGTCGGCGTGGTTCTTTGCTCGATGCGGTCAAACAAAAGGGGTGGAGCGCCCCGTCGCCGGAGACTGTCCACCCTACCCGGTATGGGATTTTAGGTCAGCAATCCGCAGCCGTTTCCGCCAGGCTTCGGCTCATCCGCACTTGCTATACCCGCAGCTATAGCACTTGATACAGCCCTCTTCGCGCACCAGGTTGGCATCGCCGCACTCGGGGCACTTGCCCAGGCCGGTTTTCGGCTGGATGTTCTGGATGGGTGCGGTCATGGCCCGTTGCATGGCCTGGGGCACCATGCGGTCGTCAGGGGGCATCTGAGCGGCTTTGCGCTCGGCCTCGGCGATCTGGATTTTGCTGCTGGTCTCGAGGGCCACCGCAATCAGGTCGGCTTTGCTGGTCACGAAGCGGCCCTGGTAGCTGCCGTACAGGCCGCCATTAATGCCGCGCAGGGTTTTGACCAGTTCGGCCACCGGCACGCCGTACTGCAGGGCCTTGGAGATGATGCGGCCCAGCGCCTCGCTATCGGCGTTGGCCTCGTCGCCGGCCTTGCCCGAGGTCAGAATTACCTCCACCGGGTGCTCGCCCTGCATATTCACCGTAACCAGGAAGCTCCGGCGGGTGCCATCGGCGGCGGTGAGTTTGACCATATCGGTGTAGCCCACCAACCGGCCCGTGCGCTCGAAGATGGGGCGGGCGGTGCGTTCCGGGCTGGGCGGAACCTCCAGAAGGGCGGGCTGTACGGCCACCGTTTCCTGGCTTTTGCTCTGGGCTTTTTCCTCTTTCTTTTCTTCCTTGCTCACCGAGAGCACCTGGAACTCACGGCTGCCATCGCGGTAAACCGTAATGCCCTTGCAGCCGGTCATGTAGGCCTCGGTATAGGCCGCCTCCACGTCTTCTACCGTGGCCTGGTTGGGCAGGTTGATGGTCTTGGAGAGCGAGTTGGCCGCGTAGCCCTCGGCATCGAAGGCGGTTTGCACCACACCTTGCATCCGCACGTGGTCTAGCGGGGGTACGTCGTGGGCCCCTTCAAACACCAAGGCGATGGCGGCGGGGATGCCCTCGAGGCCCTTCACCGTACCGTGGTTGGCCTGGATGGCCTCGATGATGGCCTCCCAGTTCCAGGCCCCGTCTTTCTCGAACGGCCCCGTGGCCGGGAACTGCTCCATCATCTCCACAAACAAGGGGTGCAGCAAAGCCTTGTACTGCCCGCCGATGCGCCGCCACATGAAGGGCGAGAACATCGGCTCGATGCCGCTCGAGACCCCCATCAGCATGCTGGTGGTTCCGGTGGGGGCCACCGTCAGCACCGCCACGTTGCGCCGCGGGCGGATGCCCAGCGCTTCGAAGGCGGCCCGGTTTTGTTCGTACACCGGGAAGACCCCGCGCTCCTGGCCCAGCCGCTCCGACTCGGCGATGGCCTCTTCACGCATGGCGTTCATCACCTGGGCCACCACCCGGCGGCCCGCCTCGGAGGAGTAGGGCAGCCCCATCTTGATGAGCATGTCGGCCAGGCCCATCACCCCCAGGCCCAGGCGGCGCAGGGTCTGGCTGGCGACGCGGTTGTCCTCGAGGGCAAACACGTTCACGTCCAGCACGTTATCCAGGAAGCGTACCGCGGTGCGCACATCCTTGCGGAACTCGGCAAAGTTGAACGCGCCGTTTTCCACGTAGGCGGCCAGGTTGATGGCCCCCAGGTCGCAAGGTTCGCCCACCGTTAGGGGGATTTCCCCGCACGGATTGGTCGAGCGAATCTGATAGCGCGGCCCCAGGTTCTTGAGCGCCGAAAGCTCGTTAATACGATCCACAAAGATCAAGCCGGGCTCACCAGTGGCCCAGGCGTGCCAGGCAATCTCGTGCCAGAGCCACTTGGCCGGCACCTTGCCATCGTAGACCGGGATGGGCCGGGCACCATCCTGGGCGCGCTCGGGCAGGTCGGGCAGCGCCCCTGTGTAGGGCCCCTGCACCGGGTAGGGGTAGTATTTACCTGGCACCTCCGAAGGTTCCACTGCCCATAGCCCATCGGCTTGCAGGGTCTGCCAGAAGGCTTCGGTGACCAGAATCGAGATGTTGAAGGTAGAAATATCGCCCTCGCTGGCCTCCCGGTCGAGGTCTTTGGCGGTCAGGAAGTCCAGCAGGTCGGGGTGGTCAATGGCGATGGTGGCCATCCCAGCACCACGACGGGTTCCACCCTGGCGCACCACCCGCAGCACCGGGGCGTACACATAGCGCAGGGTGGCAACGGGGCCGGCTTTTTCGGCCCCCAGGTTGGCCCACTCCAAAAAGTTATCGAAAATCTCCACCAAAAAGCTCACCGGGCCGCTGCTGGTACCACCGCTGCCCCGGATGGGCGCCCCCTCGGGCCGCAGGCTGCTGAAGTCCACATGGGGTTCCTGGCCCTTTACGGCCAGGCTCGAGGCCGATTTGGCCGCCTCGATAATGCCGCGCATATCGTCGGGCACTACCAGCACGTCGCCGGGCCGCTCGCGCACGGTCATCACCCCGTTGCGCCGGGCCAGCGCCGCGAGTTCGGGCTTCAAAAGGCCGTAAACCACCCGCGTCCAGTTACGCACGGTGATCTGTTCCTTATCGCCATCGGGGTTAATGGGGGGGCGCATCATGCCCTTGATGAAATCCTCGACGTCGGCGTGGTCGGCGGCAATGTAAGCGAAGCCGCGCACCGTACCGCGGGGGCCGGCATGCTTGCGCGAAACGTAGGGGTCAAGGTTGACGCCGTTTCCCCCCCCCACCTTGGTCACCAGGGCCAGCTTGGTTGCAACCTCCATCACCCCATCAAAGCTGCTGGGGTCGTGTTCGGTTGCGCCCTGTACAAAGCAGTTGAGCACATTACCGTGCTGGGTGCCCGCCCCTGCCAGCACCCGCCCACCCGGGCAAAAGCGTTTGGAAGCCATCAACCGGTAAAACTGCTCGCTCCAGTATTGCTTATCCTGCTCGGATTTTTCCGGCGAAGCCACCCAGGTAGCCACCCGGCGAAACATGCCAAACACATCCCCATCGCCCGGCTGCATATACTGGCGCTTGGCTATGGCTTGGGCATGGTCATCGAACGGTGCAGGCTCAAAGCTATGCATGAACTCCTCCCAATTTTCAGCAAGAACACCCCGGCCACCCTGGTGGCACTATATATAGGGGCTTCCGCGCTAAATGCTACTACCGGTTGTGTGTTCCTGGCAAGTAGACCAGAGTAACGATTAAGAATGCTAGCAATACGATAGTTACATAATATGCCAAGACCCGCCCAGAAGCAAGGCTCATATATTGTGATTCTTATAGCATCTAGACACTATAAGCAGTAATTCTATGCTGGATTGCATCTGTTACAGGCAGAAAATCCCAGCCACCCGGTTCCTATTCAAGGGGCTGCCAAACCGCCAGGCTAAACGGCTCGAGGACACCATCTTCCAGATAACCGCCCACGCAGCGGCCTGTTTTGCCTGATAACCGGTCGACCGTCCGCTCGCCCCGCGGCCACAGCCCGTGCAGAGGAAAATCGATGCGCCAGGGTTCCGGGGAGGTATTGATCGTTACCACCACGCTGGAATGCTCGAGGGTACGGGCAAAGGCCAGGTGGCCGTCCTGGGCATACAGGTACTGGTAGCGCCCCCGGCGCAGCGCTGGCAACGAGCGACGCAAAGCCGACATCTGCTGGATGGTCTGCTGAATGGATTTGTGCCAGCGAGACTCATCCCAGATCATGCCGCGGCGGTTGTCGGGATCGTGGCCTCCGGCCATGCCGATCTCGTCACCGTAGTAGACCGTGGGTGCGCCTGGAAGGGTGAAAAGCATGGCAAAAGCCAACTGCACCCGCTCAACCTGGCCGCGCAAAATACTGAAGATGCGGGGGGTGTCGTGCGAGGTCATGATGTTCATCTGGGCGGTCACGATCTCCCAGTCGTAGCGGCGGAAGAGCTCCTCGAGGCGGTGGTGGCAGGCCATGGCCCCCAGGCTTTCTATGCGCCCCAGGCCGCTTTTGGCAGCCAGGTCTTTGTCCAGCACATCAGCCCCCACAAAGCCCAGGATGGCCCGCCCCAGCGGATAGTTCATCACCGCGTCAAATTGATCGCCTTGCAACCAGCGGCTGGCGTCATCCCAGATCTCACCCACAATGTAGGCCTCGGGGTTCCGGGCCTTAACCCTCCGGCGGAACTCACGCCAAAAATCGTCGTCGTCAATCTCGTTGGGCACATCCAGGCGCCAGCCATCAATACCGTACTGTAGCCAGTATTCCGCCACCGACAGCAGATACTCCCGACACTCGGGGTTGGCGGTGTTGAACTTGGGAAGCTCGGGGTTGTTCCACCAGGCCGCGTAGTTGGCGTGTTTGGTATAGGCGTTCAGGGGAAACTTGTAGATGTGAAACCAGTTGAGGTAGGGCGAGGCCGCCTCGTTTTCCATGATGTGCTGAAAAGCAAAGTGGGCCCGCCCGCAGTGGTTGAACACCCCGTCCAACACCACCCGTATATCGCGCCGGTGGGCCTCCTCCACCAACCGCTGCAGCGCCAGATTACCCCCCAGGATGGGGTCTACCTGGAAGTAGTCGCTGGTGTGATAGCGGTGGTTGGCCGTCGAGGCGAAGATGGGACAGAAGTACAGGGCGTTGAAGCCCTGCTCTTTAATGTAGTCCAGCTTCTCGATGACCCCCCAGAGGTTGCCCCCTTTGAAACCGCGCAGGGTAGGGGGGGCATCCCAAGCCTCAAAAGCACCTTGCACCGGCGCAGGTTGGCCCGCTGGCCCCTGCCCTATGCGAAAACGATCTGGAAATATTTGGTAGAAAACCGCGTCTTTGACCCAATCTGGTGTCATTCAAGCTCCCACACGTTACCAGGGGTTAGTCTAAACCCTACGGGCCAAATCTCAAGTGCAGCCACACCATATGTGGCGCTAAACCTCCAGCTCTGATAGGATGCCAAAGTTATGTCGCGTGGGAATCTGTTTGTCATGACTGGGGCTTCGGGGGTGGGCAAAGGCACCATACGGGGAAGGCTGCTGGAGTACCACCGTATGTACTATTCCATCTCCATGACCACCCGCCCACCCAGGCCAGGCGAGCGCAATGGGGTGGACTATTACTTTGTGAGCAAGGCCGATTTTGAAAGCAAAATTGCTCAGAATGGCTTTCTGGAATGGGCCCAGTACGTAGACGACTACTACGGAACCCCGCGCGAGCCGGTAGAAGAAGCGCTCAGCAAAGGGCAGGACGTGCTCCTAGAAATCGAGGTGCAGGGGGCTTTGCAGGTCAAGCAAACCCTGCCCGAAGCCATCCTGGTTTTCATCATCCCGCCCTCGCTCTCGGAGCTGCGGCGGCGTCTGTTGGTACGCGGCACCGACAGCCTGCCCAAGATTCGCAAGCGGCTGGAGCGGGCCGTGGAAGAAATCCGTATGGCCGACCGTTTTAAATATGTGCTGGTCAATGACCAGCTCGACAAGGCTGTCTCCGACTTTGCGGCCATCATCCAGGCCGAGCGGCTGTTGCAGCCCCGCATGCACGAGGCCATCGAGCGGGCGCTTTCCCAAGATCCCGCCCTGGAAAAAGAGCTAGACGAGCTCGAGCGCAAACGGCTCGAGGCGGGCGAGGCCGGTTCATAACCATGGCCTCAGCAAGGATCAACCTCGGTTGCACGCTGGGCCCATTGCTTGTTTTTGGAAACTCAAGTATCAGCCCTGATCTTTGGTGTACAATCGGAACTTGGTTGTAGTTGTAGAGGTATACCTATGGCAGAACCCGGTATCGACACCCTTCTGAGCCTGACCGATTCAAAGTACCGCCTAACCGTGGTGACGGCCAAGCGGGCTCAACAGCTTTTGCGTTACGACTTTAAGAACACCGTTCTGAGCCCCGACGAGTACCCCCGGATGCACACCCTGGAAGGCGACAAACCCGACCCCAACGCGGTCACCTGGGCCATGCAGGAGCTCAAAACCGGGCGGCTTCTCATCGGTGAAAACCTCATCGCTGAAGATCGGCTCACCAAATTCCTCGACCAGATGTACCCACGCGAGGTTATCGAGCCTGCCGACTGAAACGCGTACTTGTAGGGTGTGGGCCGCCCTGCACAGCCCGCATCTTCATTCATTGAGCCAAAACCAAGAAAGCCTTTTTTGTCGCTATATTTTTTGGAACATTGCCGCGGAGCCCTGTATAATCTCAATTCGGTATTCAGGGAGTTGATATGGCAAGCAAGGAACAGAGGCACCGCGCTATCCAGGAAATTATCAGCCGCGAGAGCATTTCCACCCAGGCCCAGTTGGTGGAGCGGCTGCGCAAAATGAACTTCGACGTAACCCAGGCCACCGTAAGCCGGGATATCAGTGAATTGCGCCTGGTACGGGTTCCGCTAGGGCGGGGGAAGCACAAATACGCCCTGGCCCACCTCGAGCTCTCCGAAGATGTTATGGATGAATTACGGCGTATCTTCCCCACCTTCGTGCGGGACGTGGACCGTGGAGAGAACATCGTGGTATTGAAGGTCTCGGAGGGGCACGCTTCGGGTATTGCGCTCCTGATCGACCGGCTCCGGCGCGACGACATTGTGGGCACCATCGCCGGCGAGGATTCGATTCTGGTAGTTGGCCGCACCGTTCAGGCTGCCGAGGCCCTGCAAGAGGAGTTTGAGGCGCTCCTGACCTGAGGTGCTGACCCCGCATCCGGCCTTCGTTCTGCTGGCAGCAAAACGAATGTGATACCCTGTGGCTAGGTATGCTAGAGCGCCTCGAGGTGCAAAATTTGGCTGTTCTGGAGCAGGTGGCGCTCGATTTCAGCCCTGGGCTAACCGTGCTTACCGGTGAAACCGGCGCGGGCAAGAGTGTGCTGGTAGATGCCTTGTCGCTTCTGCTGGGCGAAAAGGCCGAAGGGCTGGTGCGCTCTGGGGCCGAAACCCTCCTGGTAACAGCCTTCTTTAACGGGAAAAGCCTCTCGCGCAAGGTGGCGCAGGGGCGCAGCACCGCCCGCATTGATGGGGAGGTGGTCAGCCTGCGAGAGTTGAGCGAGGAGACCGCCCAGCACCTAACCATCCATGCGCAGCACGCCTCGCTAACCCTCTTCAGTCGAAAAGCCCAGCGCAAACTGCTCGATTCCCAGGTCAAGCCAGACTTGCTGGTGCGCTACCAGAACGCCTACGGGCAGTATCAATCCATTCTGCGTGAGACGGAGCGGCTGGAAGCCGCGGCGCGCGAACGCGAGCGGAGGCTGGATATCCTGCGTTTTCAAATCGCAGAAATCGACCAGGCCCGGCTGGTGGTGGGAGAAGAGGAGCAGCTCAAGCAAGAGGCGGAGCGCTTGCGGCACCTCGAGGCCCTGCGCGAACGGGTTTCAGCCGCTATAAGCGCCCTGGGCGGGGAAGGCGACGCCCTGGGGCTGGTTACCCTGGCCTCGAGGGAGGTTAAAGCCGCAGGCCGGTTTGATGCCCATCTGGAAAGCCTGAGCCGCGACCTCGAGGCTGCCTTAGACGCGTTGCGGGCGGTGAGCCGCGAGCTAGAGGATTATCTGGAAAACCTCGAGGCCGACCCCCAGCGCCTCGACGAGGTGGAGGCCCGGCTGGCCCTGATCGAGAAGCTGGGGCGCAAGTACGGTGAAGGCATCCCGGCCATCCTCGAGTTTGCCGAGACCGCCCGGCAGGAGCTGGTGGAGCTCGAGGGGGCCGAGGATCGGCTAAGCCAGCTCTATAGCCAAAAAGAAAATGCCTGGAAGGCGCTCCTGGAAGCAGGGCAGCAGCTTACCGAGGCCCGCACCCAGGCCGCAGAGGCTCTGTCGCGCAGGGTCGGCGAAGAAATACGGGCCCTGGGCATGCCGGCTGCACAGTTTCAAGTAGGTCTGGTGCCTTTGGAGCATCCAGGCCCCGAGGGGCTGGAGGAGGTGCAGTTGCTTTTTTCGGCCAACCCCGGCCTGGGCCTGGCCCCGCTGGAAAAGGCTGCCTCGGGCGGCGAGCTTTCGCGGGTCATGCTGGCCCTGGCCCTGTTGACCGGCACCGAGGCCGAAACGGTGGTGTTCGATGAGGTGGATGCCGGGGTAGGGGGTGAGGCCGCCTGGCAGGTGGCCGAGCGGCTGGCCCGGCTGGCCCAGGAGCGCCAGGTGCTGGTGGTGACCCACCTTCCACAAATTGCCGCTCGAGCCCAGAAGCACTACCGGGTGGTCAAGCACGGTGCCAGTGTGGAAATTCAGCAGGTGCAGGATGAAGAACGGGTGCGCGAGCTAGCCCGGATGCTCTCGGGCAGCTACTCCGAGGCCGCCCTCGAGCACGCGCGCGAACTGCTGCTGGGCGTAAACTCGTAACCGTTTAGCCGAGCTTGAGCAAAACCCGCATCCCATCGGCCACGTACTGCACGGCCAGCGCGGCCAGCAGGATGCCCAGCACCCGGGTGATCACGTTGATACCGGTGCGGCCCAGCGAACTCGAGAACTTGAGCGCGGCCCTGAGCGACCAGTAGGTCAGAAACAGCACCAGCGCGGCCATGGCCAGCACCACCACGAACCCCCATATTCCCCCTGGGGCCGACCCGGTGAGGATCAGCACCCCCGCCAGGGTGCCGGGCCCAGCGATGAGGGGGATGGCCAGGGGAAAGACCGAGATATCGGTTCGGGCCTGGGACTCGGCGTGCTCCTCGTCGGTCTCGCGCTCGAGCTGGGCGTTGATCATGTCCAGGGCGATTTTGAACAGCAGCAACCCCCCGGCCACCTTGAGGGCCTCGAGGCTGATGCCCAGGTGGCGGAGGATCACCCCACCCAGTATGGCAAAGCCCAGTATCAGGAGCCCGGCAACCAGGGTAGAGCGCAGGGCAATTTTCTTCTGCTCCTGGTAGCTACGAACACCGACCAACCCCAAAAAAAGCGGGATCAGGCCGATAGGGTCTATCAGCACAAACAGGGTCAGAAAAGCCTTGATAGCAAACTCAACCATGGGCAGGGGGATCCTTCGACAATCCCTACAACAAAAAGCAAGTCTAGCATACGTTCCCAGGTATTGGGTATTTTTGTCTCCTCCAAAGCCTTATACTGAGGCCACAAGGAGGTCAACCATGATTCGCACTGTCGCCCTCGTGGGGCACAGCGGCAGCGGTAAAACCACCCTTGGTGAGGCGCTTCTGTACTTCACCGGGGGCAAGGATCGCATGGGCAAGGTAGAAGAGGGCAGCACCACCTCCGACTACACCCCGGAGGAAAAAGCCCACCGGGTCTCGGTTCGCACGGCGGTGCTGCCCCTGACCTACCAGGGACACCGCGTTTACCTGCTCGACGCCCCAGGCTACAGCGATTTTGTGGGTGAAATTCGGGGTGCCATGGAGGCCGCCGACTCGGCGGTGGTGGCGGTTTCGGCAGAAGCAGGGGTGCAGATTGGCACCGAGCGGGCCTGGACGGTGGCCGAGCGGCTGGAGCTGCCCCGGATGGTGGTGGTCACCAAGCTGGAAAAAGGGGGCGATTTCTTTGCGCTGATCGAGGATCTGCGCTCCACGCTAGGGCACATCCTCCCGGCCCACCTGCCGCTTTATGAAAACGGGCAGTGGGTTGGGCTGATTGACGTGCTGCACGACCGGGCCTTCCGCTACGACAAGGGCCGCCCGGTGATTACCAGCATTCCCGAAGACCAGAAAGCCCAGGTCGAAAAATACCGTAACGAAGCCCGCGAGGCCATCATCGAGACCGATGAAAGCCTGCTGGAGAAGTACCTCGAGGGCGGCGAAGTGGAGGAGGTGGCCCTCTCGAGGGCCTTCCACGAGGCCGTGCGCAAAGGCCAGGTTTTCCCGGTCGCCATCGGCTCTGCGGGGGCGCTGATTGGGCTGGATATGCTGCTCGACCTGTTCCTCGAGGCCCTCCCCTCCCCCGAAGAGTGCTGGGGACAGGGCAGCCCAGCCGCCAAGGTGTTCAAAGTGCAGGTGGATCCCTTCATGGGGCAGGTGGCCTTTGCCCGGCTGTACCGCGGCCAGCTCAGGGCCGGCGACACCTTGCAGTCAGATAATGGCACGGTTCGGCTGGCCCACCTCTACACCGCCAAAGGCAAGGATTTAATCGAGCTCGAGGAGGCCGAGGCCGGAACCATCCTGGCCCTGCCCAAAGCCGATAGCCTGCACAAAGGCATGGAACTCTGGCAGGGGGAACGCCTGGAGTTGCCCTCGGCCCGCCTGCCCGACCCGGTGGCAATGGTGGCTATTACGCCCGAGTCGCGTGCCGACGAGGCCAAACTCGGCGACGCCCTGCGCAAACTGCTGGAAGAGGATCCCAGCTTGAAGTTCGAGCGCAACCCGGAAACTGGTGAACAAATTCTGTGGGGCATGGGCGACCTGCACCTCGAGACCGCCAAGGAACGCCTGGCCGACTATGGGGTCAAAATCATCAGCCGCCCCCCAAAAATCCCCTACCGGGAGACCATCCGCAAGAAGGCCGAAGGGCAGGGCAAACACAAAAAGCAAACCGGCGGGCACGGGCAGTACGGCGATGTCTGGCTGCGGCTGGAGCCCCACCCCGACTACGAGTTTGTCTGGGAGATTACCGGCGGGGTGATCCCTACCAAGTACATGGAATCAGTAGAGGCAGGCATCAAGGAAGCTGCCAAAACCGGGCCGCTGGCGGGTTATCCGGTCATCGGCTTCCGGGCTGTGGTGTACCACGGCTCCTACCACGAGGTGGACAGCTCGGATATGGCCTTCCAACTGGCCGCCCAGTTGGCCTTCCGAAACGTGGTCACCCAGGCCAGCCCCACCCTGCTGGAGCCCATCTACACCCTGAAGATTTTTGTTCCCCAGGATCGGGTGGGCGATGTTATATCGGATATGCAGTCCCGGCGTGGGCGCATCCTGGGCATGGATCAGGAAGGCGCCCTGACCGTGGTGAGCGCCGAGGCTCCTCTGGCTGAGTTGCTCGAGTACAGCCGCACCCTGTCGGGGCTCACCCAGGGCACCGGCGCGTACAGCCTCGAGTTCTCCCACTACGCCGAGGTGCCCCCCCACCTGGCCCAGAAGGTGATCGCCGAACGGCAGAAAGCTGAAGCCTAGACCCAGCCCTAAAAGACCACAGCCTCTGGGGCCTGGTCTAGTAACATGGGAATCATGGCCCGCTTGATGATTTTTCTGCTGTTACTGCTCGGCCCGGCCCTGGCTCAGAACCTCATCGCACTGGCCCCCCCAGGGGCGGTGGCCGGCTTTTACCTGAACGATCTGCGCGGTAGCCGTTACCTGAGCGGGCTGGCCGCCGACTGGAAGCAGAGCGGGATGGAAGCCCTGCTCAACCGCGAACTGCGGCAACAAGCTGGTTCCGACGCAGCGCTTCTGGGAATTGCCGCCGGAGGCCTGGCAGCAGCGCTTTATACCGATGGCTTTTTTGTGATTGCCCGCCCCAGCGCCGAGGCCATGCAGGCCCTGCGCCGCGAGGCCAAAGGCCTGCGGGCCCAGGGCGGCTGGCTGGTGGGGGGGGACGGCGAGGTCGAGATGGGCTTCAGCCGCGAGCTGGTGTTTATGGCCTCCCCCAAGTACGCCCGCCTGTTCTTACAGAACCGGCGGGGCCTGCAAGCCCCGGTGCGGGGGGATCTTGTGCTGTGGGGCAGCCTTCCACAAAGCCTCGTTCGAGGCCTGGGTCTGCCCCCTCGAGCCCTGGGGGCCATCCAAACCTTCCGTCGCTTTAGCTATGCCATCCAGCTTACAGCCGGCGGCTACACCGATGAGGCCCGCCTGGAGCTAAACCCCAGCGCCGATCCCGCCCTGGCCAACCTGTTGTTGCCCAAAACACAACCCTACAACGCAGCCGATCTGCCCAGGGGCCTCTCGGTCTCGACGGGGGTGTTTGACCTCAGCCGGCTGGGGGCCTACCTGCCCGGCTTGCTGCGGGAGTTTGACCTGCGCCTCAGCCTAGACCTGAGGGCGTTTGGGGCCCGCTTCGCAACCGTAACGGTGCAAGGGCCGCCCCCTGCGCGGGACGGACTGGGCGAGGGCCTGCTGGGTCACAGCCTGATCTACTGGGAGCTGCGCGATCCCCCGACGGCCGAGGCCAACTTACTGGCGCTGCTGCAAAGCCTGGCGGCCTTCTCGAGCCCCGAGGGCCAGGGCGGTTTCAAGGTGCTGGGCAACGAGGGTGAGTTCAAGGCCGTGGAGGTGGGGCTGGGTGGGGTGCTGTACTACAAGCTCGAGGCCAACCGGCTGATCCTAGCCACCAGCAAAAGCGCCCTGGCCGCCGTCAAAAACCCCACCTGGCGCACAGATCCGGGCTTCCAGCGCTTCCGCGTGCGCATACCCGCCAACGCGGTGAGCTATACCTTCACCAACCAGGGGGCCATCCTGCAGCAACAGTTTGGGTCGCTGAGCGAGCTGCTGCCGCTTACCATTGGCGATCAGGCCGACGCGCTCGAGCGCGAAATAGTGGATTCCTTTACCAATTTCCTCGAGCGGGTGGGTCAGCGCTTTGGGCTGGGGCTTTCCTATACGGTGGTCGAAGGCAACACCCTGGTGGGCCGCGGCTTCTACGAGGTGCGCTGGTAAACCAGCTTAAACCCGAGTACGGGCATTCTTTAGTCGACCAATTCGCTCCATCGCCCTATGCTAAGAGGGTGCAGGTTGCGTTTGGTCTGCCCTGGCCCCTGCTGTTGCTACCCCTGGTACTGGGGCTGGTGTGGTTGTGGTACCGGCGCCGGCAGCCTCCGCTGCGCAACGCCGCCGGGCTATGGCTCTGGCAAAAAGCCATCCGCAAAGGCCGGGCCCGCCGCCGCTTCGACCTGCGGCTCGCCATGCTGCTGCTGGCGGCCCTGCTGGCTGGGCTCGCCCTGACCGCGCCCCGGGTCTCGCTGGATCGTCCGGGTGAGCTGGTTCTGGTGCTGGACGTCTCGGCCTCGATGGCGGCCACCGACGTAGCCCCCAGCCGCCTCGAGCGCGCGAAAACCCTGGCCCGTGAACGCCTGGCGGCCTCCCCTCGAGCGGTTCTGGTCGTTGCCAGCAGCCAGGTGCAGACCTTTGGCCCCGCCCCAGGGCGCAGCCTGCTAAACCAACTGGCAAACCTCCAGCCGGCAGCAACCGGCGCCGACCTGCCAGCGGCCATTGCCAGGGGCCGGGCCCAGCTGCCCAGTGCCCCGGTGCTGACCATTACGGATCAACCCCCCCCACCCCAGACCGACGGCTACCTCAACGTGGCCGGCAACGGTAGCAATGTGGGCATCACCGCTATTGGGCCCGGCTTTGTGGCGCTGGCCAATGCAGGGCCCGGGCTGTGGCGGGGCGAGGTGCTGGTGGATGGTCGGCGCTATACGCTCGAGGTGCCAGCCAGCGGCTACGCCAGCCTCGAGGTACCCTCGAGCACGCCCTCTGCGCGCATCGTTGGGAGCGACGCCCTGGCCCTGGACAACGAGGCCGGCTTTTCCAGGCGGCTGGTACGGGTCGAGGTATCGGGCCGCTCACCGGCCCTCGAGCGCCTCCTGGCGCTGCTGGGCACCAGCCGGGGCAGCCCCGCTGAGATCGCCTTCGAGATCGGCACACCCCGCCGTTCACCCAGCCGTTTCACGGTGTTTTTTGCTGAACAAGCCCGCGGACAGGCCCCGGTTTTCGATGTGGAGCGCACCCTCCCCTACCTGCGGGGGGTCGAGCTGGTGGGCTACAGCCTGCGCATCCCACCCCGCCCAGAGGCCCCTGGCTGGCGGCCCCTGGCCTCCAGCGAGACCGGTCAGGCCCTGGCCTGGTACCACCCCAACGGGCTGTACCTGCCCCCCGCCGAAAGCCTGCAAGACCTCCCGGCCTTTCCGGTGCTGCTCTACAACCTGATCGCCCCCCGGGGCGAGCTCCGGCGGGGGCTTCTCAACGCTAACGAAACCCTGCTGCCCCGCCCCAGCCCCGACCGGCCCTTACCCCCCGCGCTTACCGTAGAGATGGCCCCCTGGTTGGCCCTGCTGGCCGCGCTGGTGCTGGCAGCAGAGTTTTATCTTTTCCAGTACCGGCCGTTGCGTGGCCGCCTGCAAGCCCCTGTGGCGCAACACCCTTAAAGGAAAAAACCCGTGCGGTTGCACGGGCGACATTTGGTGGAGGCGGCGAGAGTCGAACTCGCGTCCAGAAGCCTATCCAGCAGACATCTACGTGTGTAGTTGGTGTTTAGTTGTCGTTCAGGCTTGCGCCACCAACAGCGGGCCTGAACCAAGCTCCGCGAAGGGTTCGCTCTTGGCTACGGAGCCTTGCCTCGAGCTAGCCGACTTTGGATCGTTCATTCAGTACGCCATCGGCTGGGCTTCTGAAGAACGTCGCTGGCTTAAGCAGCGAGGGCGTAGCTGTTGCTACGGACGTTGCCAGTTATGGCTTTGCCCATTTTTACGAGGCCATGGGCTACCTCGACACGCCGTACTGCCTTCAAGAGCCCCTGTCGAAACCGGAACGCCCCCAGGCAAACATATACTGTAACAGACTTCTTGCTTTTTGTAAAGGTGCGGTAGGCTATAAGCCATGAGCAAGATCGACCCCACCCAGCTCGAGCGCGACTCACTGGTCAAAACCCTGGGCATCCGCATCCTGGAAGCCACCCCCCAAAAAGTGGTGGCCGAGATGGAGGTAACCCCCAGGCTGCACCAGCCCTTTGGCTACCTACACGGCGGGGCCTCGGTGGCGCTGGCCGAGACGGTGGCCAGCATCGGTGCGTACCTGGCCGCCCCCGAGGGCCATACCAGCTTTGGCATGGAAATAAACGCCAACCACCTGCGCTCCATGCAGTCCGGCAAGGTCACAGCCACCGGCACTCCCCTGCACAGCGGCCGCACCACAGCCGTCTGGAGCGTGGAGATTCGTGACGAGCAGGGGCGTTTGGTCTGCATCTCCCGCTGCACCTTAGCCATCACTCCTATGCGTGCGGGTTGACAAACCCCCGGCCGGGCCAATATGCTCACTGGCATATGCAGACCTCGAGGGGTTTCGCAAGCCAAAATACCCACTTTTATGGGTACTTTTATTGGCCTGTCGTCCCCGTGAGGCCTGTGTAGGCGTTTATCGCACCAATGCTTCCGGGGAGTTCCAAATCCCCGGAAGTTTTTTGTGTGCAAAGGAGGTCAGGCAATGCTGATCATTTTGAAACACGGTTCGGGGCCTCAAGAAGTGGAGTCGGTGGTGGCCGAGGTGCGCCGGGTGGGCTACCGGCCCCACGTCTCCGAGGGGGAACACACCACCCTGATCGGGGCCATTGGCAAGGGGCCGACCCCGGAGCTCATCGAGCATTTCCGCGCGCTATCGCCTGTGCAGGATGTTATTCCCATCTCCAAGCCCTACAAGCTGGCCTCCCTCGAGGTCTCCCCCAAACCCACCGTGCTGCGCTGGGATACCGGGGCCACCGGCGGCGGTGAGGTGATGATTGCCGCGGGGCCTTGCGGGGTGGAAAGCCTCGAGCAAACCCTCACCCCGGCCCGGTATGTGAAAAAGCACGGCGCCCAGATGCTTCGGGGCGGCGCCTTCAAACCCCGCACCTCACCCTACAGCTTCCAGGGGATGGGCCAGGAAGGGCTGGAAATTCTGGCCGAGGCCCGCCGGCAGACCGGCCTCCCCGTGGTGACCGAGGTGGTCTCCCCCGAGCAGGTCGACCTGGTGGCCACCTATGCCGACGTGCTGCAAATTGGCGCGCGCAACGCCCAAAACTTCGCCCTTTTGCAGGCCGCCGGGCAGTCGGGGCGGGCGGTTTTGCTCAAGCGGGGCATGAGCATGACCCTGGAGGAGTTTCTGATGTCGGCCGAGTACGTGCTGGCCCAGGGCAATATGCGGGTCATTCTGGTGGAGCGCGGCATACGCACCTTCGAGAAGTCCACCCGCTTCACCCTGGATGTCTCGGCGGTGCCGGTACTGAAAAGCCTGACCCACCTGCCGGTCTGGATCGACCCCTCGCACGCCGCCGGTAAGCGCGACTGGGTGACCGCCCTGGCGCTGGCAGGCCTGGCCGCCGGCGCCGATGGGCTCATCGTGGAGACCCACCCCGAACCCGAAAAAGCCCAGTCCGATGCAGCCCAGCAGCTCAACGAAGCCCAGTTTGCGGATATGATGAGCCGGGTAAAGGCCCTGCTGCCGGCCCTGGGACGCCGGCTAACCCGCGCCCTCGAGCCCGCCTGAACCACCAAGCCCTTCGCTTTATGATGAAGCCCTTGTTTGGTAAAGTCGGCATTTTTGGCATTGGACTCCTGGGTGGCAGCGTGGCCTTAGGGCTGCGCGAACGCTTTTTAGCCGAGGAAATTCACGCCTACGACCCCGACCCTGGAGCCCTCGAGGATGCCCTGGCCCTTCAGGTGGTGGACAGGGTACACGCCTCGCTGGGCAGTTGGGTGGGCGACCTCGAGCTCGGGGTGCTGGCCGCTCCGGTGGGGGTGCTGGTCAGCGAGGGCCGGAAGCTGGCGCAGTTTGCCAGCCCGCGCACCATCTGGTTCGATGTGGGCAGCGTCAAGCAGCCGGTGGTGGAGGCGCTCACCGGGGTTCTGCCCAACTTTGTGGGCTCCCACCCCATGGCCGGTAGCGAAAAAGCCGGGGTGGAGGCGGCCCACGCCGGTTTGCTGCAGAATGCCGTCTGGGTCATTACCCCAACCACCGGCACAGCCCCGAGTGCCCTCGAGGCCGTGCGCAGCCTGGTGCAGAACCTGGGGGCCTATCCCCTGGAGATGCCCCCGGGTCTGCACGACCGGCTGGTGGCCCGCATCTCGCACCTGCCCTACCTGCTGGCGGTGGGGTTGAACCGGCTGGTGGCCCAGGATCCTCACCAGGATCTGCTGATGTTCCTGGCCGCGGGGGGCTTCCGCGACCTAACCCGGGTGGCCTCGGGCTCGCCCCGCATGAGCCGGGACATGGTGGTAGCCAACAAAGAGGCCCTGCGCGCGGCCATCGAAGACCTGTGGGCGGTGATGCTGGAGCTGGAAAACCTGCTCGAGCAGCCCGAAGATTTACTCGAGGTGGCCCTGGAGGCCAAGCGCACCCGCGACTCGCTGCCCATCGTCAAGCGCAGCCTGCTGCCGGTGATGAACGAACTGGTGGTGCAGGTGCCCGACAAACCGGGGCAAATCGCCACCGTCTCCACCGCACTGGGCAACGCCGGGGTGAATATCAAAAACTTCGAGGTGCTGGCCATCCGCGACGAAGGGGGGGCCATCCGCATGGGCTTTGCCACCCCCGAAGAACGCGAGCAGGCCCGCCAGATTCTGGAGGGCATCGGCTACAAGGTGCGCTAGAGAGAAGCTATTGCACTGGTACAAACTCGTGAATCACCAGCTCGGCAGGGCAGGCCACCCGCAAGGGCGCGGTGGAGACCCCCAGGCCCCTGGAGATAAAAGCCGGCACCGGGTCGTCTACCCAGCCCCCGGCAAACTTCTGCCCGTACAGCGAGGAGGTAAAGACCGGGCCATACCAGGGCAGCACCACCTGGCCCCCGTGGGTGTGACCGCACAGCGTGAGGTCAACCGACCTGGGCACCTGGTACAGGTAGTCCGGGTTGTGGCAGATCAGCAAGCAAGCGGCATCATCCCGATACCCTTCCAGGGCTTTGTCCACGTCGGGCTCGCCGTGCCACAGGTCTTCCACGCCGGCCAGGTAAAGATCCGTTCTGAGTTGAGTTCCCGCATTGTGAAGGAAATGGATGCCCAGCTCTCTGAGGGAGGCCTCGAGGTCACGTGGCGGCAGCATCGGCACTTTGGGCGGGCTAGCGCTGGACTTTCCGAAAGCAGCCACCCGGTCTGGGTACCTGGGCTGGTAGCCATTAAAGCGGTAGTCGTGGTTGCCCCAGACCGCCCAGGTGCCCAGCGGGGCCTGGAGCTTTTGCAGCTCGGCCAGGGTGGGCAGCACCTGGTGCTTTCGCCCGGAGTCGGTCAGGTCACCGGTAATCACGATGAGGTCGGGCTCCTGGGCCAGGGTGGCCTCCACCCAGCGCCGGACGGAGCCCTGGCGGATAAAAAAACCAATGTGCAGGTCGGAGAGGTGGGCCACCCGCAGGGGCACCCGCAAACCCCGCAAGGGCCGGCGGTGGTGTTGAATCACAAAGCTATACCCGAAGATCACCCCGCTATCCTAACCCAAAGCGGTTTTGGTGTACGGGCCAGAGCCCACCCGAAAGGCCGGCTCGCAACCCGCTAGCCGACCTTTGCATGGGTTCACAAACTACCCTTTGTTTTTCTTTCTCTCCTCGCGCTCGAGCCTTCTGCGTTCGGCACGGCTCAGGCCGGAGTAGGCCGAGGCCGCTTTTTGCTGGCGGCGCACCGTAAAGGGGTCGCGGCTGGCCTGCGGAGCGGTGGTCTCGGAACCGCTGTACTCAACCCCTTCGGCCACCGGCGCCGGGGTGGGCTGCTGGTTCACCTCTACCTGCAGGCGGAAGAGGAACTTGGTAACCTCGCTCTTGATGCTGGCGATCATCTCGTTGAAGAAGCGGGTGCCCTCGAGCTTGTACTCCTGGAAGGGGTCGCGCTGGCCGTAGCCGCGCAGGAAGATGCCCTGCTTGAGCACGTCCATGCTGTGCAGGTGCTCCTTCCAGGCGTTGTCCACCACCTGCAAGGTCACGAAGCGCTCCACCGCCCGCATTAGGCCGGGGCCCTGGCGGTTGAGTTCGGCCTCGCGGGCCTCGTAGGCGGTGCGGGCAGCCTCAATCAGGCGCTCGATGCCCTCTTCGGCCTTGAGCTTGCGCAGTGCTTCAAAGTCGAAGTCGCCCAGGGCCGGGATGTAATCTACGAGGCTCGAGCGCAGCCCTTCGATATCCCAGTCGTCGGGGTGCTGCTGGGGGTTCAGGTAGTTGGAGGCCACCGCATCCACGGTGTCCTCGATCATGGCTAAAGCCCCCTCGCGCACCACCTCGTCGCTGCCCAGGAGCACGTTGCGGCGCTGGGCGTATACCACCTCGCGCTGGCGGGCCATCACCTCGTCGAGGCGCAGCAACTGCTTGCGGATATCGAAGTTGCGGTCTTCCACCCGCTTCTGGGCCCGCTCGATGGAGCGGGTGACCATCTGGTTTTCGATGGGCTCGGAGTCGTCGAAGCCCATCCGGTCGAGCATGGCGATGATGCGCTCGGAGGCAAACAGGCGCATCAGGTCGTCGTCGAAGGAGACGTAAAAGCGGCTGCTGCCGGGGTCGCCCTGCCGGCCCGAACGCCCGCGGAGCTGGTTGTCAATGCGGCGGGACTCGTGGCGCTCGGTACCGATGATGTGCAGGCCGCCCAGCTCCTTGACCCGCACCTCGTCGGCGGCGCAGGTATCGCGCAGGCGGCGGATTTCGTCAATCACCGACTGGCGCACGCCGATCTCGGCGGCTAGCTTGAGGGCCTCTTCCTCGGCGCCTTGCACCAGCTTTTTAATGAAGAGCTCCACGCGCCATTCCGAACGGGGCTCCAGGCCCTCCTTGCGCAAGAGGTCGGCGGCCAGGTACTCGGCGTTGCCCCCCAGTTTGATATCGGTACCGCGCCCGGCCATGTTGGTGGAGATGGTGATGGTCTTGCTGCGGCCGGCCTGGGCCACGATCTCGGACTCTTTTTCGTGGTATTTGGCGTTCAGTACCTGATGGGGGATGCCCTTGCGGATGAGCTCGAGGGTGTGCACAGCTCGCTTCAGGTAATCCCAGGCGGTGCGGATGTTGCCCTTGGGGGGGATGGTGGACTCGAGGGCCTCGAGTTCGCTATCCCGCAGGGAAGCGGGGCGCTCGAGGGCCTTCTTCAGGCGATCCCATTCGGGGCCACTCTGCTTCTCGATGGCCTTGGCCAGGGCCTGGGCGCGGGCCTCGAGGCGGGGCAGGTAATGGCGGGGGTCTTTGAGCATGGCCGAAAGCCGCTCGGACTTCTCCACCGAGATGGTGCCCACCAGCACCGGCTGGCCTTTCTCGTATTTTTCGGCAATTTCTTCGACCACCGCGAAAAACTTACCCTTCTCCGAGCGGTAGACCACGTCGGGGGCGTCCTGGCGGATCACCGGACGGTTGGTGGGGATGCTCACCACGTCCATGGCGTAGATTTCCTGGAACTCTTTCTCCTCGGTCTTGGCGGTGCCGGTCATGCCGGCGGTCTTCTCGAAGAGGCGGAAGAAGTTCTGGTAGGTAACAGTAGCCAGGGTCTGGTTCTCGCGCTCGATTTTCACGCCCTCTTTGGCCTCGATGGCCTGGTGCAGCCCCTCACCAAAACGGCGGCCCGGCTGCAGGCGGCCCGTAAACTCGTCCACGATGATGACCTGGCCGTCCTGCACGATGTATTCGCGGTCTTTGAAGTAGAGCTCCTTGGCCCGGATGGCCTGGGTGAGCATGTGGGCCAGCTCCATGTGCTCGGTGTTGAAGAGCCCCTCCACCCCTAGCAGCTTCTCGGCCTTGGCGATGCCCTGCAGGGTCAGGTGCACGGCTTTCTGCTTCTCTTCGATGGTGTAGTCACCGGTGGGTTCGCCCTTGGTGCCCACCGGTGGTTTTTCCCCGCGCTCGAGTTTCTTGGCGATCTCGGCCATGCGGTAGTAGATGTCGGTGGCCTTCTCGGCGGGGCCGCTGATGATGAGCGGGGTGCGGGCCTCGTCAATCAGGATGGAGTCCACCTCGTCGATGATGGCGTAGTGCAGGGGGGTGTCGTGGCGCAGCACCAGTTGCTCGGGGGAGACCGCCATGTTGTCGCGCAGGTAATCGAAGCCCAGCTCGCTGTTGGTCACGTAGGTCACGTCGCAGAGGTAGGCCTTGCGGCGCTCCTCGGGGCTCGAGTGGTTCTGCACCACCCCCACCGAGAGGCCCAGCCCCTTGTAGATGGGCCCCATCCACTCGGCATCGCGCCGGGCCAGGTAGTCGTTGACCGTGACCAGGTGCACCCCTTTGCCGGTGATGGCGTTGAGCGCCACGGCCAGGGTGGCCACCAGGGTTTTGCCCTCCCCGGTTTTCATCTCAGCGATCTTGCCCTCGTGCAAGACCGCCCCCCCGATGAGCTGCACGTCGTAGTGGCGCAGGCCCAGGAACCGCTTGGAGGCCTCGCGGGTCAGGGCGAAGACGCGGGGCAGCAGTTCGTCGAGGCTCGCGCCCTGGGCGTGCTGTTCGCGCAGCTTGGCGTACTCGGCGGCGAGGTCTTCTATCTTCGAGACCTCGTCCTCGAGGGCATTGACAGGGGCCACCACCTCTTTCCAGTAGCGGGCCACCTTGCGTTCGTTGTTATCCAACAGCTTATTAATCCAGGCCAACATAACCAAATGCGATTGTACCCTGTCCGGATGAGAATAGCGCGGTCGCGTATACACTGGGCGTATGCGCGCCCTGTTGTGGGTCTTGTTGCTCGGCAGTCCGGCCCTGGCCCAGCTCTGCGACCAGCCCTTTGCCCCCGCCCGCCCCGGCTGGGAATGGCAGTACCGTGTGACGGGGGAACGCCCCCTCACTTACTCGATTCGCAAAACCAGTATTACCGAAAACAGCTTTGTGCAGGTGCGCCAGAGCGCCAGTGGAGCAGAAGAAACCACCTACCGCTGCACCCCGGAGGGCATCGCCCCGGTGGACTTTGGTACCCAGGGGGGTGGCCGGGTGGAGGCCGGGGCCCAGCCGGTGAGCTACGACCTGAAGGTGGTCAAGGTAACGGGTGTGGCCGTCCCGGATTACGACCGCTGGGCCGTGGGCAGTAGCTGGAAGCTGGTGCTGGAGGTACAGGGCACCGGGCAGCAGGGGCCGCTGCGCTTCAACATCAGTGGGACGCTCGAGACCACCTACCGGGTGGTGGCACAGGAGACCGTTACCACCCCGGCGGGCCGCTTTGTGGCCTACAAGCTGCAGACCACCTTTGCCACCCGCCTGCGCGCCCAAGCCGGCCCCCTGAGCATTCCCTTCAACTTCGAAAGCCAGGGCACGAGCTGGTACGCCGAGAACGTGGGCCTGGTCAAAAGCATCCAGAAAACCCGCGACGGCGAAAACGTAACCGAGCTGGTGGCCTTGCGCAAAGGAGGTTAGGCCGAGCCCAGAGGCAGATAGGCCGCCGCCGGAAGGGCCATGGGGTTGTGTGGGCTGCGCGCGTGGGTGCGCCAGGCCGCCAGGGCAATCATGGCCCCGTTGTCGGTGGCGAGGCCCCTGGGGGGGAACATCAGCCGAAGGCCCGCCGCCTGTAACTGGGTTTTTAGCGCGGTGTTCTGCGCCACCCCGCCGGTCACCAGCACGGTCGAGAGGCCGGTGTGCCGGGCGGCCCGGGTCACCACCTGCACGATGTGCTCCACCGCCACCTGCTGAAACCGGGCGGCAATATCGGCGGGTGCGTGGCCCTTTTCCAGGGCCCGGGCCACCGCCGTCTTGAGGCCCGAGAAACTGAAAGCAAACCCTTCCTGACCCTGGAGCGGCACGGCCAGCGGCACCCTGCCGGGCTCGCCCTGCTCGGCCAGTCGCTCGATTTCCGGCCCACCCGGATAGCCCAGGCCCAAAAGCCGCGCGGCCTTGTCGAAAGCCTCACCAGCGGCATCGTCCAGGGTGGCCCCCAGGAGCCTGTAGGTGCCCCACGCGGGCACCTCGAACAGGTGGGTGTGGCCGCCGGAGGCGATCAGGGCCAGGAACGGCGGTTCGACCTCGGGGTGCTCGGCCAGTGCGGCGTAGATGTGGCCTTCCAGGTGGTGCACCGGCACAAAGGGTTTGCCCAAGGCAAAGGCCAGTCCCTTGCCGTAGGTGTAGCCCACCAGCAAGGCCCCGATCAGGCCGGGCCCGCGGGTGGCCGCAATCAGGTCGAGATCGGCGGCCTTCAGACCGGCCTCGCCCAGGGCTTGCTGCACCAGTCCGTCAATCACCTGGGTGTGCTCCCTCGAGGCCAGCTCGGGCACCACCCCCCCGTAGCGCTGGTGCAAAAGGGTTTGCGAGGCCACCCGGTTGACCACCACCACCCCATCCCGCACCAATCCCACCCCGGTATCGTCGCAGGAGGTGTCTATACCCAGAATCCACACAGCCCGATTCTGCCCGCCCAGGCCCCCCGGGTCAAGCCACAGGCCCAATTGCGGTTTAGGGCCTGTATAGGGGCAGCAGGCTGTGGGTAGTATGGGCCCGTGAGCGACGCTCGAGTTCACTTAACCGCCTTACAAACCGCACTCACTCAGGTGCTGTTTGGGCAGGAGCAGGTCATCCGCGAGCTGCTGGCCACCGCCGTAGCGGGTGGGCACGCCCTGCTGGAAGGGCTGCCGGGGCTGGGCAAAACCCTGCTGGCCCGGGCCTTTGCCGAGGCCAGCGGGCTTTCGTACCGGAGAATCCAGTTCACCCCCGACCTGCTCCCCGCCGACGTGACCGGAACCGAGATTCTGGAGGATGGGCGGTTTGTTTTCCGACAGGGGCCCCTCTTCGCCCAGGTGGTGCTGGCCGACGAGATCAACCGGGCCACCCCCAAAACCCAGTCGGCGCTGCTGGAGGCCATGCAGGAACGGGGGGTCACGGTGGGTGGAACCCGCTACGCCCTGCCCGAGCCCTTTCTGGTGCTGGCTACACAGAACCCTTTGGAGCTCGAGGGCACCTACCCCCTGCCCGAGGCCCAGCTCGACCGCTTTATGTCCAAGATTGCCGTCCAGGCCCCGCCCCGGGCCACCTGGGTGCGGATTCTTTCGGAAGAACCCGCGCTGCCTGAGCCAGTAGAAGGCCTGGACTTGCTAAAAGCCCGTGCCGAGTCGCAACAGGTGGTGGTGAGCCAGCCCGCCCTCGAGGCCATCGCCAACACCGCCCAGCTCGCCAGCGAGGAAAAACACCTGCGCATGGGCCTATCGCCGCGCGGGGCCAAGGCCTGGCTCAATCTGGCTAAAGCCCTGGCTTACCTGGCAGGCCGGGCCCACCTGGAGTGGGACGATCTGCACAACGCGGCCAGACCGGCCCTCTCGCACCGGCTGCTCCTGACCGAGGAGGCCCAGTTCGAGGGCCTGCGGGTAGACCAGATTATCCAGGACTTGCTGCGCCGCACCATGCCTAAGTAGGGCCCAGGCGTTCCAGGAGTTTCTTGGGCATCTTGCAGACCATGGTGTAGGCCGGGTCAAAGATGTTGCCCAGATCGTACCGGACGCACTGCCCCATCAGCTGTGAGGCGCTCTGGATGTCCAGGCCGTAGGGGCCGGTAAGCCAGCGGAGCATCTCGCTGGTGGCGTGCTGCACGCACTGGTCGAGGGGACGGGCATTGCCCACAGTGAAGATGTGCTCCGCGTCCTCACCCCGGGGCCAGCGGATGGCCTGTCCCTTGATGAGATCCACCGAAAATTGCACATCCATCGAAATTTCAATGCCAGTCCCGGCGATTTCACCATCCCCTTGCAGGGCGTGCCCGTCGCCCAGGAAGAACAGAGCCCCCTCCACCCCTACCGGAAAATAGACCGTGACCCCCTCTTTGAAGCCCCGGTAGTCCATATTGCCCCCGTGCGGCCCCGAAGTGGCGGTGGAGATGGCCTCGCCCCGGCTGGGGGCCACCCCAAAGCAGCCCAGCATGGGCTCGAGGGGCAGCTCGAGCCCCTCCAGGCCCCTCACCGGCGAGGCCAGCCGGGCGGTCTGCTTTTCCAGGTCCACGTCCCAGTCCAGCCAGCGCTGCGCCCCCTGGGCCTGGGCCAGCCGGGGCACGTCCTCGGGGTCGACCACGTTGGCGGCCAGCACCACCCCCGACCACCCGCGGCGGCGGTTGGGCCTGAGCTTCTCCAGCCGAACCACCAGGGTGTCGCCCACCTCGGCGCCCTCAATGTAAAAAGGCCCGGTCATGGGGTTCCCCCGGGGGGTAACCGGCCGCATATCCCGATCCTGGCCGGCCGCATCCACGCAGGTGGTTTGCACCGTATCGCCCGGCGCAATGCGCAAGACCGGCGGGTGGGTACCCAGGGTGTGGTGGTAGTGGGTGGGCTCGAAGGTGTGGGTTGGCATAGCGCCCCCAGCATACGCCCAACCCCACATTTCCTCGAGGTTTGTGGGTAACATATCGCCATGTCGAACCGCTACATCGGTCAACCCATGAAGCGCCAAGAGGACGGCAAGCTGGTGCGGGGCCAGGGGCGGTACCTGGCCGACCTACCCTCCGAAAACCTGCTGCACCTGGCCCTGGTGCGCAGCCCCTACGCGCACGCCCGGCTGCTCTCAGTGGACACCAGCGAGGCCCTGAAGTGCCCCGGCGTGGTGGGGGTATACACCTCGAGCGACCTCCCCGAGCTGTACGCCCCGGCCTCGGCACCGCGCGATGCCCACGGCATCCCCCATCCGCTGCTGGCCCGTGAACGGGTGCGCTACGCCGGGGAGCCGGTGGTGGCGGTGCTGGCGACCTCCGAGGCCCTGGCCCACGACGCGGCCCAGCAGGTGTTTGTGGACTACGAGCCGCTGCCGGCCTACCCCGAGCCCCTGCAGGCCGAAACAGCCCCCGCCATCCACCCCCAACTCCCGAGCAACGTGGCCCTGACCCGCAAGACCGTTGCGGGCGAGGTGGCCGAGGCCTTCGCCCGCGCCCATACGGTGGTGGGCGGGCGGCTGGTGCAGCAGCGGGTGGCCCCCAGCGCCATGGAACCACGGGGGGTACTGGCAAGCTGGGACGGTATCCGCGAGGCCCTCACGGTCTGGTCGAGCACCCAGATGCCCCACGACCTGCGCAGCGCCGTGGCGGAGAAGCTGGGCCTGGCCGAGAACCAGGTGCGGGTGATCACCCCCGATGTGGGCGGGGCCTTTGGGGCCAAAATTAACGTTTACCCCGAGGAAATTCTGGTGGCTTATCTGGCCCGTCGCCTGGGGCGGAGCGTGCGCTGGGTGGAGGGGCGCGGCGAAAGCTTTGGGGCCACCATCCACGGGCGGGCCCAGGTGGCCGAGCTGGAGATGGCCTTCGATGCCGAGGGAAAAATTTTGGGGCTGCGCGGGCGGGTGGTGGCCGACCTGGGCGCCTATGCCCTCGAGACCACCCTGGGCAACGCCCCCGGCACCATGCTGATGCTGCAGGGGCCCTACGAGATTCCTGCACTGGAGCTGGAGATGCTGGGGGTGTACACCAACGCCACCCCCACCGGGGCCTACCGGGGGGCCGGGCGGCCCGAGGCCACCTACTACCTCGAACGCCTGATGGACATGGGTGCGCGGGCGCTGGGCCTCGACCCCGCCGAGATCCGCCGCAAAAACTTCATTACCGGGCCCTTCCCCTACAAAACCCGCACCGGCGCCAGGTACGACTCCGGGGCCTATGGCGAGGTGTTGCAAAAGCTGCTCGAGGTCAGCAACTACCCCCAGCTTCGCGCCGAGCAGGCCCAGGCCAAAAGCCAGGGCCGGCTGCTGGGCATCGGGCTTTGTAGCTATGTGGAGATCACCGGGTACGGCTGGGAGACCGGCGGCGTGCGCATCAACCCCGACGGCAGCGCGGTGATCTTCACCGGCACCTCGCCCCACGGCCAGGGCACCCAGAACGCCTTTGTGCAGATTGTGGCCGAACGGCTGGGCCTGCCACCGGAGCGCATCCGGGTGGTGCAGGGCGATACCCTGGCAGTTCCCTACGGCATGGGCACCGCCGGCAGCCGCACCCTTTCGGTGGGGGGCTCGGCCGTGCTGAAAGCCGCCGACCTGGTGCGCGATAAAGTGGCGCGAATTGCCGCCCATCTGCTCGAGGCCGCCCCCGAGGATATCGAGCTGCTCGAGCAGGGCTGGGGGGTGCGCGGCACCGACAAAGCCGTGCCCATGGAGCAGATCATCGCCACTGCCTTCAACCCCCGCAAGCTGCCGCCCGGCCTGGAGCCGGGGCTCGAGGGCCAGGCCAGCTTTGCCCTCAAAGACGCCAACTACCCCTTTGGGGCGCATCTGGCCGTGGTGGAGGTAGACCCCGAGACCGGCCAGGTGCGCATCCTGCGCTATGTGGCGGTGGACGACTGCGGGGTGGTGGTCAACCCGCTGCTCTTCGAGGGCCAGCAGCACGGCGGCATCGCCCAGGGCATCGGGCAGGCCCTCTACGAGGGCATCATCTACGACGAGGAAGGGCAGAACCGCACCGCCAACTACCTGGAGTACGCCCTGCCCAAAGCCGACCAGATGCCCCCCATGGAGCCCCACCGCCACCAGACCCCCTCCCCCACCAACCCCCTGGGGGTAAAGGGCGTGGGCGAGGCCGGGGCCATCGCCGCCACCCCGGCGGTGGTGAACGCGGTGCTGGACGCGCTGGGCATCGCTCATCTGGACATGCCGCTCACCCCCGAAAAGGTCTGGCGGGCCCTCCGGCGCTAACCCGCTCAGCCCGTTTGGGCGGTCGGTTTCGACAGGCTCGGCCGATCGTCCTCTGGGTGGTGTTTATTTCCCGTTATTTGTAACCTGTCTTGCAATCTTTTATCTTATAGCTAAATATTTTAGGCTTAAAGCAAAAGCGGGGTAACCATGAAGCAGACCCGGGGAGCCAACCAGCAAGCGGCGTTAAGGAGGCGGCGGTGAGGATTGTCTGCATCGGCGGCGGGCCGGCGGGGCTCTACTTCGCCCTGCTGATGAAAAAGCAAAACCCCGCCCACCAGATCACGGTGCTCGAGCGCAACCGCCCGGACGACACCTTCGGCTGGGGGGTGGTGTTTTCCGACCAGACCTTGGGCAACCTGGAAAAGGCCGACCACCCCACCTACCTCCAGATCAGCCGGGCTTTCCACCGCTGGGACGCGCTCGAGGTGCACTTCAAGGGCCGGGTGATCCGCTCGGAGGGGCACGGCTTTATCGGCATCGGGCGCAAGAAACTGCTGAACATCCTGCAAGCGCGCTGCCGGGAGCTGGGCGTGAACCTGGTCTTCCAGACCGAGGTCACCGACGACGAGGTCATAGCCCAGGTCTACCAGGCCGATCTGGTGATCGCCTCCGACGGCATCAACAGCCGCATCCGCAAAAAGTATGAAGCTTCGTACCAGCCCGATATTGAGCTGCGCAAGTGCCGCTTCGTCTGGCTGGGCACCCACCAGCCCTTTCCGGCCTTCACCTTTGCCTTCGAGAAAACCGAGTGGGGCTGGTTTCAGGGCCACGCCTACCAGTTCGACGAGCACACCTCGACCTTCATTGTGGAGACGCCCGAAACGGTCTGGCAGAAGGCCGGCCTGGACAGGATGAGCCAGGAGGAGGGCATCGCCTTTTGCGAGCGGCTTTTTGCCAAGTACCTGGGGGGGCACCGGCTGATCTCCAATGCCGCCCATCTGCGGGGCTCGGCCATCTGGATCCGGTTTCCCCGGGTGGTCTGCCAGAACTGGGTGCACTGGAACGGCCCGGTGCCGGTGGTGCTGATGGGCGACGCCGCACACAGCGCGCACTTTTCCATTGGCAGCGGCACCAAGCTGGCCCTCGAGGACGCCATCGAGCTAGCCCGCACCTTCGAGCGGCTAGGCGATACACCGGCGCACCTGCCCGAGGTGCTCGAGGCCTACCAGAAAGTGCGGCAGGTGGAGGTGCTCAAACTTCAAAACGCCGCGCGCAACTCCACCGAGTGGTTCGAGAACGTGGAGCGCTACAGCCACTTCGAGGCCGAGCAGTTTGCCTATAGCCTCCTGACCCGCTCCCAGCGCATCTCGCACGAGAACCTGCGCCTGCGCGACCGGCGGTACCTCGAGGGCTACGAGCGCTGGCTGGCGCAGAAATCCGGCCTGCCCCCCAGGCCCATCCCGCCCATGTTCACCCCCTTCCGGCTGCGGGGCCTGACCCTCAAGAACCGGGTGGTGGTCTCGCCCATGGCTATGTACTCGGCCCAGGACGGGCTGGTCAACGACTTCCACCTGGTGCACCTGGGGGCCAGGGCCCTGGGCGGGGCGGCGATGGTCTTTACCGAGATGACCGCCCCTTCCCCCGACGGGCGCATCACGCCGGGCTGCGCGGGGCTCTACAGCGAGGCCCACATGCGGGCTTACAAGCGCATCGTGGATTTTGTGCACCAGCACACCGATGCCAAGATTGCCCTGCAGCTCGGGCACGCCGGGCCCAAAGGCTCGACCCAGGTGGGTTGGGAGGCCCAGGACGAACCCCTGCCCGAGGGCAACTGGCCGCTCATCGCTCCCTCCCCCATCCCCTACGGCCCCCACAACCAGATCCCCCGCACGATGACCCGTGAGGATATGGAGCGGGTCAAGGCCGAGTTTGTGCGGGCCGCCCAGTGGGGGGTGGAGGCCGGCTTCGACTGGCTCGAGCTGCACTGCGCCCATGGCTACCTGCTCTCGGCCTTCATCTGCCCCCTCACCAACCAGCGCACCGACGAGTACGGCGGCAGCCTGGAGAACCGCTGCCGGTACCCCCTCGAGGTCTTCCGGGCCTTGCGCGCAGTCTGGCCGGAGCACCTGCCGATCTCGGTGCGCATCTCCGCCCACGACTGGGCCCCCGGCGGCAACACCCCCGACGACGCGGTGGAGATCGCCCGATTGTTCAAGGAGGCCGGGTGCGACCTGATTGACGTCTCCTCGGGGCAGACCACCCGCCAGGCCCGGCCGGTGTACGGGCGCATGTACCAGACCCCCTTCGCCGACCGCATCCGCAACGAGGTGGGCATCGCCACCATGGCGGTCGGGGCCATCTACGAGGCCGACCACGTGAACTCGATTATCGCCGCCGGGCGGGCCGACCTGTGCGCCATCGCCCGGCCTCACCTGGCCGACCCCCACTGGACGCTGAACCAGGCCGCGCGGCTTGGCTACACCGAGATAAGCTGGCCCAAGCAGTACCTATCCGGCAAAGCCCAGCTCGAGCGCAACCTGGCCCGGGCCTCGCTCGAGCGGGCCGAGGAGCTGGCCATCCGATGAAACCACTGGCAGGCAAGCACGCAGTTGTAACCGGCGGGGGGCGCGGCATCGGGGCTGCCATTGCAACGGCGCTGGCCGGTGCGGGGGTCCGCCTCACCCTGCTGGGGCGTAGCCGGGCACAGCTGGAGGCCCAGGCCCGCAAACTGGCAACGGAAGTTCACGTGGAAACCTGCGACGTGACCGACCCCGCCCAGGTGCAGCAGGCCTTCGAGGGCGCGTCCCACGCCCTGGGGAAAGTAGACATCCTGGTCAACAACGCCGGCCAGGCCGAGAGCCGGCCCTTCGGCAAAACCGACCTGAGGCTGTGGAGAACCATGCTCGAAGTGAACCTCACCGGAACCTTTCTGTGCACCCAGGCGGCCCTGCCGGGCATGCTGGCCGCGGGCTGGGGGCGCATCGTCAACATCGCCAGCACCGCCGGGCTCAGGGGCTACCCCTACGTGAGCGCCTACTGCGCGGCCAAGCACGGGGTGATCGGCCTGACCCGCGCGCTGGCGTTGGAGCTGGCCCGGAAGAACATCACCGTGAATGCGGTCTGCCCCGGCTTCACCCAGACCGAGCTGCTCGAGGCCAGCCTTGCCGCCATCGTGCAGAAGACCGGGCGCAGCCCCACCGAGGCCCGGGCCGAACTGGTGCGGCACAACCCCCAGGGCCGCCTGGTCGAGCCCGAAGAGGTGGCCCAGGCCGTGCTGTGGCTGTGCATGCCCGGGTCGGCAGCCCTGACCGGCCAGGCCATCGCGGTGGCGGGCGGGGAGGTGATGTAGATGCCGGCGGTCAAGCCCGACCTCGAGACCCGCCTGGCCGAAGACCACCACCAGGCCATCAAGCTGTGGCTGCGTCTGCTCACCTGCACCAACCTGATCACCGGGCAGATTCGCACCCGGCTGCGGGAACACTTCCAGACCACCCTGCCCCGCTTCGACCTGCTGGCCCAGCTCGAGCGCCACCCCGAGGGCCTCAAGATGAGCGAGCTGTCCAAGCGCATGATGGTGACCACCGGCAACGTCACCGGGATTACCGACCAGCTCGAGGCCGAGGGCCTGGTGCGGCGTGAGCCCGACCCCCAGGATCGGCGGGCTTTCACGGTCAAGCTCACCCCTCTGGGCCGCCAGGTGTTCGCCCGGATGGCCCAGGAGCACGAAGGCTGGGTGATCGAGCTTTTTGAAGGGCTCTCCAGCAGCGAAAAAGAACAGATGTACACGCTTTTGGGCAAACTCAAAACCCACCTCAACGGAAAGGAGGCCCGCCGGTGAAACTGGCAAGCTACCAGGCCCAGCATTTTTTGTGGCAGCTCGAGGAGGCCGTCGCCACCATCACCCTCAACCGCCCCGAGCGCAAAAACCCCCTCACCTTCGAGTCCTACGCCGAGCTGCGCGACCTTTTCCGGGCCTTGCAGTACGCCGAGGATGTGCGGGCGGTGGTGCTCTGCGGGGCCGGGGGCAACTTCTGCTCGGGCGGCGATGTGCACGAGATCATCGGCCCCCTGACCCAGATGCCCATGCCCCGGCTGCTGGCCTTTACCCGCATGACCGGCGACCTGGTCAAGGCCATGCGGGCCTGCCCCCAGCCCATCGTGAGCGCGGTGGATGGGGTGTGCGCCGGGGCCGGGGCCATCCTGGCTATGGCCTCGGATATCCGCTTCGGCACGCCCCAGAGCAAGACCGCCTTTCTATTCAACCGGGTCGGGCTGGCCGGCTGCGATATGGGGGCCTGCGCCATGCTGCCGCGGATTATCGGGCAGGGCCGGGCCGCCGAGCTGCTCTACACGGGCCGGGTGATGATGGGCGAGGAAGGGCTGGCCTGGGGCTTTTTCAACCGGCTGTGCGAGCCCCAGGAGCTGCTCGAGGAGGCCCGCAAGTTTGCCCGAATGCTGGCCCAGGGCCCCACCTTTGCCCACGCCATGACCAAAAAGATGCTGCACCAGGAGTGGAGCATGGGCCTCGACGAAGCCATCGAGGCCGAGGCCCAGGCCCAGGCCCTCTGCATGGCTACCCAGGACTTCCAGCGGGCCTACCGGGCTTTTGTGGCGAAAAAGAAGCCTGTTTTCGAGGGGGACTGATGCGGGATCAAGCCTACCTGGACTGGCCCTTCTTTGAGCCCCGGCACCGCGAGCTGGCGCGCGACCTGGAAGCCTGGGCTAAGCATCACCTCGCCGCGCACCCCACGCAAGACACCGACCAGGCCTGCCGCCGGCTCGTCCGGCTGCTGGGCGCGGGGGGCTGGACGCGCTACGCGGTGGGGGGCCAGGCCTATGGGGGGGTGCACGAGCAGATAGACACCCGCGCCGTCTGCCTCATCCGCGAGACCCTGGCCTACCACCAGGGCCTGGCCGACTTCGCCTTCGCCATGCAGGGCCTGGGCTCGGGGGCCATCACCCTGCACGGCAGCCCCGAACAGAAAGCCCGCTACCTGGGCCCGGTAGCCAGGGGCGAGTCCATTGCGGCCTTTGCGCTCTCCGAGCCGGAGGCGGGTTCGGATGTGGGGGCCCTCTGCACCGAGGCGCGGGCCGAGGGCGGGGACTACATCCTGAACGGGCAGAAGACCTGGATCTCCAACGGGGGCATCGCCGATTTTTACGTGGTTTTTGCCCGCGCGCCGGGCAGCCAGGGGGCCAAGGGCATCTCGGCCTTTGTGGTAGAGGCCGGTACGCCGGGGCTCGAGGTCGCCGAGCGCCTCGAGGTCATCGCCCCCCACCCGCTGGCAAGGCTAAGGTTTGAGCACTGCCGAATTCCGGCCCGCCAGCGCCTGGGCGAGGAAGGCCAGGGCTTCAAAATCGCCATGCAGACCCTGGACATCTTCCGCACCTCGGTGGCCGCCGCCGCGCTGGGCTTTGCCCGGCGGGCGCTGGACGAGGCGCTTTTTCGCGCCACCACAAGGCCCCTGTTCGGCCAGACCCTGGCCGACTTCCAGCTCACCCAGGCCCGCCTGGCCGATATGGCCGTGAAGATTGACGCCGCCGCCCTGCTCACCTACCGCGCGGCCTGGCTGCGCGACCAGGGCCAGCGGGTTACCCAGGAGGCCGCCATGGCTAAGCTTACCGCCACCGAGTACGCCCAGCAGGTGATAGACGGGGCCGTGCAGCTATGGGGCGGGCTGGGCGTGACCCGTGGGCAGGTGGTGGAGTCGCTTTACCGCGAAATTCGCGCCCTGCGCATCTACGAAGGGGCCAGCGAAGTGCAGCAGCTCATCATCGCCAGAGAGCTGCTCAAACGCTACAAGGAAACCCAGACCGCGAAAGGAGGCACCGGAGATGGGGTACAGCGCCCACATTGACACCTTTGCCCGCGACCATCTACCCCCCAGATCGGAGTGGCCGGAGCTGGTCTTCAGCCTGCCCGAACTCCAGTATCCCGAGCGGCTCAACTGCGCCAGCGAGCTGCTCGACCGGATGGCGGCCCGGCACCCCGAACGCCTTTGCCTGCAAGGTGCAGGCCTCCGCTGGAGCTACGCCGAGCTGCTCGAGCAGGCCAACCGCATCGCCCATGTGCTGACCCAGGATATGGGCCTGGTGCCCGGCAACCGGGTGCTGCTGCGCGCCCCCAACCACCCCATGCTGGTGGCGGCCTGGTTTGCGGTGATGAAAACCGGGGGCATTGCGGTCACCACCATGCCCTTGCTGCGGGCCAAGGAGCTTACCGAAGTAGTGAACAAGGCCCAGATATCGCATGCCCTGTGCGACGGGCGGCTGCGGGAGGAGCTCGAGCACGCGCGATCCAACTGCCCCACCCTGCAACAGGTGGTCTACTGGGGCGAAGGGGGCAGCCTGGAGGCCCGGATGGCCCATAAACCCACGCACTTCGCCAACGTAGAGACGGCCAGTGACGACACCTGCCTGATCGCCTTCACCTCCGGCACCACCGGCCAGCCCAAGGGCTGTATGCACTTCCACCGCGACGTGCTGGCCATCTGCGACACCTTTGGCAAGTACATCCTGCGGGCCACCCCCGACGACGTGTTCATCGGCAGCCCACCGCTGGCCTTCACCTTTGGGCTGGGGGGGCTGGTGCTTTTCCCCATGCGCATTGGGGCTTCCTCGGTCTTGCTGGAAAAAGCCAGCCCCGATCTTCTGCTCCCGGCTATCGCCGAGTACCGGGCCAGCGTGGTCTTCACCTCCCCCACCGCCTACCGGGCCATGGCCGCCCAGGCCCAAAAGTTCGACCTCACCTCGCTGCGCAAGTGCGTTTCGGCCGGGGAGCCCCTGCCGGCCTCCACCCGTAAGCTCTGGAAAGAGGCCACCGGCATTGAGCTCATCGACGGCATCGGGGCCACCGAGATGCTGCACATCTTCATCTCCCACACCGAGGAAGAGGCCAGGCCGGGGGCCACCGGCAAACCCGTGCCGGGCTACCAGGCCTGCGTGCTGGACGAGGCAGGCCAGCCGCTTCCCCCAGGGCGGGTGGGCCGCCTGGCGGTGAAGGGCCCCACCGGCTGCCGCTACCTGGCCGACGAGCGCCAGCGCAACTACGTACAGCACGGCTGGAACATCACCGGGGATGCCTACCTGGTGGACGAGGAGGGCTACTTCGTCTACCAGGCCCGCACCGACGATATGATTGTCTCGGCGGGCTACAACATCGCCGGCCCCGAGGTGGAGGATGCCCTGCTGCTCCACCCGGCGGTGGCCGAGTGCGCGGTGGTGGGGGCCCCCGATCCCGAGCGGGGCCAGATCGTCAAGGCCTATGTGGTGCTGCGAGCCGGCGTGGAGCCTTCGGCCGCGCTGGTGAAAGAGCTGCAGGACTTCGTCAAGCAGAAAATTGCTCCTTACAAGTACCCGCGGGCCATCGAGTTCCGCGAGAGCCTGCCCCGCACCCAGACTGGTAAATTACAGCGGTATTTGCTGCGCAAGGAAGCAGAACAGAAAAGGGTATAGCCATGGAGAAGCTCGAGGATAGCTGGCAAATCCTGCAACCCCCCGGTTGGAAGCCGCCCCGGGGATACGTAAACGGCATCGCGGCCAGAGGGCGCATGGTGTTTTTGGCTGGAATGGTAGGCTGGAACCATCAGGGTGTCTTTGAGTCTGACAACTTTGTCGAACAGGCCCGCCAGGCCCTGCAAAACATTGTAGAAACCCTGGCCCAGGCAGGCGGCCGGCCCGAACACGTGGTGCGGCTCACCTGGTTTATCCTCAGCAAACAGGAGTACCTGGCCCAGCTCGACGCCCTGGGCCTGGCCTACCGCGAGGTAATGGGCCGCCACTACCCCGCCATGTCGGTGGTGGAGGTGAGGGCGCTGATCGAAGACCAGGCCAAGGTGGAGATCGAGGCCACTGCCGTGATCCCCGAGTAAGGAGAGCCATGACCTTAGCCGAGCTGCAAGCCCTCGACCGCACCGACCCCCTGGCCCCCAAGCGGGCTGAGTTCCTGCTGCCCGAAGGGGTCATCTACCTCGACGGCAACTCGCTGGGGGCCCTGCCCAAGCGGGTGGTGGCCCGCATGGAACAGGTGGTACAGGCCGAGTGGGGCCAGAGCCTGATCAAGAGCTGGAACCTGCACGGCTGGATTGACCTGCCCCAGCGGGTGGGGGCCAGGATCGCCCGGCTGATTGGGGCCGAGCCCGACGAGGTCATCGCCGCCGACTCGACCTCGGTCAACCTGTTCAAGGTGCTGCTGGCCGCCCTCGAGCTGCGCCCGGGGCGCAGGGTTATCGTTTCGGACATCGACAACTTCCCCACCGACCTCTACATCGCCCAGGGCATCGCCGAGCTTCGGGGCGGGTACGAGCTGCGCTTCGTAAAAAAAGACCAGCTCGAGGAGGCCCTCGACGAGCAGACCGCGGTGCTGATGCTGACCGAGGTGGACTACCGCACCGGCTACCTCTACGACATGGCCCGGCTCACCCGGCTGGCCCAGCAGAAAGGGGCCCTGACCATCTGGGATCTGGCCCATAGCGCGGGGGCCCTTCCGGTGCAGCTCAACCGGCACGGGGTGGATTTTGCCGTGGGTTGCGGCTACAAGTACCTCAACGGCGGCCCGGGCGCGCCGGCTTTTCTGTTCGTGGCCCGGCGACACCAGGAGGCCACCCGGCCTTTCCTGACCGGCTGGATGGGGCACCAGGCTCCCTTCGCTTTTGTACCCGAGTACCTGCCCGCCCTGGATATCCGGCGCCTGACGGTGGGGACGCCCGGCGTGCTCTCGATGAGCGCGTTGGAAGCGGCGCTCGAGGTCTTCGAGGGCGTGGAGATGGAGCAGGTGCGGCAAAAGTCGCTACAGCTCACCGACCTCTTCATCGAGCTGATGGAGCCGCTGGCCGCCCGTTATGGCTTCCAGCTCGCCACACCGCGTGAACACCACCGCCGGGGCAGCCAGGTGGCCTACCGGCACCCCGAGGGCTACGCGATTATGCAGGCCC